>CAZWXV010000009.1:0-2734 GCA_964637995.1 uncultured Candidatus Saccharibacteria bacterium
AAATTATTTTTAAAAACATTTTCGAACACAACCCCTTCCAAAGTTGGAAGGGGTTTTTAGTTTATTAATTTAATTATAAAAAGTGAAAAGCAAGAGAATAAAAATAGCCATACAGAAAAAAGGGAGGTTGAATAAGCCAAGCAATGAATTTTTAGCCTCTTTGGGGCTGAACTTTCCGGCGGATGATAAAAAGCTCACGTTGGCCTGCAAAAATGCGCCGATTAATTTGGTGAAAGTCCGGGATGACGATATCCCAAAGTATGTGGGCGGAGGCGCGGTAGATTTCGGCATAGTGGGTCTCGACGTTGTAGAAGAGTCGCAGGAAAAAGTAACAGTTGTTAAAAGATTGGGTTTCGCCAAATGTAAAATGGTCATCGCCATACCCAGAATTTCTAAACTAAAAACAATAAGCGCGCTCGAGGGTAAAAAGATAGCCACCAGTTACCCGAATATCCTGAGGGCATTTTTGAAGAAAAACAAAATCAGGTCAACCATAGTCGTAGTGCAGGGCTCCGTGGAACTCGCCCCTTATCTGAAAACCGCCGATGCGGTATGCGATATCACCCAGACCGGCAAAACCCTGCGTGAATTTGACCTGATACCCATTAGGACCATCTTGCGATCGGAAGCAATCCTCATCGGAAATCCTATCAAAAAAGGGGTTAAGTATAATTTTACTCAAAAAATAAGTTAGTCCAATGAAAATAGTCTCAACAAAAAAATATTCTCTGCAAAAAATTATAAATCTCATTAAAAGAAGGCGGAGCAAAAAGGCTGATGTGGAGGAAGTCGTTTCTGAAATTATCCGAAGGGTGCGGCAGTATAAAGACAAGGCACTTTTTGCTTTTTCCAAAAAGTTTGACCAAGTGGATTTAAAGACTTTCAAGGTTTCCAAATCAGAGGTGGCTCAGGCATACAAGAAAGAGTCTAGGGAGGTTATAACCGCATTGAAAGCCGCAAAAAGTAATATTGAAAGGTTCCATAAAAGTAACGTCGTAAAAAAAGAGAAGGCGGTCGAGACAACCAAGGGCGTAAGAATCTGGAGAGAATTCCGCCCGATTGAAAAAGTTGGCCTTTATATCCCCGGAGGCACGGCGGCCTACCCTTCCACGGTACTCATGTTGGGTATTCCGGCGCGGATCGCAGGCTGCTCGGAAATTGTTTTATGTGTGCCGCCGGGCAAGGACGGCAGCGTGCCGAGCGCGGTATTGGTAGCGGCAGATATGTGCGGAATCTCCAAAATTTTCAAGGTGGGTGGCGCTCAAGCGGTGGCCGCGATGGCTTATGGCACCGAATCAATACCTAAAGTTTCAAAGATATTTGGGCCCGGAAATCAATACGTTACTACGGCAAAAATGCTCGTATATGGAGGAGTTGATATTGATATGCCTGCCGGACCCTCAGAGGTTTTGGTTTTTGCCGATGAAAATGCCAACTCGGCCTGGGTGGCGGCTGATTTGCTTTCTCAGCTGGAGCACGGAGAGGATTCCCAGGCGATTCTGGTCACCACCTCTTTACCGCTGGCCAAACAGGTCTTGGCAAAGATACAGGCACAGGCAAAAACTCTCTCCCGCGATAAAATCGTCCGAAAATCCCTTAAAAATAGTTTTGCGATAATTGTGGACAACGAAGATCAGGCGTGCAGATTGATAAACGAATATGCCCCGGAGCACCTGGAAATATCGGGCGGGGACGAAAGTAAAATATTGAAGAAAATCAACAATGCGGGTTCGGTATTCCTGGGTCCTTATTCGAGCGAGCCCTTGGGGGACTACGCGACCGGTAGCAACCACACCCTGCCCACTTCCGGATACGCCAAAATGTTCTCTGCGCTTTCCGTGGAATCCTTCGGTAAAAAAATGCAAATTCAGAGAGTTACCAGGGAAGGAATTAAAAACTTAAGAAAGACCGTGGAAACACTGGCTGAAAGAGAGGGCCTAAATGCGCACAAAAATGCGGTCAGCATCAGATTCAAAAACTTATATGATTAACTCACTAATCCGTCCCAACTTAAGAAATTTCGCAGCTTATACCTCCGCGCGAAGTCTCTACCAGGAAGGCCTGCTCTTGGATGCCAATGAAAATTCTTTCGGCAGTGTAATCTCCTCCCCTGTTTTAAATGATGAGCTCAACCGTTATCCCGACCCCAGATCGGCCAAGCTAAGAGGGGCGCTGGGAAAATTTCTGGACGTACCGGAAAAAAATATATTTGTCGGCAATGGTTCGGATGAAATCATCGACCTTTTGATCCGCTTGGTAGTCGCGCCCGGCGAGAATATTATTACCGTAGAACCCACGTATGGTATGTATAAAGTTGCGGCAGAAACCGCGGGGGTCAAAGTAAAAAGTTGTCTCCTTGCGTTGGATTTTAAAGTTAACGTCCCCGAATTATTGTCGCTGGCCTCGTCAAAAAGCAAAATTATCTTCCTGTGCTCGCCCAATAATCCCACGGGGACGCTGGTCAAACCTTCGGAAGTGGAATACATATGCAGAAATTTCAAAGGATTGGTAGTGATAGACGAGGCCTATATTGAGTTCGCCTCCCAGCCTTCCTTGGTTAAAAATGTCATAAGTTTGGAAAATTTGGTAGTGCTACGGACTTTTTCCAAAGCTTGGGGACTAGCGGGCATCAGGGTGGGCTATGCGGTCGGAAACGAAGTTCTAGTCGAGTATCTAATGAAAATAAAACTACCCTACAATGTAAATCGTCTTTCGGCGCAAATAGCGACCGATG
>CAZWXV010000009.1:2744-5935 GCA_964637995.1 uncultured Candidatus Saccharibacteria bacterium
TTGAGTGGCGGGCGAAGATACTGGAAGAAAGGGCTAAGCTATCCGCTCGGTTAAAGAAAATGGGAATTAAAGTTTTTCGCAGCGAAGCGAATTTTCTCTTGGTCAGCTACCCCAATGCCTCCGGTCTGGCTAAAAAACTGGCCGAGGAATTTGGGATTATTATCCGTGATCTAAGCTCTAAACCGATGCTTAAAGATTGCATTCGAATTTCCATCGGTACCCCTGCCCAAAACGATCTGCTATTAAAGGCGTTAAACAAAATACTATGGAACAAAAATTAAAAATAGCGTTTTTGGACCGCGACGGAGTTTTGGTGTATGAACCGGAAAACACTAAGCAGATTGACAGTATGGACAAACTGCAAATCTTGCCCGGAGTCATAGCGGGATTGAAAAAACTGCTTGCCCAAGGTTACCGACTGGTAATGGTCTCCAATCAGGACGGGATGGGCACAGCTTCGTTCCCTCTAGAAAATTTCCGGGTCGTACAGGATCGTTTGCTCAAACTGTTGAAAGAAAGCGGGATAGAGTTCTACAAAATATTTATCTGCCCTCATTTTGAACAGGACGGGTGCAACTGCCGCAAACCGAAACCCGGCCTTTTGGGGACATTCCTGGGCGAAGAAAATATAGACCTTGGAAAATCTTTTGTCCTCGGCGACCGGAAAAGCGACCGGGAGTTCGCTCAAAATATAGGCGTTAGATTTTTCCAGACCGGAACCAACGGTTCTTTTCCGCGAGTGGCTACTGTCGAAAGAAAAACAACAGAAACAGAAATATTCCTAAGGTGCAATTTGGACGGCCAAGGCACATTCAGTATTGATACGGGCATAAAGTTTTTTGATCACATGTTGGAGCAGTTTTCCAAACACTCCTTGGTAGACCTGGACATAAACGCATCGGGAGACCTCGAAACCGATGACCACCACACCATAGAAGATGTGGGGCTGGCCCTAGGCCAGGCTCTGCGAGATGCACTGGGCGACAGAACAGGAATTAAGCGTTATGGGTTCCTCCTGCCGATGGATGACACTTTGGCCGAGGTTGCGGTGGACTTGGGCGGCAGGCCTTACCTGGTTTTTAACTCTGATTTTAAAAGAGAAAAAGTAGGAGACCTGCCGACGGAAATGGTAGAACACTTTTTCCGGTCACTCTCGGAAACCTTAAAAGGAAACATTCACATCTGTGCCAGATACAGCCGGAACGAGCACCACAAAATCGAGGCGATATTCAAGGCATTCGCCAAATCCTTAAGGATGGCGGTCGAAGCCGATCCTCGGCAAAAAAATCAATTACCCACTACAAAAGGAACACTGTGAGACTAGCCGTCATTGATTATAATTCCAGCAATATAGGTTCGGTTACCAACGCGCTTAAACGCCTTAATTGCGATTATATCGTCACAAGCGACCCGGAGGAGATCCACCGGGCAGACAAAGTGATTCTGCCCGGAGTGGGACGCGCAGGCCAAGCGATGAAAGAGCTCCGGGGCTTGGGACTAGAGATAGTGCTAAAGGAAATCAAGGTTCCCTTCCTAGGTATCTGTCTGGGTATGCAACTGATGTTAAGTTCCTCGGAGGAAGATTCTGTCCCCTGTCTGGATATTATTCCGGGCACAGTTAGAAAATTGCCAGGCACGGTGAGAATTCCCAAAATCGGCTGGAACTCTATAGGCATCACAGCAGAAAACAAACTGCTCTCGGGCATACGGAAGGAAAACGCCTTTTATTTTGTCCACTCTTTTTACTGCGACACTGACGACAGGTACACGCTTGCCTATGCCGACTATGGCATACGCTTCCCGGCTGTGATTAATCGCGATAATTTTTACGGTACGCAATTCCACCCGGAAAAATCGGGGAGCGATGGCGAAAAATTATTGGTTAATTTCTTGAATTTATAATATGGGAACAATAAATGAAAAATTCAAGGTTATTCCCGCAGTCGATGTATATAAAGGCGGCTCGGTGGTCCGGCTTGAGCAGGGCGACTTTGTAAAAGACAAAAAAACGTATACGTTAGGGGCGCTGGAAATAATCCAAAAATATTTAGAGGAGGGGGCGTTAAGAATTCACACGGTTGACCTTGCGGGAGCGGAAGGCGGCAAGCCGGTAAACGTAGAGTTATTCAGGAAGATCGGGCAATTGATAAAATCGTTCGAGCAAAAAACCGGTAAAAAAATTATCTGGCAGGTTGGGGGCGGCATAAGAACGGAAGAGGATGTGGAACGAGTAATTAAACAATATGGCGCGCAAAAAATAATATTGGGAGGAGCGGCAATAGACCGTGAAACTGAAAACCGGTATCTTTCCCGGCTCGTAAAAAAATACGGAGCGGAAAAATTTATCATTGATATAGCTATAGGTGCAAGCAACACTGAACCTAGTAAAAAAGTACTGAAAAAAAACGGCTGGAAAGATGATGTAGAATTACCATTTGAAGATGCGCTTAAGCTTTTAAAAAATATCGGCATAAAGGAAACAATTGTTACTTCAAAGGAGCGGGATGGCATGGGTCAAGGCCCTGATTTAGTTTTAGCGTCGTATGTACAAAAATATGGATTTTCTGTGACCGCTTCCGGCGGGGTGTCATCAGTAGAGAACTGCGTAAATGCTTTCAAGGCGGGTTTAGATAATGTGGTAGTGGGCAAGGCGTTGCTCGATGGAAAAATTACGCTTGCGGAAATACAAAATTCCTTAAACAATTCGCGCTCAGCCAAATCGACGCTGTTAAAGCGTATAATCCCCTGCCTGGACATTAACAATGGCAGAATCGTAAAGGGCACCAATTTTATTGATTTGGCCGACGCGGGCAATCCGATATTGGTCGCAAAAAAATACAACGATGAAGGCGCCGATGAGATTGTGATCTTAGATATTGCCTCAAGCGCTGATGGCCGTCCGGCTTTTATCCAGCTTATCAAAGACATCGCGAACGTAGTTAGGGTTCCGCTTACTGTTGGTGGTGGCGTTCAAGCGATAGAGGATATCAGAGAGTATCTTGCCGCTGGCGCGGATAAAGTTTCAATCGGCTCCGCCGCGATAAAAACCCCTGAACTTATCAATCAAGCGTCGGAAGAATTCGGTTCGCAATGCATTGTAATATCGGTAGATCCGAAATGGACAGAAAACTTCTGGCAAATATATATCAGAGGCGGTAAAGAGCCGACGGGTGTCGGTGCACTCGATTTCG
>CAZWXV010000009.1:5945-30609 GCA_964637995.1 uncultured Candidatus Saccharibacteria bacterium
GACATGGAGAAACGAGGCGCAGGCGAACTTCTGGTAAACAGTATTGACCGGGACGGCACTAAGTCAGGCTACGATATTCCCCTGCTCAATGCTATTTCCAAAAAAGTGCGCATTCCCATTATCGCTTCAAGTGGAGCCGGAAGCATGAAAGACTTCCTGGAAGTTTTCCGGAAAACAAGCATTGACGCGGCGTTGGCGGCCGGTATTTTTCATTCCGGGGAAGTTTTATTGCCAGAACTTAAAAATTACCTCAAGGCGGAAGGTATTAACGTGCGTATGGTGAAATAAATTATGAAAAACGTTATAAAAAAAATCGATTGGAAGAAAAACGGCAGCCTTGTCCCCGCTATTATTCAGGATGCCAATAATAACGCCATCCTCATGCTGGGTTACATGAACAGACAATCTCTCCAAAATACTCTTAAAACCGGCAAGGTCTGGTTTTATAGCCGAAGCAAGAAAAGGCTTTGGATGAAGGGAGAAACAAGTAAAAATTTTCTGGCCGTCCAAGAAATTAGACCGGACTGCGACAACGACACCTTGCTAATTAAAGTCAGGCCAGCCGGACCAACTTGCCACCAAGGAGAATATTCTTGTTTTGGAAAAGAAAATAGGGATGGGTCCGGGGAATTGCTTGGGTTATTCGATACAATACAAGATCGTAAAGAAAAAATGCCTAAGGGTTCCTATACCGCTTCCCTTTTCAGGGCCGGTCTCGAAAAAATATCGCTGAAGGTAGCTGAAGAATCTCTTGAAGTGATACAGGCGGCAAATAAGCAGACGAAAAAGCGCTTGATTGAGGAAACTGTGGATCTTTTTTACCACATGTTTGTTTTATTGGTGGAAAAAAAAATATTCCTCGGGGAAATAGGCACTGAGATTAAAAAACGCAAAAAGTAAAATAAATTTTATTGGCTAGCGTCTACTTTGGCGGCGAGGATGAAGTCGTTTGGGGATAAGCCACCAATGGCGTGCGTGGAGAGTATAAGTTTCACTTTATTGTAACGGACATTAATATCCGGATGGTGGCCTTCGGATTCGGCTATTTCGGAGATTTTATTCACGAAATTTATGGCGCCGATGAAATCTTTGAATTTAAATGTCTTGCTTATATTTCCTGCCCGCAGTGCTTTCAGCCCAGCTGATGCAGGCGGGTTGCCGTCTTCCGACAGTTCCCAGCCGGTCACCATATGCATGTATTTTTCCGCTTGCACCTTGTCGAGCGGCAAGGCTCCCCCCTCGCACGGCACGCATTTTTTCTTCAATAAATCCATGTCTATATCATAACAAAAATTTGCAAAAAGTGAAGCTTTTCGTGATATAATCTACTATCAAATATGTCTTTAATAAACGAAGGATATATGAAGCAGTGCCTCAATTTTGCGATAAAAGGCATGGGCAATGTCGCTCCCAACCCGATGGTCGGCAGCGTGATTGTGGCCGATAATAAGATAATCGGCATCGGATATCACAAACAATACGGAGGGGCTCACGCGGAAGTTAATGCGATAAATTCCGTTTTAGATAAAAAATTATTAAAAAAGGCCGTCTTGTATGTAAATCTGGAACCATGTTCCCATTTCGACAAGACACCGCCTTGCGTGGATTTGATCATCAAACACAAAATTCCGCAAGTGGTAATCGGCTGTGTTGATCCTTTTGCAAAAGTAAACGGGCAAGGAATTAAAAGACTGGGAAGGGCGGGCGTTGACGTAAAAGTGAACATACTCCAAAACGAATGCCGGGCGCTCAATAAGAATTTTTTTACTTATCATGAAAAAAAACGCCCTTACATAATTTTAAAATGGGCCGAGACCGCTGACCGGTTTATTGACGCAAGACGCGATAAGGAGAGCGGGCTCGAAGCAATGCAAATAAGCAACCGGCGGTCTAAAATATTAATTCATAAATGGAGAAGCCAGATGGAGGCTATTATGGTCGGCACCAATACGGCGCTCTTGGATAATCCGCATCTGACAACCCGAGAAGTGAGGGGTAAAAATCCGTTGCGAGTCGCAATCGACCGGGATTTAAAAATACCGAAGCAATTTAATTTATTGGATAAAAGCACGCCTACTATAATTTTTGCTGAAAAGAATGCCGCCTCGAAACACAACCTGGAATTTGTAAAAATTAATTTTAAGAAAAATATAATTCCGCAAATTCTAAAGGAACTTTATAAAAGAAAGGTTCAATCCCTTATGGTGGAAGGCGGAGCACAGCTTTTGAGCAGCTTTATAAAAGACAATCTGTGGGACGAGATGCGCGTCTTTTCGTCAAAGAAAAAAATTAAAAATGGCGTTAAAGCCCCCGTTATAGATCTACGCCCGAAAAAAATGGAAAAAATTGGATCGGATAAATTGCAAACTTTTTTAAATATATAGGAATTTGGAACTTTAAAGTTCGTCCAAATTAAGAATGTGGCCCATTTTGCTGCTCTTGGTCAATAAATAAGATTTATTATGCTTATTCGACTTTATTTCTATAGGAATATTTTCTACAATTTCAAGGCCGTACCCGGTAAGGCCCGCGCGTTTGGTCGGGTTATTTGTCAAAAGCCGCATTTTAGAAACACCCAAATCTCGTAAAATCTGCGCCCCGATACCGTAATCCCGTTCATCCATCCTGAAACCTAGCTTTAAATTCGCCTCCACAGTATCGAGACCCTCTTCCTGGAGTTTATATGCCTTCAATTTATTTAAGAGTCCTATGCCCCTGCCTTCCTGATTCATATATACGATAACACCTTTACCTAGAGAATTTATCATTTCCATAGCCCTCCTGAGCTGGGGCCCGCAATCGCATCGAAGCGAGCCGAGGGTATCTCCGGTAATGCAGGATGAGTGCACACGTACTAAAATGGGTTCATCTTTTTGCCATTTGCCTTTGACTAAAGCTAAATGCTCTTCTCCTGTATCTTTGCACCGGTAAACATAAAGGTCAAAATCCCCGAATTCCGTGGGTAATTTTACTTGAACCTCCCTCTTGACCAGAGCCTCATTTTTCAATCTGTAAATGATCAGGTCCTCTATGCTAATAATTTTTAAGGTGAATTTTTTTGCTACCTTCATCAGATCAGGCAGCCGAGCCATGGTGCCGTCTTTGTTCATAATTTCGACTAAAATACCTGCTGGCTCCATTCCTGCCAAACGCGCCAAGTCAACAACCGCCTCCGTGTGTCCGGCTCTTCTTAAAACGCCGCTATTCATTGCCTGAAGAGGAAAAATATGTCCAGGACGGCCAAGATCCTGCGGCCCGGTAGAGGGATCAACCAAAGCGCGCACTGTTTTTGCCCTGTCATGGGCGGAAATTCCGGTGGTACAGCCCTTACCAAGCAAATCCACGGAGACGGTAAAGGAGGTGGAGTGCAGAGAAGTATTTTTGTCGGACATCATCGGCAATTCAAGTTTTTTGGCCCGTTCTTCCGTGATAGGTGCGCATATCAGTCCCCGGCCGTGTATCGCCATAAAATTTATTATTGCGGGCGTGACATTCTCCGCCGCTGTGACAAAATCGCCCTCGTTTTCGCGCAAGGCATCGTCCACTACGATTACGACTTTACCTGTTTTTATATCGGCAATCGCCTCTTCGATGGAATTTAGTTTAAATTTTACTTCTTTGGTCTTTTTCATAAATTACTTCAAAAATGATAACTCAAGTCCCGCCAGTGCGGCTTCCCCGCCGACATGGATCCTCTCTCTCGCTTGTTTTATATTGTCCACCGTCAGTACGCCAAAACCAACCGGGATATCATCTTCAAGCATGACTTCCAAAACCCCCTCTTGCGCCATTTTGCATACGTAATCAAAATGGGGAGTATCCCCAAAAACGACACAACCCAGCGCGACCAAAAAATCGTATTTCCCGGATTTTGCAAGTTTGTGTAGAGCAAACGGGAGTTCGACCGAGCCGGCGACAGACACCACTCTTATGTTTTTTCCCTTTAATTTATTTTTCTTTAGCATGAGCAGGGCACTTTTTAAAAGTCCGCCCGTGATTTCGCCGTTCCACCTGGCGACGACAATGGCAGTTTTCTTTTTGCTTCCGTCGAAATATTTGTATGTTTTATTTTTTATTTGCATGGATGTATTTGGCAAGTATATCGAATTCCAGATTAACAAAATCGCCTTCTTTTTTATTTTTTAAATTAGTGTGTTTTAAAGTATATGGCAGGATTTTTACAGTAAAAAAATTGTTTAAAACTCTGGTTATCGTGAGACTGATACCTTCAATCGCTATTGCTCCTTTATAAACTAAAAACTTTTTGAACTGTTTATCCGATATTTCTAGCTTAAACACTCTTGAATTTCCCTCTTTTTTTATGCTTATGATTTTGCTTTTACCGTCAATATGGCCGAGCACAATATGCCCACTCAATCTGTCATTCAAGCGCATTGACTGCTCAAGGTTAACTATATCATTTTTCTTTAGAAAACCTAGGTTGGAAAGTTTTAAACTTTCCGGCATATATTCAAGGTAAATATTTTTGCCAGATTTTCTTGCTGTAGAGCAGATTCCATTTATGGCAATGCTTTCGCCCGGTTTTACCTTTCCTAAATTATTGGCAATCTCAACACGCAAACCGCCTTTTTTTGATTTTATATTTTTTACTTTTGAAGTTTTGGAGATTATACCCGTGAACATATTTTTAAATCTTCTTCAATCTGGGCTATCAAGTCTTCCTCATTTTCGAATTTTTTAAATTCCCGCAAAAATTTTTGAACCTCCAGTTTGACTGTTTTGCCATAAGCGTCGCCACTGTAACCAATCAAGTGCGCTTCTACCCTATCCTCCGGGCCAATCACTATACCCGCGCTATATTTTTTACCTTCCAATTCTGCCGTCCCGGCGTAAACTCCTTGCAGCGGCAATTCTTTCGTTTCGGTAGCCAAGTTTACCGTCGGAAATCCCAGTTTCTTGCCGTAGCCTGCGCCTTTTACCACTGTACCGGAAACTGTGTAATTCATCTGTTATTTTTAATAACCTTCACTGCTTAGTCTCTCGTCTATTCTGTTCATGTCCCGCGGAAACATCGATGCTTCGCGGATATTCTTTAACCCAAGCAATTGCATAGTTATGCGCTCCGCTCCGAAAGCAAACCCGCCTTCCGGAGGAACTCCGTATTTAAACGCCTCAAGAAACATTTTGACTTTGGCCGGGTCCATTTTCCAAATTTCTACATGTTTCATAAGCTGGTTATAATCACTGATTCTCCTGCCGCCGGAAAGCCATTCCACTCCGCGGCACAAGAGATCCATGCCTTCGTTATATTCGGGCTCTTCCGGGTTTGGGTAAACATAAAAAGGCTTCTTACGTGTAGGATATCCGTACACGAAAACAAAATCGGATCCGGTTTCTTCTTTGATTATCTCGCAAATTTCCCTCTCGTCCTGGGGATTGGTATCTTTTTCTCCCCTCCCGTCGCGGCCAAATTTATCGAAAATTTTCTGCTGTAATTCCCGGAGTGAAAGGGTGGGAGTTTTGTCTATCATGGTGGGAATTGTTGCTCCTAAAATTTTCAAGTGCTCGGAATTCTTTGCTGCCACTTGTTCTAGAATATACTTTACTGTCGCTTCAGCCATATCGCGAACATCCGTCCAGGAATCGATAAACGCCATTTCCGCGTCCAAAGAAACTATTTCCGTCAGGTGCCTGGTGGTGGACGAGGGTTCGGCCCGGAAAACTTTATTGACGGAAAAACATCTTTCAAAAGCCGACATTACTATTTGTTTGTAAAGTTGAGGCGATTGGGTTAAGTATGCTTTTTTATCGAAATAATCCACCTGGAAAACTTCAGCGCCCCCCTCTGCGGTGGCCGGGGTAATAGCAGGGGCTTGAAATTCAAAAAACATATTTTTTTTCATAAATTCCCTGAAGGAATCGATGACGGTTTCCTGAACTTTAAAAACCGCCTGCACTTTCGGCTGCCTGAAAACCAGAGCCCTGTTATCAAGCTCCGTCGTCAGATCCAGATTATATCCTTCCATGGACATATCAAAAGGCAGCGGCGCCGCTTCGGATAAAATTTCTATATTTAAAATCTCAAGCTCTATTTCGCCGTTCAATACGCCCGCTTTAATGTTCCTCTCCGGGCGCTTGTTAACCATACCCTTAATTTTAAGTACCCACTCAAGCCTAATTTCTTTTGTCTGCTCTATAACTTCGGCATGATTGGGCAGAGCTACGCACTGCACTTTGCCGGTCATGTCACGCATGTCAAAAAAGACCATTTTGCCCTGGTCGCGGCGCACGTCCACCCAGCCGGCAATAATTACCTCTTCACCGACATGGTCTTTCAAGTCTTTGATATAGATGCGGTTTTTCATATCAAAATCAGTTTAGCATAAAAAATGAATAAAAACATTCAGAATAATTTATGCCCGGTCATGCTTTCTGGGGCCTTAAGCCCCATGAGCGCGAGGACTGTAGGCGCCACGTCGGCTAGGCTCCCGCTATTGAGTTTCAATCCTTTAATGGTCACAATAGCGGGCACCGGAGAAAGCGTGTGTGCGGTGTGGAGATTGCCGGTGGAATGCTCTACATTAATCTCCGCATTGCCGTGGTCCGCGGTTATAAAGGCCACACCGCCATGCTTTTCAATGCACTCCACTACCCTTTTAACTTCGCCGTCCACCGTTTCCACCGCTTTTTTTGTCGCTTCAAAATCGGCGGTATGGCCGACCATATCCGCGTTCGCAAAATTAATAACCAACAAATCGGTACCGGATTCTATGTTTTTGATGGCGGCGTCCGCGATTTCGCGCGCCCGCATTTCCGGCGCCTGGTTGTGGGTTTTGATGTCCTTTCGGCTTTCAATTAAGATATTTTCTTCGTTCTTGTAGGGTTCCTTGCGCTCGCCGTTGAAGAAATACGTCACATGCGCGTATTTTTCGGTTTCGGCTATGTGAGTCTGGCGGAGCCCTGCCTTGGCCACCGTTTCCGCTAGAGTCCCGTCTATTTTCAGACGTGGAAAAGCGACCTCGCTTTTGAGGTCGGGCGCGTACTCGGTCATGGTCGCGAGAAGAACATTCTGCTCCCCTGTCTTTTCGGTTATCTGATAGCTAAGCTGACGGGTGCGGTCGTTCCGGAAATTGAAAAAGAATATGCCATCATTTTTGTCCACTTTGTGCACCTTGCCTTCGGCATCCGGAAATATCAAAGGCTCCAGATGCTCATCGTGCACTCCACCTTCATATTTTTGGAGTAGGGCAACGGACGGTTTTTTGTTTTGATGTTTTTCGCCCTTGCCTTCCAGTATGGCCGCAAGCGCAATCTCGGTCCGGCCCCAGTTTTTATCCCGGTCCATGGCATAATACCGCCCCGCGACTGTGGCTATGTGCCCGGCGCCGACATCGGATAATAATTTTTCGAGACTTTTAAGAAACTCGGCCCCAGACTGCGGCGGGCTGTCGCGCCCGTCGGTGAAAACATGGAGTACAATCTTCTGTACCCCCTCTTCTTTTGCTAGTTTCAAAAATTCATGCAGATGCTCCTGATGGCTATGCACACCGATGGGGCTGACCAATCCCATCACATGGAGCACGGAATCATTGTCTTTGACATGCTTGAAAAGTTTATGGAAGGCGGGAACTTTTTTATAATCCTTTGTTGTAATGGATTTGCCGATGCGGACCAGGTCCGTTTCTATGGTCCGGCCCGCGCCTATGGTCATGTGACCCACCTCACTGTTGCCTATCACTCCCGGAAGAAGCCCGACATACTCCCCGCTCGCCTCCAAGAGCGTATGGGGAAAATTGTCCCACAAGTAGTCGAAAAAAGGAGTGCGGGCAGAGGCAATAGCATTATTCTCCTTCTCCTCCCGGTAACCCCAGCCGTCCAAAATTATCAAGGCAATGCGCTTTTTCATTTAACTTAGTTGCGGCCTAGGGGGTATTATGCCAAAGCTCGGTAACCGAGGCGCCGTTGTGCAGATTGTCTATAATCATCGCCAGAAGCTTGCCGGTCGGAATGACTTCCAGGTTTTTGATATTTTTTCTATCCTCTTCGCGCAGGCAAGAATCGGAAAACCAGATTCCTTGAAAGGGAGCGGCGTTCAGGTTCTTAACCGCATCGCCGGAGAGAATGGCGTGCGTGGCCGTAAAATAAACGTCTTTCGCTCCGTTGTCTTTCAGGGCCTTGAGCGCTTTGACCGCGGTGCCACAAGTGTCGGCCATGTCGTCGGGAATAATGCAGTTGTAACCCTTGGCATCACCGATTACTTCCATCATTTCGGCATGATTGGCTTTTTTTGGGTCGCGGAATTTGTTTATGATGATAATGTTTTCCGGAATGCCCAAATGCTGTGCCAGTTTCCGGCAGGAAGGCGCGGCACCCAGGTCCGGCGCCACAATTTTGAAAGTTTTCAAATTAAATTTTTTGGCGCGGATGTGCTCGATCAAGAGATCGTTCACGTTCACATCCACGACCGGAATGGTCATCGGGTGCGCATTATAGCTTGAAGGATTGTGCAGGCGCAAAACTACCACGCGGTTGGCTCCGGCCATCTGAAGGCGCATAGGCACTTTTTGCACTAAAACCGGCTCTCTGTGGTTAGAAGGTTTGTCCTGCCGGGCATAAGGCAGCGAGGGCATGACCACGGTGATGCGCGCGGGTTCGCCTTGGCGGAGTGCGAAGACCATGGATTCACACTCGTCTATGTCGAAAGATAATTCTTCCTTGGAACCAAACCGCGGCTGTAAAATTATGTAAATGTCCCGGTCGCGTACGGATTCCGTATGGTGAACTATGAATTCGCCGTTTTGAAATACTTTATAGTTGGAAAGCGCGAGTTTGGTCTTTAAGAGTCTCGCAACCTCGAGAGCCAACGTCTGGTTCGTACCGCTCGCCGAGCCGTATAGCTTTAAGGGATAAGGGTTTAAATTAATTTGGGTGGCCGGCGCCATGTTGCCCATATTTTAGCACAATAAAGAAGTCTAGCCAACTATTTGGCTTGGGGCTTGGGCGACGCGGCTAAAATTTCCTCGCTCGCGTTTGCCCCGTACATTTCAAAATTTTTATTGAATGCCCGGGCCAAACGGTCGATTTCCGTGTCATATGCGCTTTTATCGGCCCAGGTGTTCCTGGGATTCATTATCTCCGCGGGCACATCCGGACAGCTCGTGGGAAATTTAAGATTAAAAACGGGCAGGATCGCATACTCTACCCCGTCCAGTTTGCCGGCTAACGCCGCCCGCACCATCGCGCGGGTGAAAGCAAGCTTCATCCTGGAGCCCGTGCCGTACGCGCCGCCGGACCAGCCCGTATTTATGAGCCAGACATTTATCTCCGGATGCTGTTTTAATTTTTGCCCCAGAAGCTCGGCATACCGGGCAGGGTGCAAAGGCAGGAATGCCTGACCGAAGCAGGCGGAGAAAACCAGTTCCGGCTCGACAATGCCAACTTCCGTGCCGGCGACCTTGGCCGTGTATCCGGAAAGAAAATGGTACATCGCCTGACCGACATCGAGTTTTGATATCGGCGGCAAAACTCCGCTTGCGTCGCAGGTAAGGAAAAAAATATTTTGGGGAATATCTCCCACGGATACCTTGCGCGCATCGGCTATATAGTGTATGGGGTAGGCTGCCCGCGTATTTTCCGTTTTATCGGTCCTCGAAAAATCGATTTTGTTGGTGCCGGCGAAAAATATGGCGTTTTCCACTATCGCCCCGTCCCGGACCGCATTCCAGATGTGCGGTTCATGCTCTTGGGATAAATTTATGCACTTGGCATAACAGCCGCCTTCAAAATTAAAAATACCTTTTTCGGACCAGCCGTGCTCGTCATCCCCGATGAGTTCCCGGCCGTGGTCGGCGGAAAGTGTGGTCTTGCCTGTGCCGGAAAGACCGAAGAAAACGGCCGTGTCGCCGTCTTCCATGCCAATGTTCGCGGAGGAATGCATGGTGAGCACTCCCTTATGCTTGGGCAACAAATAGTTGAGCACCGAAAAGACGCTCTTTTTTATCTCGCCGGCGTAAGCAGAACCCCCAATCAAAATTATTTTTTTTGTAAAGTTGACTATTGTAAAATTATGCTGCCTGGTGCCATCGATCAGGGGGTCGGCCTTGAAAGTGGGGGCGGCAACAACCACCCATTCGCTTTCTTCCGTTTCGAATATCTCCTCTTGCGAGGGCCTAAGGAATAAATTATGCACGAAGAGGTCCTGCCAGGGAGATTCGGTAACAATTCTTACCTTCATACGAAAATCCGGGTCGGCGCAGACATGCGCGTCCCGCACATAAATTTCGCCTTTCGTGAGATGCGCCGCTACGCGGTTATAAAGAGAATCGAAAATCGTTTCGTCAAACTTATTGTTAACCTTTTCCCACCATACCGAATCCCTGGTAGTTTCATCGTAAACCACGAATTTATCCTTGGGCGACCGGCCCTTGAATTCCCCGGTATCCACGACCAACGCGCCATTGTCCGCCACTACCCCCTCCCCGCGTTCCAGGGCCTTTTTTATCAATTCCTCGGGTTTCAGGTTCCAGTATATGGTAGCCGCGTTCTCAAGCTTCAGTTTTTTAAGGTTAGCGCTTTTTGCTTTTGTGTCTGTCTCCGTCATTATTTTTTATTTTTCTGATAATTTTCTCTGATAAACTTTGCGAGCGCGTGAATACCTTTTATGACAATCTCGGAACGTTCCCCGAAAGAAAAGCGCACGTAGCCTTCCTTGCCGAAAGCACTGCCCGGAACCGTCGCGACACCCCCTTTTTCGATTGCCAACCGACAAAATTCTTGCGAATTTTTGCCCTGCCAGCCCAGGGCTCTAAGCGGCGCAAACACATATAGCCCCGCCTCGGGCAAAGGGATATGCGAATTAAAAGTTTTATTGAGCTCGCTTACGAATACATTGCGCCGTCTTTTCATTTCCGCATTTATCTTTTTCGTGATACTGCCCGCATTTTTGAGTACCGGCAGAGCGGCATACTGACACATAGTCGTCGCGCCGCTTGTGCTTTGGCTCGCCAGGCTCGACAGGGTCTTGATGATTTCCGGACTCGCAAACACAAACCCGAGCCGGAAGCCGGTCATGGCAAAACTTTTGGAACAACTTTCAATAATAGCCAGATTTGCCGACAATTTACCGGGGCCAGCGCAGGAGGCGAAAGGTTTGCCATAGACAAGCCCGCTATACACTTCATCGGAAATGATGAACAAGCCGAGCCGCGTCGCCATCCTAATAATTTTTTTTATCTCTGCTTTGCTGTACAAGGCACCCGTGGGGTTACCAGCGTTGTTTAAAATAAGAATTTTGCTTTTCCTGGTCCAGTTTTTCTTCAAGTCTTCCGGTGTTATCTTCCATCCCGCTTCTTCCTCGGTACCTATGAGCTTGGGCGAGCCTCGAAAAAGCCGCACCATACCGGGATAGGAGACCCAGCATGGCGCCGGTATCAGCACTTCGTCGCCCGGCCGAAGCAGCGCCTGAAGCAGAAAAAAAATACCTAATTTACCTCCGCTCGTAACCAGTGTATTTTCTTTGGTAATATGGGAACCGTAGCGCCTGTTCATCCAGAGAGCGGCGGCTTCCCGGAGATCGCCGATTCCCGCCACCGACGGGTAATGCGTTTTGCCGTCTTTAAATGCCTTGATAAAAGCTCGGGTTGCGAGAGCGGGCGCGGGCACCATAGGCTCACCGGCGCTTAAATTATATATAGTTTCGCCCGCCCGTATTTTCTCGAGAGCAATGCTGTTGATGGCAATTGTGGCCGAAGGTGGGATTTTTAAGATAGGAATGTTTTTCATAGTTTTTTTCTTTGAACCACCCTTGAATAATTAACAATCAAGTCAAAGACTTTATCGATGAATGCTGTGTCGATTTTGCCCTGTTTGCTGTATTTATGATGCAGATTTATAAGATCTTTTTCCCGACCATGGTCGACTACCCGTAATTTTTCTTGCCGCTTAAGCTTACCTATTTTTTTGACAACTTTCAACCTCAGAGCCAAGAGCGCGATAATAGAGCCGTCAATGTCGTTTATGTTTCCTCTAAGGCCTTCAAGGGTATTATTCCCCAGTTTGATTGTCTTGTTGAGCTTGTCTATGCTCCGTATGAATTTTTCCCGCGTGGCTTCCGCAAATGGATTCATATTTTGCATATCAAAAAAGAGCTGCCAGGTGTCGTTATTGACCATTTGGTGCATCCGTACCAAGCTGTTGTAATCGGGGGTTGATATTTCCTGCGGGTCGAGCCTTAACTTCGCGAGTCCCCTGCCGATAAAATGCACCAGCGCCTGGGATGTCGCCATCTGTCGGTCATGTTTCTCCGGAGAGGTAAATATTATTTTGAGGTTTAATTTTTTAAATATCTCCATCAATCGTTTTTCAAATGCATTCTTCCTGCCCACTTTGCAAACTACGATCTTGAGCCCCTTTAGCCCTTTGTTTATTTTCTCCGAGTCCGGACCGAAAAGCGGGTGTGTAGCAAGTATCGGCTGATTTTTTGGGAGAAATTTTTTCATGACAGCGACCGGAAATGTTTTTACTGAACACACGTCCACCACCAAGGTCCCGGGAGAGAGGAGCGTATTTATGGCTTTACAGGAATTTTCCATCTCCGAAATGGGCACGGAGAGAAATACAATGTCGGCAGACACGGTCTGTTCCAGGTTGGCGGGGATAAGACCCGTACCTTTGCGCTGAATTTTATTTATTTTATCAAACACAAAAACCTTTCCGTGTTTGGACATGTATTTTGCCCATAATTTTCCAAATCTGCCGTAGCCGATTATGCCGAACGTGATTTTTTCGTTATTTTTCATTTTTTTGCACCACGATAAAAGTGGTTAAGTTGGGATGCATATCCTGAATGTTCCTGGCAAGCACTTTTAGCCCGTACATGGCCGCCGAACGAGCTGGCGCAATGACCGCAGTGTTTTTTTTCAGCTTGCCACTAGCCAGGTCGCGAGCCGCCTTGGCCGTGTCTTCCCATTCTATGAGTCTGATCTTGGGAAATTCTTTTTCCAGGTATCTTTCGCACTGCACCAATGCTTGGGAGTGCGAGGCAATGGCTTTTACTTTGCCCTTAGTTATGTTTTTCCGGACGAGCAGGCTCTGTTTTACATTAAGCCAAATTTCATCGATCATCCGGAAACGATATTTGCCCATTGCTTCAAAGGCGGTATGCACCAACCCCCCGCGGGAATTTACGACCGGGAAAATACCCAAATCTATTGTTCCTCTATTTAAGGCTGATAAAACCCCTTCCATGTCTATGAGGTAAGCTATTTTAATCTTGCTTCCGGAATTTTCCGCATAAAGTATGGCCGCTTCTTCGGAAAACGAGCCCCTGTCCCCTGAAACACCTATGTGGATTTTTTTGGTAATTTTTTTCATAAATTGCCCCGTTATTGGTTTTGTGCTTTATGTCTAAGATAGTGGTCCATGATAACCAAGGCGCTCATGGCATCCACTATCGGCACGGCTCTGGGTAAAACGCAGGGGTCGTGCCTGCCGCGCGCTTCAATCACGGTTTCCTTGCCCGTTGTGTCGACGGTATTCAGCTTCTTCATTATTGTGGAAACCGGCTTGAAAGCAACGCGGAAATATATGTCTTCCCCATTCGAAATTCCGCCCAGGGTACCGCCGGCATTATTGCTTTTGGTGTGAATTTTGCCTCCCTTGTCGGTGTAAAATTCATCATTGTGCTCACTGCCGCGCATCTTGACGCCCTCAAAACCGCTGCCAATCTCAAAGCCCTTGACCGCGTTTATGGAAAGCATAGCCTTGCCCAAGTCTGCCGACAATTTGTCAAACACCGGCTCACCCAGCCCCGTGGGAACATTTTTAATTATGCCTTTGATAACACCCCCTATGGAATCGCCTTCCGCTTTGACCTTTTCCACAAGCTCAATCATTCTCTCCGCAGTCTCGGCATCCGGACAGCGAATAATATTCGACTCAACATCGGGAAAAGTAATCTGGTGATAATCAATATCTGTTCTTATGTCTCCTACTTGTTCCACGTAAGATATGATTTCGATACCACATTTTTCTTTTAAATATTTTTTCGCAATCGCACCCGCCGCGACCCGTGCCAGTGTCTCCCGGGCCGATGCCCGGCCGCTGCCGCGGAAATCCCTCAGGCCGTATTTCTCCATATAAGTGAAATCTGCGTGCCCCGGCCGGTACAATTTTTTCATGTGATCGTAATCCTCCGGCCTCATGTCTTTGTTATGAGCCAAAAGTAAGATAGGGGTGCCGGTAGTCTTGCCTTCATATACGCCGGAAAGGATATGTATGGTATCCTCTTCTGTTCTTGGAGTGGTAATGCGGCTTTGCCCCGGCTTGCGCCTATCCAGGTCTTTTTGTATTTCTTCTTCGCTTACTGAAATCCCCGGCGGGCAGCCGTCTATCACTACTCCCACCGCGCCTCCATGAGATTCACCGAAGGTTGTTATTCTGAACAATTGTCCAAATGTATTTCCTGGCATTTTTTTATATTTTACCTGTTAATTTAAGTTTCTCTAAAACATCGGCTACTATCGTATCTTTTATCGGGTGGGCGAATTTATTTTTTTGCATATACACCTCCCCTATCCTCCGGAGTAAAACATAATGTGGTTTTCCGTTTAGTACTTTTTTGTCGCTACCGACACTCTTCATGATTTCTCGGGTCTTGTAAGTTCGCAGAGGCTTTAAACTAATGCCTATTTTGTCAATCAGAATTTTTCGGAGCCTCAGAGAATCCGGCTCTCGGAGCTTGCCTATGCTTTGGGACACTCCCGCTTCCACCAGAATTCCCAGGGCAACTGCGTATCCATGCAATATTTTATATTTGCTTGTTTTTTCCAGTGCGTGCCCCACAGTGTGACCAAAGTTAAGTATCATCCGCTCGCCGCTTTCTCTCTCATCTCTTGCTGCTATGCGGGCTTTAATTTTTATTGCGTTTTTGACCACAGTCGTGACAACCTTCCGGTTCCGACCAAGCAACGCATTGATATTTTTTTCCACATAATGAAAGCTCGGGGCGTCGGAAGTTGCAAACATTTTTACGGCTTCAACCAGGCCATTCTTAAATTGCTCCTGGGGAAGAGTGTCGAGGCACTGGAGCCCGATAAAAACGGCCTCAGGCTGCCAAAAAGCTCCGATTAAATTTTTTCCTTGCTGCGTATCAATACCCGTTTTACCCCCAATCGAGCTGTCAACGATGGCAAGGAGTGTGGTCGGCACCTGTAGATAAGGTATTCCGCGCATATAGGTCGCGGCTATAAAACCGGCCAAGTCTCCCGGCACTCCGCCGCCCAAGGCTATTACCACAGTTTGCCGGTCCAGGCGCAGTCGCAACATTTTCTCTTCAATGATGGTTTTGCATTTTTGGCTTTTGGATCTCTCTCCCGGCGGCACAGAAAATAAAAATACTTTCTTGCCGTTTTTACGGAGTAGGCGTAGTAATTTTTCTCCGTACAGTTTCCGGACCTTGTTGTCGGTAATGATGACACAAGCGCTTTTCGGAAACTTGGTCTTTAGAAACCTGATTATGCCTTTGGAAAAATCACGGTCAATGAAAATCGTGTACGGTGTGTTCTGTTTCCTTTGGAGTTTTACTTGTATGTTGGTCATAGATTTTTCTTGATATCGTTCAAGGATAAAAGCAGGTCTTCCGTTTGTTCCCATCCCAGGCACGGGTCGGTGACCGAAAGGCCGCCCAAATCAACGGCCTCCGGGTTGTACGGTTCAATCTTTTGGCTGCCTTCTTTGATAAAGCTTTCAATCATAAAGCCTTTGACGACCTTTCGGAGCTCAGGTTCTTTTTGGAGCGTTGCCATCACCTCGCGCACAACTTTGATTTGCTGTTTGTGGGATTTGATGCCGTTAACTTTCGAGTTATCGTGGCTGGCATCAATGACAATAGCCGGGTTTTGAAGATTGGTGTCTATAAGTTTTTTATATGCTTCTTTGATGTGGGCTGAAGAATAATTTGGCCCTTTTTCTCCGCCACGGAGCACAAGATGCGCATGAAGATTACCGTGGGTTTTTACCTCTGCTCCGCTAAAAACCGCAATGTGCGGGTTTTGCACCGCCAAAACACTGTTGACGGCGGTCTGGAGAGACCCGGAAGTCGGGTTTTTCATGCCTGCCGCGCAATCAATGGCTGAAGCGAAAACCCGATGCTCCTGGTCTTCCGTACTGCGGGCACCAATCGCCACATATGACAATAGCTCCAGAAAGCCGCGAGCGCCGTGGGTAAACAAGGCCTCGTCGGCTATAGGCAATCCGAGTTCGACTACTTTTACCATCATTTCCCGGCAGTAGTGCATACCTTTTTCAATGTCGGGGGGAAGAGACAGGTCCGGTTGGTTGATCGGCCCGGCCCAGCCCTTGCCTGTGCGCGGTTTTTGGATGTAGGCCCTCATTACCAGTTTTAGATTATCGCGCACTTTGGCTTCCAGGGCTTTTAACCTCTTGGCGTACTCCAACACCGCTTCCTTGGGCCACGCGGAACAGGGGCCGATTATGACCAGAAGCCGGCCATCCTTGCCTGATAAAATATTTTTTACTTCTTCCACGTCTTTGGCTATCTGCTCAAAACCCTTTTCGGACATGGGCAGACGCTGTATGAGCTCCTCGAACGTAGGAAGTTTTTTTATAGTGGTTAAGTTCATGACATTGTTTTGAGTATTTGCTTGTTAAGTCGGGCAATCAATTTCCCGCTGATGATTTTTCTTCCCGTCCAAAGTTCTACCTGGCGTACGCCCTGGGCGGTAAACATGTTTATGCCCGAAATTACTTTCGCGCCTCGCGCCACCGCTCTTCTCTGCAGTTCCGTTCGAAGTGGATTATACACGAGATCAAACACCGTCTGGTGCCTCCCAAGCAAAGCTTCCGGCACCGGAGAATTTTTTATGTGGGGAAACATGCCGACAGGCGTAGCGTTTATGACCACATCGACATCTTTAGGTGTAAGCTTGCTTGTCTGCGCGATCCTCCCGCCGAATTTTTTTTGTAATGCCTCCGTGCGCTTTAATGTACGATTGACATATATCAATCTACCGCCGTTCTTTTTGACCACATAGGCTGCGGCCAATGCCGCTCCGCCCGCACCGACAATAAGAACATTCTTGCCTTGCAATGCCGTATCGCGCAGCGCATATTCAATACCAAAGGCATCCGTATTGTGTCCGATAAGTTTCCCATTTCGGTTAATAATGGTGTTAATTGCCCCGATTTCTAGCGCCGCGCGGTCAATCTTGTCCACCAAACTCATACCACTTTGCTTGAACGGCATGGTAACCGCCGTCAACTTTATCGACAAAGTCCGGATAGCGGCAATCAGCTTTTTGAGGTCCGGGCTGGAAAAAGGCAGCATGACAGCGTCAACCCCAATTTCTTTGTATACCAGGCCATGAAGTACCGGGCTTTTAGTATGAACCAGCGGATGGCCAATGACGATATTGAGTTGTGCATGTTGAGTGGTCATTGTGTTTTGTTTAAGTAATGCAGGGCCTCCAGATACCCTTCGATCTTTTTTCCGCTAATTATTTTTTTGCAAGCAGGCGCTGTAACCGAAACTCTCCTCCATTTTTCGCGTTGCCCTATGTCGGATAAATGCACTTCCACCGAAGGTATTTGGGAGTCCAGCAGGGCATCGTGAAGGGCATAGGAATAATGCGCCAGAGCGCCGGGATTAATAATTATCCCATCTGCTTTTTTTCTGTTCTTCTGCAGAAAATCTATCAGGCCGCCTTCATGATTCGACTGGAAAGCAATTATTTTTACTCCTAATTTTTCCGCTTCTTCGGTAACAATTTTTTCAAGTTTGGCCAGCGTAACATCGCCATAGTGTTCCTTGGCTCTTTCGCCGAGAAGATTTAAATTGGGCCCGTGAATAAGGATGATTTTTTTCATAATTTCTTAATTTAATGGATTTTTTTCCTGATAAGCCGTGCTGTTTCTGCAACACTTCCGGAATTTTCGACTTTAATGATTGACAGCTCATCATATACTTCTGCCCGGTCTTTCCAGGTGCGATTGAATGATGAGAGCGGAGACTCTTCGTCCGGGAAAAAGGCGGGTTTGCCGTTTATCATTATTCTTTCGAAAACAATATTTTTAGGGGCAGTTATCTGGACTACGGTGTGCCCCCTGATCAGCGACTTGTTCTCGAGAAGAAGCGGGGTGCCGCCGCCTAGGGAGATAACGGAGCAGGATGTGTTTTTCAGTACCTCTTTTAGAGCTTCGTGCTCCAGTTCGCGAAAAGCTTCCTGTCCGATCTCGTGCATGATCTTTCTGCAATTAGCATCCGGGCCGAACTTTTTTCGATATATCCTTTCCACTTCTTCGTCCAGGTCTATAAAGTTCATCCGGGTCCTCTGGGCGAGTTCGCGGCCTATCGCCGATTTGCCCACGCTTTTGTAACCGATAAGTATAAGGTGTTTCATAGAATTATTTTTTTAATCTGATATTGCCTCCGAGACCTTTCATTAATTGATAAAATTTCGGGAAAGTTTTGTTGACCGCTTCTCTATTGCTTATGACCGTGGTGCCTTGGGCAATCATTCCGGCAACCGCGAAAGCCATCACCGTCCTGTGGTCCTTATAGCCGCTAACCGTACATCCTTTAAGGTCGCTTTTATATACGGTCAGCCCGGCCGTACGCTCCTCTACTCTGGCCCCCATGCGGCGCAGTCCCAAGGCCATTGACTTGATCCTGTCCGTTTCTTTGAGTCTGGCTTGTGGAACATTAAAAATCTTGGTTTTGCCTTCCGCGCATGTTGCCACAACCGCGAGCGCAGGCAGAAGATCGGGGATATCATTCGCGTCAACAGGCATGCCTGTAAGGTTTTTACCTCCGCGGATAACTATTTTATTTTTCAATGTTTTAATGTCCGCACCCATCTGGCGCAAAATTTCGATTAGTCTCTTGTCCCCCTGTAAGCTCGTGAGGTCGAGTCCTTCCAAGACAGTTTTCCCTTTTATCAGGCAGCCGGCGGCAATAAAACACGAGGTGGAAGAAAAATCGCCGGAGATGGTTTTACGGAAATCCCGATACTGTTGCCGACCTCTTATTTTATACACATCCAGGTTTTTAATTTTTCGATGTGAAATAGAAACCCCCAGGCTTTTTAAGTATTCCAGGGTCATTTCCATATATGGCCGTTCATTCAAATTTTTTACAGTTATGACGCTGTTTTTCTTTGCAAGCGGCAAGGATAATAAAAGGGCGGAAATGTATTGGGATGTAATGCCGTCTACGGAAGTAGAGCCCCCGGTTAGTGCGCCTTTGACAACCAAAGGGCAACTTCCGCGTGTTTTCAAAAATGTTATTTTCATACCCAAATTATTCAAAGCATTTACCAAAGGGGTGATGGGACGTTTGCGCATCTGGCTATCGCAGTCAAAAATCAGCGGGGCAGCATTATTTCCCCTTAAGCCGAGAATGGGAAGGATGAATCGCGTGGTAATGCCGGAATTACCGGTATTGATATTTTTATTTTTTGTCTTAACTGGCAATCCCCCGCCCTCGACTATAAGCTTGCCGGACCGGCGCAAAATGCGAATATTTAAGTTTTTTAAAACCCTAAGGGCCGTTTGCGTATCTTCGCAATCCAGGGAATTTTCGATTTCCGATTTACCGGTCGCAAGCGACCCCAAAATCAGTGCCCTGATAGTTTCGGACTTTGAGCTTGGCATTGCGCATCTGCCGCTTAATTTTTCAGTTTTGGTAATAATGTATTTCATATATATAACAAAACAAGGGGCCTCGTGTCCGAGGTCCCTTGTTGTTTCAAATTTTATTCGTGACTATCGTTTGGTCTATTTGACAACTAAGAAATTCCTCGGAGCCGGCTCCGTAAAGAATCCATAAAAGAAGTTGTTTGACCAAAACATTTTTTGCATTACCCCTATATGATACCAAATCCATGAAAAGTGTCAAGTTCATTTTGTTAATAAAAAATTGGCTAATATCGCCCGCCCCCCGAAGGTGGCAAAAGATTCGGGATGAAACTGAATTCCGAAAATAGGGTACGAACGGTGCCGCAAGCCCATAATTTCAGCAGTTTTTTCGGTAGTCTCCGCGGTAATTTGAAGATGTCGGGGAAACGATCCTTTATCAACCACCAGCGAGTGATAACGCATCACCTCAATGTCCTGGGGGAGGCCGGAGAATAAATTTTCACCATTGTGGCGGATAATGCTGGTCTTGCCATGCACCGGCTTTTTGGCTGGAATTATCCTGCCGCCAAATGCATGCGCTATGCCCTGCATCCCTAGACATACTCCCAATATCGGAGTAGTCTTACCGAGCTTTTTTATCACCTGGAGGCACACGCCGAAATATAGCGGGTCCCCGGGATTTCCGGGTCCGGGAGAGATAATGATTTTGTCATATTTCTTTTTCTTAATTTCTCCAAGCGACAGGTCGTTGTTCTTGAATATATCAATAGCGAATTTTTTACGGTGCTCCGCCAGAATTTCTCCTGTATATTGGTACAGATTGAAGGTAAACGAGTCGTAGTTGTCTATTATTAATATTTTCATAGGTTCAGGGCTTTTTTCATGGCGCCCAATTTATGCTGGATCTCTTCATATTCTTTTTTAATCCTAGAATCGTAGACAATGCCGCTCGAGGTCTGGGTATAGGCGCTGTCGCCATAAATAAAAAGCGAGCGGATGCATAAAGCGAAAGTGCAGTCCCCATTGAAACCGAAAAAACCCACTCCGCCGCCATACGGGCCTCTGGCCTCAGTTTCGTTTCGGTCGATGATTTTGATGGTTTCTATTTTGGGGGCGCCGGAAACAGTACCGGCGGGAAAGTTGCTGGCCAGAGCGGAAAACATATCCTCGCCCGGCCGGAGCAACCCCGTGATTTCGCTGGAAATATGCTGCACGTGGCTGAATTTCTTGATATTCATGAGGTCCTTTATCTTGACCGTGCCAAATCGCGCCACTTGGCCTATGTCATTACGGTACATGTCCACCAGCATCATGTGTTCGGCTTTTTCCTTTGCGTCATTCAATAATTTTTTCGCCAAGATCCGGTCTTCCGTGTCATTTCTGCCGCGCTTGACCGTGCCGGCCAGGGGTCGGGTTGTCATTTCCTTGTCCCGCAGGGAAAATAAGAGCTCCGGACTGGCACCGATGATTTTTCTGTCATTGAACTTAACATAGTACATAAAGGGCGAAGGATTGATTTCGCGCAATTTTTCATAAATATTTAGCGTGTTGCCGGAAATACTATATTCGTTTTTAAAGCCGACCTCACACTGGAAAGTATTGCCCGCCCGAATCTCTTTTTTGACCTTGCTTACGATTTTCGCATGTTCTTTCCGGGACAAACTGTCTCTTTTGAAATCTATCTTCACGTTGCCGATTTTTAGCTTCGACTTGATAGCTTGCTTTACGAGATGAATCCTGTTTACATTATAATAAAAATAGACAAGCTCGTTGGTCACTTTGTCCAAAATAAGCCCGTCGGTATAAACCCCGAACATCAACGGGTCGAAGGACTCGTGAATTTTAACCTTAGGGTAAAACTCGAAATAATTTAAGGCCTCATAGCTCATATAGCCGACCAGCCCGCCGGTATAATTTTTCCCCATGCTCGCCTCGGGCATTATTTTCCGTAAAGAACAATATGGATTTTTAGCTTTAAAAATTTTACCGTCAAAGATTATATTGCCACCGCGCGCGCTTATTATATGGTCCGGATCAAAGCCGATAACGGAATATCTCGAAAACTTCCCTTCTTCTCCCAGTGATTCGAAGATAAAGCAATTATGAGAATTTCTCTCTATTTTTTGGAAAAGATTGAAGAAATCAATCTTTTCCCGGATCTGGATATATCTGGGCTTTTGTGAAATTTTAATTTTAGGTAATTTTTTCATATTATTTTATACCCGGCAAGCTTTGACTAATTCGCGGACTTTGGTTCTGGCTTTTTCCTGCCCGCCTTCCTGAAAAGCCCTCAGGATGGCGCTGCCGACCACGATAATATCCGCATGACCTTTGAGTCGACGAATGTGTTCCGCCTTCGAAATCCCAAAACCGACGGCCAAGGGCAGGAGGAGGCAACGGCGCGCGAGTTTTAGGTGTTTTATGAGCTTGCCGTTAAGTTTATCGCGAACACCGGTGGTGCCCTGGCTGGAAAAACAATAAATAAACCCCTCTGCGCCTCGGGCTACAAATTTCATCCGGGCTTCCGTACTACCCAAAGCAACAAAGCGTGAGAGCGCCAGGCTGTATTTTTGGGCAATTTCGTTGAAATGGTCAAACTTTTCCAGTTCAAAATTATAGTCCGGTATGATGAGCCCATTGATACCGGCCGCCTGGGCGTCTCTGCAGAAATTTTCCAAGCCGTAAGTAAAAGGAATATTCATATAAGTCATGAACAAAAGCGGCGTGGTGATGCGGTCTTTCGTCCGTAAAGCTTTGGCCAAGTCAAAGGCATCTTTCGGCCGAACCCCTTTTGAAAGCGACAGGGTGTTGGCTTCGTGAATTGTTTTCCCGTCACCCAGCGGGTCGGAAAACGGAATCTGTAGTTCAATAAAATCTGCCCCAGCTTCGCTCATCATATTCACAAGTTTCCTGGTAGAGGCGATATTCGGGTAGCCGACAACCACATGAGCCATAAGACCCATTCTTTTTTCTCTTTTTATTTTTTCATATTGAATATTTATTTTGTCCATGATTTATTTTTTGATTTTATTTTTTACCCATCCGGAGCAGATACTCCTTCCAGTTTTTGTCTCCCAGGGCTTCGGCGACTATAAAAATATCCTTATCGCCCCGGCCCGAAAGGTTGACCACGATGATTTGTTCCTTTGGGAGAGTCGGCGCCAAGCGGATCGCTTCGGCAACGGCATGCGCTGACTCCAGCGCGGGAAAAATTCCCTCGGTTCGCGCGAGCCTTCGGAACGCCTGGAGAGCTTTTTCATCAGTGGCATGAGTGTAGGTAACTCTTCCGGACTCCCGAAGGTGTGCATGTTCCGGGCCGATGCCTCCATAATCAAGTCCGGCGGAGATGCTGTGTGTAGATCTCATCTGCCCGTCCCGGTCAGTGATAAAAAATGATTTGAATCCCTCCACGATACCCGGCTTGCCGTCTCCGGCAAATCTGGCGGCATGGTTGCCGGTTTTTCCTATTCCTTTCCCGCCCGCCTCCACTCCGATCATTTTTACCGCTTTATTGTCGAGAAAAGCATTAAACAGTCCGATGGCGTTACTGCCACCGCCGACGCAGGCTATCAAGTAGTCCGGCAGCCGCCCCTCCGCTTCCAATATTTGCTCTTGGACCTCCAGACCGATAATAGACTGAAAATCACGCACCATCGAGGGATAAGGATGAGGGCCGAGCGCCGACCCGATAAGATAGTAAGTGTCTTTTTCATTGGTGGTCCAATCCTGCAGAGCCGCCATCACGGCATCCTTCAGGCGCCGGGTGCCATAAAGCACCGGCACTACTTTCGCCCCAAGCTGTTCCATTAAAAAAACATTAGAGCGCTGGCGCATAATATCAACTTCGCCCATGAATATGGTGCACTCGAAACCGAATTTGGCAGCCACCGTGGCCGTCGCCAGACCATGCTGGCCGGCGCCCGTTTCGGCTATCAGGCGCTTTTTCCCCAGACGTTTGGCCACCAGCGCCTGGCCCACGCAGTGGTTAATTTTGTGCGCGCCCGTATGGTTCAACCCTTCGTTCTTTATGTAAATTTTTGCGCCGCCCAGTTTTTCGGTCAGATTTTTTGCAAAATAAAGAGGCGAAGGCCTGCCGACATAATTTTTATAAATCTGCATCAGTTCTTTTTCAAAAACGGGATCTGCTTTTAATTCCTCGTAGGCTTGAGCGAGTTTTTCGAGCGCCGGCATTAACATCTCCGGAACATAAGCTCCGCCAAAGTTCCCGAACAGGCCTTGGGTATTCGCGTCATATGATGTTTTAAAAAATAATTTTTTCATACGCTTGGTTGTTTGGCTTTTTTAATGAATTTTTCCACGAGCCTCCGGTCTTTTCTGCCGGGGCTTGTTTCCAGTCGGCTGTTCGCGTCAACGATACCGGGCGAAACTTTACCGAGTATGCTTTCTATGTTGTCCGCATCTAAACCCCCGCCTAAAACATCTATGCATTCTTCATTTTTCAGCATAGATAGTTCTATGTTTTGGCCGCTCCCCGAGCCCGCATCCAGCAGTATCTTATCCGCAACGTTTCTGTAAATTTTAACCGTATTTTTGTCCGCTTCTGTTTTAATGATGACTGTTTTCCAAACTTCGCAGGTCTGTTTTAACTCGGAAACATATTCTCCGGTTTCTTCCCCGTGCAGCTGGCAAATATCCAAACCGCAAGTTTGCACTATATCCTTAACGTCATTTATATTCTTGTTCACAAATACTCCGACACATTTCACCTTGCCTTTGAATTTTTCACGCACGGCAAACACTATTTTTCGCGCCGCAACGGGACTTAGGCTTCTGGGGCTTTCCGGAAAATCGATTATCAGCCCCAAATAGTCCGCCCCCAGACGGCAAGCGTTTAGCGCATCTTTTGCGCTGGTAATGCCGCATATTTTAACTTTGGGGATTTGTTTCATCTGTTTAGGATAAGCTCTCGGATTTTTGCACGGACATTTCGCGCCTTCATAAGAGCGGTCCCAACCAAGACCGCATTTATTTTTCCTTTCGCGAGATATTGCACGTCTTTTCGGGTATGTATTCCCGACTCCGCGACAAT
>CAZWXV010000009.1:30709-32040 GCA_964637995.1 uncultured Candidatus Saccharibacteria bacterium
CTCAAAAATAAAATCTTTACGTAGAACAGGTACTGTGGTGACTTTTTTTATTTCTTTTATAAAACCAAGGTCGCCTTTGAAATGCGCATCGGTGACAATGGAAATCGCTGCGGCCCCGCCCGATTCGTATATTTTTGCCTGTTTAGTTATGTCAATTGCCGTATTTATATCGCCCGTAGAAGGCGATGCTTTTTTAATCTCGGCTATCAAATTTATTTTGAACGGCTGGGTGACGGCATTCTGGAAATTTCTTATGTTCCGTTTTGCCGCTGCGGCCTGCCTTTTTAATTCCTCAAGCGGAACCTGCTTTTGGCTCAACTTCAATTCTCTCTTTTTGTCGGATAATATCGTCTCAAGCTTATTGCCGGTAATCTTATTTAAAATGCCGATCACCTGCCCGGATTTAAGGGCCTGAAGCGCTCTAATGCGTCCGGTTTTTATATCCGAAACTTTACCGAAGGCATACAAGCCGAGTGCGGCGTTTAAAGCGACAAATTCGTTTTCCGCCTCCGTGCCTTTGCCCGATAAAATAGCCCGGGATCGTTTCGCGTTTTCTTCCGGCGTTCCGCCCCGAATCGCCTCCATCGCGTAATATCTTTCAGGCTTAATGACCAGATGCCGCATTGGCCTTCCTGGCGCATAATCATATACATCAGTGGGGGCACTTATGCTTGCTTCGTCCAGACCGTCCCTGCTATGCATCACTAATGCGCGTTTCCGGCCCAGACCGATCAGTGTTTCTCCGATTTTTTTAGCGACCTCGCCGGAAGAAACGCCTACCACCTGGTAATAAGTCTGGCCCGGATTCAAAAGCGGTCCTACAAAGTTAAAAATCGTCCTTACTCCCAAGTCCTGACGAATGGGGTGGATTTTCTTGAAAGCGGGATGAAAATAAGGGGCGAAAAGAAATACAATACGGTGTTTATCAAAATCAGTCTTAGCGTCTTCCGGTGTTTGGCGTATCTTGACACGAAGCGCGTTTAGCAGATCGAAACTTCCACATTTGGAACTGAGAGCTCTCGATCCATGTTTAGCCACGGGAACCCCGAGGTACGCGCAAACAAACGAGGCCAGCGTGGAAACATTTATCGTATCGTAGCCGTCTCCTCCGGTACCCACGATATCCAGGGCGTTTTTTAAGCCGGACACCCGAACCATTTGATGCTCAAAAATTTTCGCTATTTCCGTTATTTCTGAAATGGTTTCGCCTTTCGCTGCCAGCAAAGAAAGAAACGCTCCTTTTTGCGCCGGAAACGTTTCCTGGTCGAGCAAAAGCCTGACTGAGCGCCTTATCTCTACAAGACTCAGGTTTTTTTTCTTTATTAATTTTT
>CAZWXV010000010.1:0-25929 GCA_964637995.1 uncultured Candidatus Saccharibacteria bacterium
TTTGGGAATCTTCCCAAGAAAATACGTTGACACATTTATCGCAATTTGTAAGGTAGTTTCCCGTCGAATTGGTCGTTCTTAAGTTGAAGTTTTCCCTGTGCACCGCCTCATTTTTAAGAATATTCTCAAATTCTCCTTTCAGGATTACAATATTCCTATAAGAGTCCGGCCCTATCTTCTTTAGTTCGTTTTCATAATCTTCCTTTGTGTATTGCTGGTTTCTGATGCAATATTTTTTGTTCCTTAAATTCCAACACATAAAGCAGTCCTGGCAATTGCGGCAGTCGAAAAGAAAGTATGAGTCTATGCAATCTCTGGAATTCTCGGAAAAGTTGAGGTTGAAAGAATCGTGACACAAAAGACAATCGTAAGAGTTTTGTAAATTGAAACAATAAACAATATCAAAAGAATCCTTTGTCTCTACCACTCGATAGCTATAACTTATATTTTCACATTTGGAAATACTCCTCGAAAGATAACAATTCTTTGAATCCCAAGAGTCATCGCACCAATCACAGTTTACGCTCCTCTCGCCGGCCTGATGCGGCCTGGGAATCTTTTCTTGAAGCTCTTTAAGCTGGTCAAAAAACGGCCTGGTCGGGTCATATTCCCGACCATGTTGCATTGGATCCCAGCCGTCGCCCCACCATTCATGGGATTTATATATGGGATACCTGGAATTTTGGGGTAGAACAGTTATTAAACTTTCCCCGGACAAATCCGATACCCCTTTCCTAAATTTACCAAATTGCCAAAAAGCAGAATATTGTTTTAATCTGCACTCAAAACATTGCTCCGGAACATTCAAGCCGATTTTTTCATACAAAATTAAATCGCCTGAATCTATCGTAAATTCTTGCTGACAGTCTGCGCAGATTTTACTCTCCGTTTTTGTATTCATAGACGTTGACCCGGGCGGGGCGCATGATGCGCTCGCCCAGCTTATAGCCCTTCTGGACTACATTTGCCACTTTGTGGTCAAATTCTTTGTTGTCGGTAACAACCATGTCTATGGATTGATGAATGTTGGGGTCGAAAACTTCCCCCTCTTCCCCTACCGGCTTCACGCCATATTCCTCGAAAATGGAATTTAGCTGTGAATATATATGTTCCACACCGATGCGCCATGTAGGTTCAACCTTATCCCAGGCTTCCTTGTGAGAGAAAGCCATGTTGAAGCTGTCTATGACCGACAGGAACCGGGTAAGTATCCGCTCGCGCATAGCTTCGGAGAAAACGGCTTTGCGCGTCTCCTCATCCTTCTTGTAATTGGCGAAATCCGCCCGCTCCTTCTGCCAGCCGGTCAGGTACTCTTCCTTTTCTTTTTTTGCCTGCTTCAAATCCGCCCGGAGTTTTTTTAAGGTTTTTTTGAGGTTTTCCTCCCCGTCTTCATTGTATTCGAATTCCTCGATTTCTACCTCCTGTACCTCATCTTTTTTGTCCTTTTCTTCGTCTTGCATGCGCCTATATTAGCATAAAAAAATCCCGCACGGAAGCGGGATTTTTGGAAGCGTTTGCGGCCACAACTCTCGTCCTCGCCGTCACTCGGACTCGGTCGCAGCCCCCGCCTCGCTTTTGCTCGCTACTGCTCGCAATATAGCTCCGACCGAGCAAGCGCAAAGAAAAAGCCGGCGCAGGCCGGCTGGTTTTCTAGCGCTTGCTCCATTGCGGTGCTTTGCGGGCTTTTTTGAGTCCGAATTTGCGGCGTTCTTTGGCGCGAGGGTCGCGCTTGAGGAAGCCCAATGATTTCATACTGCCCCGGAGTTCTCCGTCATTCGTGATGAGCGCGCGGGCCAGGCCCAAACGCACTGCTTCCGCCTGGGAATGCAGTCCCCCGCCGGAAACTTTGGCTTCTACGCTCCATTTTATGTCCGCTTTTTCGCCGCTTATGCCTTTGGCAATCGGGTCGAGTATCAGGCGGCGCTCTATTTCGGTCTTGAAATATTCCCGCGCCTCTTTGCCGTTTACTACGAAGTGCGCCTTGTCGCCCTTTGTGATGCGGACGCGCGCGGTCGAAGTCTTGCGCCTGCCTACGGCTTCCACATATCTCGCCACTTTTTCTTTTGTCTTTTCTTTATCCATATTAATTCTCAATTTCTAAATTTTTCATCATTATTCTGCGCAGTTTGTTGCCGGGCAGCATCTGGTAAGTGGCCAGCCGCACAAGCTCCTTCATTCCTTTTCGGGACACAGTTTCCGCCGCAGATAGTATGCGCAATCCACCTGGAATTCCCGAGTACCTTTTGTGGGTAAGGGTTTCAAGTTTTTTGGGAGTAATGCGGATCTTCCCAACATTTATTATTTTTACCGGAAAGCCGGAATATTTGTGACGCTCGAAAGTGGCCGCTGTTTTGCCCATAAGGTGCATGGCCGCGGCTGTTGCCACCCGGCCCAAGGTCATACCCTTGGCATCTATGGTTTTAGCCTCGCTTGCTTTGCTGTCTTTACTGGCTTTTGTTTTAGTGTCTTTATTTTTCATATTATACAAATTCTATAATCGCCATCCGGGCGCCGTCGGACTTGCGGGGTGGAAGTTTGGAAATGCGGGTGTAGCCACCTTTGCGGTCAGCGTAACGCGGCGCGAGCACGTCAAATAATTTTTTGGTCTCGGTCTTCCTGCCGGCCAGTTTTGACACCACAAGCTTTTTGGAAGCCAGGTCATTCTTCTTGGCGCGGGTCAGAATCTTTTCCATGAAAGGCCGGAGTTCTTTTGCTTTCGGCTCGGTCGTTTTGATCTTTTCCCGGATGATAAGGTTCGACGCCAGCGAATTCATAAGCGCCTTTTTCTGCGTCTTGCTCCTGCCGAATTTTCGTTTGGTATTGTGATGCCTCATCTTATTCTTTTAAATTAAGGCCGAATTTATGCAAAACTTTTTTAATCTCTGAAATTCCTTTCTCGCCGATGCCCTCCACCTCGAGCAGGTCTTCGCGCTTCTTCCTGGCCAAACCGCCGAGCGTCCGGATGTTTGCGCCGGAAAGGGCATTTAGGGTCCGGGTGGACAAATCCAGGGTATCGGTGCGGGTTTTCAAAATGTCAGCCACGTCGCTGCCTTTCTTCTCTTCTTTTAGAGCACCCTCCTCCTCTTTGGCAACTTTTTTGTTTACCGGCTCCTCTTCTTCCGGTTCCTTGAAATCAATGATCGCCTTGAGTTGATTTATCATTATTTCGATGGAATTCGAAAGCGCTTCCCGGGCAGATAGTGTTCCGTCGGTCTCGATGGCAATACGCAGACGGTTATGATTGGTCTTGTCGCCCACGCGCATATTCTCCACTTCGTAGGAAACCCGGCGGATAGGAGTGAAAATGGCGTCCACTGCGATGGTGCCAACGTCTACTTTATCTTTCTGGAAAACTTCCTTTGAGATGAAGCCCAGGCCTTTTTCGATATTAATTTCTATATTCAAATTGATCTTGCCGGTAACTTCCGCGATATGCATCTCCGGATTCAATATTTCGACTTGCCCGCCGGTCTTGATGTCGCCCGCAAGCACTTCTCTCGGGCCCTTGATTGAAAGGGTAACCGTTTGCGGCTCGTCGGAGAGCATCTTGAAACGGATCTTTTTCATGTTTAGGATAACGACTATGACATCTTCCTTGATACCGTCCATGGTCTGGAACTCGTGAGTAACTCCGTCAATCTTTACAGAAGTTACACTGGCTCCCGGGAGCGAGGAAAGGATAATGCGGCGCAGACTGTTGCCGAGCGTGTGCCCGTAGCCGGGATAGAGGCCGTCTATTTCAAACACTCCTTTATTGCCCTCTTCCAGGACGATACGGGGTTTCGAAGGCATAATGATGTTATAGTCAGGCATAATTTTGTAATTTATTTTGCTAATTAATAACGAAAAGTAAAATTTATCGGCTGTAGAATTCGAGTACGGCGTTCAAATCCAGGAAGGTCTCCTTGTTCTCGGGTTTCCCCAGCATGCGCCCTTCCATCGTGCCGACATCGAAAGAAACCCATGCGGGCGAAGTATAGTCCTTGAGCCGGTCTGCCAGATTTTCAAAAATTTTCCGGGGCTTGCTGCCTTCACGCACCTTTATGACATCCCCCAGTTTTAGCTCATAGGACGGCACGGTGACTCTGTGTAAGTTTACGATAAAATGTCCGTGCGAAACCATCTGCCTGGCGGCGCGGCGGGAAGGAGCGAGCCCCATGCGGTATACGGTATTATCCAAACGCGCCTCGAGCATTTCAAGCAATTTGGGTGTGGAGCCGGCGCCTTTGATGTGCGCGGCTTTTTTGACATAATTAGAAAGCTGGCGTTCGGTAATTCCATAGGAAAATCGTACTTTTTGTTTCTCTAAAAGCTGGGCGCCGTATTCGCTCGGAGCTTTCGGACGCTTACCCCCCATAGGACTTCTAACAGAAGCTGAAAATTTCGGGGTCTGACATTTATCATAAACGCCCGCTCCGAGCCTTCTGCCTATTTTAAATTTCGGTTTTGATATCATTTGTTTTTAATACTTAAATTAAACTTACCTTATACCCGTCTTGGCTTTTTGGGTTTGGGGCCATTATGCGGTACGGGCGTAGCGTCGAATATTGAAGTGATCTCTATCCCGTGAGCCATAAAAGCCCGGATTGCCGGTTCGCGTCCGGAACCCACTCCAAGCACGACCACATCCGAGTCCTTCACTCCCAATGCCGCCGCCTTGCCGCCTATGATATCACCAACCTTGGAGGCCGCGAAGGGCGTGCCTTTCTTGGCGCCTTTGAAACCGAGACTGCCGGAAGTGGACCAGAATAATGTATTGCCGACCTTGTCGGAAAATAAAACCTTGGTGTTGTTGAAGGTCGCTTCGATATGTAAAACTCCGGAAGTTACCTTCTTTTTGGGAATTTTGACCGAAGTTTCCGCCGGTGCTGCCGGGGTTCCCGCTGTTTCCTTGTTTTCTTCTGTGATGATTTTAGTCTTACCCATTTTGAAAATTAATTATGTCTTGCTTTCTTTCCTGCGTCCGGAAGCCATGGTCTTCCTGACATTGCCTCGGACCGTGCGGGAATTAGTTTTGGTCCGTTGCCCGCGTACAGGCAGCCTTTTCTGGTGACGGACACCCCGATAACTTTTAATATCCTTGAGTCGCTTGATATTCGCCGATACCTCTCTTTTCAAATTTCCTTCAATCGGGATTTTCTCCACTACCGCTCGGATACTGTTCTCTTCCTCCAAAGACAGGTCCTTGGCTTTTTTCCCGCGGTCAATACCCACCTGGTCCAATATCCTTCTGGCAGAAGAAATGCCTATTCCGTAAATCGCAGAGAGCCCTATTTCCAGCCTTTTTTCGTCTGGTATGGTTATGCCTAAAATTCTCATAAATTATTGTTTCTGCTTATGCTTCGGGTTCGAGCAAATTATGCGGAGGTGTTTTCCCCTTTTGACCATTTTACATTTAGCGCAAATTTTTTTTACGGCTGACTTTATTTTCATTGAAATTGGTCAAACAAAACAATACAACAGAAAAACAAGGATATACCCTTATTTTTCAATGTTTTTTGATTTTTAAAACCGCAACTAAAACGTAGGTTGTATGATACACTATTATTGAAAAAAGTACAAGTCCCTGCTAAAAATCAAAGTCTCTTGACGATTCTGCCTTTGCCGCCGTAGGGATCCAGTACGACCTCCACCTTATCCCCTATTAAAACCTTTATCCGGTGCATTCGCATCTTGCCTCCGAGGTAGGCTAAAATTTCCCTCTCCTCGTCCTTGCCCGCCGAAGCCTTGGCGTCGGCGAGGCTCCGTTCCTCCAGCGTCACGCGAAACAAGGTGTTGGGCAGAGCCTCCGTTACCACACCTCTTGCGGTTTCCATTTTTTCATTTTTAGGGTCGCTCATTTGGGTAGCGTAATCATACTAAAAAAAGGCATCTGCGTCAAACAACATGTTTCGCCGGACTAGTCGCTTTCCGCGCCATTGATGATGACATCGATTTTCTTTGCCTCGTCGGGTATCATCCGTTTCCAAAACGGCGAAAGCGTGAGCTCGGCGCGGTCGATATTCTTATACGCGGATAAAATGGAAGTAAAATCCTTTTTGGAACGCCCGGCAAGATCTTGGGCAAACTTATCTGTATCCAATTGCCATACCAACTCTACGGAACCGGACAAATTTAAATTTATGTTGTTCATTGCTTCAAGCGATACATCTCCGATATTGCCCAGAATAAATTTCAAGTCGCGGAGGTTTCGAACAAAAACCGGCTCATTTTCATAACCCGCCATTTTTTTCAGGGCGATTTGTCCGGCAAGTTCTTCTTCTTTGAATAAAAGTCCGTAAAGAGTGCCGTTTAGGGTTACTACCAGCTCCTCGCCGCCAAGGGGAAGGTCAATCTTGTCCGGAACGAACACGGTAGCATCTTTGAACAATATGAACCCGTCCGGGATTTCCCCGGTCGCCTTTTTAAAAAGTTCCTCTTGGAGGACCGTCTTAAGCTCGCCTACTGCGGCATCTTTTTCCGCAGCAGAAGCGACCAGGGTTTTGCCTTTGAAGCCTCCGGTGATTTCCGTACCGGTCTTGGAACGTACTTTGAAATGCTCCTCCTTGGGCGTACCCTTAAATCCCGCGATGTCAAAATCGAGCGGTCCACTGTTATAATCCTCCCCCGCCTCCGCGGCGTAAATATCCGCTTCGGCCATACCGGGGGTCCCGTCCGCCTTACGCCCCGGCACACTCACCTGCTTCTTGGTTTTGTAGAGTTTGCCGTTGGAGCCATTTAGCCGCGTATCTATGTCCAGCCGCTGAGCGGCCATGCCGTAATCGTTGAATATGACCACGGTTCCTCCTGCCCTTTGGGATAATTCTTTTTCTTCGGTTGCTTCCAGGGTCCTGCTTTCTTCGCCGTGAATCACCACCAGCTCGAATCCAAGGCCGCCACTTGAAGGCGGTTTGCTCGCGGCAAAATTATCATTAAGCTCGATGGTTTCTGTCCGGGGATAAACTTCCACCTTGGCGTTACCCCACATGAAAGAAAGCGCCACAATCAGAAGCGCAACGGAAAAAACCGCCACAGACCAGAGCATGTATCTGGATCCCCGCCCGACGGGAATCTGGGAAGATTCGCGATCCAAGGAGCGACTTTGGAGCGGCTCGGCGGCGGGGTTTTTACTGACCTTGCCGGCGGCCCGCTCTGGCTCTGATTTACGCTTGACTATGTCTTGGAGTGGCCTAGGCATATTTATATCTTAATTAAAAAACGGCTAATGTAAACGGAGTCCAGAATCAGGAAAGAATCCCGGGCCGCCACCTCTTCAAACGCGGCCAAATTGTGCAGGAGCTCCGGACCGATTGTGGTAATTTCAAATTTTGATTCCGCTAAAGTATATTGACTGAATTGTTCGGCTTTTATGGTCTCCGCGAACAGACCGGCAAAGGCGGGGTCCGCGGTAATATAAACCCGGGACGGTATGGCAATATCGGCCGAGAGACTGGCGAGTGATTTCTGAAATCTGTCGAGCCACTCCGTGCGAAGTTTATCCAGAGTTGACCCGATTTTGGCCGCGACTTTTTCTTCCGCATGTCCGTCTTTCCAAAGCGAAATCAGGGAGCGGGATTCGCTTAGGGTGCACCCCAGTCCCAGGGCAACGTTTCTGATAAAAAAATTCCGCCCCAAAGGATAGGAAATGGAATCGTGCAAAACGTTTTTCTTGACCATGAATATTTCCGTAACTTCCCCGCCTATATCCACAAGGAGAAAGCTTTCCTGCTCCGGGTACAGGTCCCGCACTACCGTAAAAGAAGCCATGGCAAAAGACGAGAACTTTATCTGCTCAAACTGGAACGATTTCCGGATTGCTTCTTCAATCTTCCGGAGCGTTTTCTCCCCGCTCAAGGAAATGAACATCGTCATTTCGACCTCTCTCGTTTTTTTATACAGAGGCTCCTCGGTATCGTAGCCGTTTAAAGTGGTTTTTATGTTCTTGAGCTCAATGGCCCGTATGGCATTTTCCTTGGTCCCGTATTTTAGTGAGTGCTCTTCACTCATGAGCTTTATCTCTTTCTGTATCAAGTCATCGGCAATACGCTCCGTAAAGACAAACGGCGTGTTCTTTTTAAGTTGTATGGCCCGGGTCTGCGAAGCATACCAGGGAGAGCCCAGCACGCAAAAAATTCGCTCCGGAGCGCCCAGCCCGGATTTGTGAATCTTGCCGGCGACCACCTCAAGCGATTTTATTGTTTTTAGAAAAAATCTTTCGGTGTTGAGTTTTTCTTCGATTGGGATGGGTTCTATGGCGGAAAATATGAGCTTGGGGATTCCGGAGTTGTCGAGCCTTACCAGCGCTCCGCCCACCGCCGCCGACCCGATATGCAAAGAGAGCACCAACTCTTCTTTCTTTTTATTAGAAAAACCAAAATGCATATAAATAGTATATCACAAAAGCACCGCTTTGATGCGGCGTATGCCCTGAGATACCGCTTCCTCTTTCTGGATCTTGAAAATACTGAGTTCGCCGGTGTTTTTCACATGAGGGCCCCCGCAGAACTCTTTGGAGAAAACATCGCCTTGTCCGTCCTCCACGAAATAAACCGAAACGATGTCGGCGTATTTCGCGCCGAATTCCATCTCTGCCCCGATCTTTTGCGCCTCCCCAAAGGGCATCTCCCGGCGCACGACATCAAGCCCCCGTTTTATCTTGTCGTTTACCCAATCTTCAACTTTTTTCTTTTCCTCGTCCGTCAGTTTATGGTCACATAAAAAGTCTATGCGCAGGCGCTCTTCGGTAATATTGCTGCCCCGCTGCTTGACCTGGGGCCCTACCACGTTCTGCAAAGCTGCAAGCAGGAGATGGTGCGCCGTATGCAAACGAATAGTTTTTTCATTATGATTGGCAAGCCCACCCTTAAACATACCGGCGGAAGCGGTCTGTGAAAGCTTCTGGTGCTCCGCCATTTTCTTTTTAAAATTTTCCAAATCTATCGTCCTGTTTTTTTCCTGAGCCAATTCTAGGGTCAGTTCTATCGGAAAACCATAAGTAGTAGCCAGCACAAACGGGTCGGTGCCCTTTTCGAATTCTTTCATTCCTTCAACAAGATTCTTTTTGAATCTCATCTCTTCTTCTTCAAAGGAAAAAACCGATGAATGCCATGAGGCACTATCGCTTATATTAAAATAAATACCCTCATATTTTTCCACAAAAATTCTGGAAACTTGTTCAAGTTGTTGTTCAAAACCAATTTGGTGTCCATTTAAAACAGCACGAGTAATAAGTCGTCGCAATATATAACCTCTATCCTTATTGCCTATCAATACTCCATCAAAAAGTAAGAAAGTTGCTGTTCTAACATGATCTGCAATTATTCTTGCAGAACGTTCATTATAGGCAGTTGAGTATTTACGAATATATTCCATAACTTCCTGAAACAAATCAGTTTCAAAAATATTGTCTTTTTTCTGCAATACCATGGACAGGCGTTCCAGCCCCGCCCCCGTATCTACATTTTTATTCTTGAGTTTACCGATTACTTTGCCGTCTTTCTTTTCGTACTCCATAAACACGTCGTTCCAAATTTCTACCACTTTCTGCTCTTGGTCCGCTTGAAGATATTCTTCCTTTGTCATATCCCCCAAACCTTCCGGGGTTAGGTCGTAAAACATTTCCGTATCCGGACCACAGGGACCATTGTCCCCCGCGCTCCACCAGTTTTTGGTCGCAGGCATAAAATATATCCGGGTGTCGGGAATGCCTACCTTCTGCCAGATTTCCGCAGATTCCGTGTCCTTGGGCGCATTCTCGTCGCCCTCGAAAACCGTGATGTAAAGCCGCGCCGGGTCGAGACCAAAACCTTCCTCTTTGGATGTCAGGAGCTCATAGCTCCATTTGATGGCATCTTCCTTGAAATAATCTCCGAGCGACCAATTGCCCAACATCTCAAAAAAAGTGTCGTGCGTCTTGTCGCCCACTTCGTCTATGTCCTGCGTACGCACGCATTTCTGCACATTCGCCAACCGCGTACCCATCGGATGCTTCTGTCCCAGAAGGTACGGCACCAAGGGCTGCATGCCGGCGGTGTTAAAAAGGACCGAGGGATCGTTCTCCGGCACGAGCGAGGCGGACGGAATTATTTTGTGCCCGCGGTTTTCGAAAAATTTTAGAAATTTTGCTCTAATTACAGAAGACTCCATATGTTTAAATGTCAAAAAAGTTTATACTTCCGGGCTGTCAATACCGTCGGAAATTTTTCTGATTGGTTTCTCGATGATATTCATAGCTACAAGTATGAGGAGCACCAAGATAGTGGTAATAGCGGCCAGGCTGTAAAGCCCGAAACCCGAGGCCATGCCGATGCCCGCAGTGACCCAGAGTCCGCCGGCGGTGGTCAGTCCCTGGAGGCGCGAGCCTTTGAAGATGATAGAACCGGCGCCTAAAAATCCGATTCCCACTATTATCTGCGAAGCGATGCGCGACGGGTCAAAAGTTCCGGAAGAATACTTGAGAGCAAGCATCTCCGAAATGATTATAAATACGGCCGAGCCCATGGCTACTAGTGCGTGAGTCTTCATGCCCGCTTCTTTGTGCATGAGCAACCGCTCAGCCCCGATAAGCATGCCGAAGCCCATGGCCGCAACCAGTTTTAAAATAATGTCACCGTTCTGAATGAAAAATTCTTGCATAGGTTAATTGTACCATTTGTTTTTTTATTCTACCACTCCCCCGCCCAAACAAATATCACCGTCATAAACTACGATAGATTGTCCAGGAGCGACCATGATTGGTTTTTCAAAAGTCACCTGTGCAACATCCGATGTTGCACAAACAACTTTGCAGAGTAAAAGTTCTCCATGGTAACGGATTTGCGCTGTATATTTTTTATCTGGCTTTGGAATTTCAGAGATCCAATTTATCTTCCCACAAGTCAGACATGTGGGTTCCCACATGTCTGACTTGTGGGAAATTTCTAGAGACTTCTGTGATACAACTAAAATATTTTTCTTAATGTCTTTAGCCATTACGTAATATCGTCCATCGTTGGACCCTTTCTCAGTAATCGTAAAACCATGTCGCTCTCCTAAGGTATAGAAAACTGTTCCATCGTGATGTCCTATTTCTTTCCCCTCCGTATTGACAACCTTACCCTTTTTTTCTTTTATGTAGTGTTTGAGAAATTCTTTCAGGTCAACGGGGCCCAAAAAGCAGATACCTTGGCTGTCTTTTTTCGCCGCCACGGGAAGCTTCCATTTCTTGGCCAATTTACGAACTTCGCTTTTTTCCAGGCGGCCAATTGGAAATAATATCTTCGAAATTTGTTCTCGTTTTAATGTCCACAAAAAATAACTCTGGTCCTTGGAGGAATCAACGCCCTTTACTAAACTAAAATTTTTATTTTGAGCGTAATGCCCCGTCGCCACATAATCCGCCCCCATCGCCAGGGCTTTCCGGAGAAACGCGCCAAACTTCACCTCTTTGTTGCACATGACGTCCGGATTTGGGGTTCGTCCGGCTTTGTATTCACGAATCATATAATCCGCAACCTCTTTTTTATACACCACTTCCAGGTCAAAAGTGAGAAATGGGATACCCAAATGCGCGGCGACCCGCATAGCATCCCGCCGCTCTTCTTCTTCGTTACATTCTATAAAATCGGGATGCCAGGTTTTTATGAAAACGCCCACCACTTCATAACCCTCCTTTTTAAGCAGGGCGGCGGACACGGCGCTGTCCACGCCACCGGATAATCCCACAAAGACAACCTTTTTCTTCATAAAGAGACCTTATAATTCCATTAGCTTTTTGTAAAGTTCGTACGCGGCGTGAGCGTCCGAGAGAGCGGTATGCGCGCGCGCGTTTTCAATACCGAAACGCAGGCACAATTCGCGCAGAGAAAAATGTTCCAAGTCGGGCTCGCGGTGAAGTTTGGCCCAGGCCACCGACACGGTGTCCAGCCGGTGATAATGGAGCGTATTTTTCATCCCGGCATTGTAAAAAGCGCATTCCAAAAAACCGGCATCAAAAGCCACATTATGCCCGACCATAATGGCGCCCTTTACTTTCTCAGCGAAAATTTTTACCGCTTCCGCCAGGCCCAGGGCTTTTGCCCATTTCTCCGGATTGTAGTGGCTGATTTTAAGCGATACAGGATCCGCATCTTCCAAGCGTTCCGGCCGCACTTTTATCTCAAACTCTTCGATAATCTCAAGCTCGGGCGTAGTTAGCACGCAACCAATCTCCACAATCTCATGCTTTAGGAGATTGAGCCCAGTGGTTTCTATGTCTATGAATGCAAAATTATGTTTGGTCATCCCGTTAGAAATTTTAAACTGCCTAACAGTTATTATAACATGCGCGCAGAATTTCTAACGGGATAGGTTTTTATTTCAGATATTTCCGCTTGTTGGCAACATGTTCTGCAAAACTTTTCGCATAATGAACATTCCCGTCCGGGTCATGGAGATAATAGAGGTAGGGCGATGCCTCCGGATGAATCGCAGCCTCTATGGCCTCTAGTCCCGGGTTGCCTATCGGAGCTTTGGGTAAACCTTTCTCTTTGTAGGTTATCGGCGCCGCATCCGCCTGAAGCGGCATACCTATACCCAATCGCTTCCACAGGATACCGGAGATAAGGGCGCGGTCTTCGTTGCCGTTCGCTTCGCCTTCAATGACGGAAGCCATGGTTATTATCTCCTGTTCCGTTCTGCCCGATGCGGCAATATTTTCCCGAAACGGCGATATTTTTTTCTCATAATTCTCGGTCATGGTTTTAATCGCCTCCTCTGCTCCGTCCGTATTCATAAAAAAATAGGTATCCGGGAAAAGCCGGCCTTCCAGGCCCCGGGCCAGGAGAAGAAATTGTTCTTTTTGAAAACTCGGCAGTTTTTCCATGAAAGCCTCCGCGGCCTCGGCATTACCGAAACCTTCCGGTATGGTGACTGCGACCGGCGAGAGCGTAGACCTTACGCCACTCACCCTATAAGATACCTGAAATACCGGCATTGGTTTCTCGAAAGTATAATAGGCGGGCCGGATACGTTTCTCGCCGCCGGTAATGATAACAAAAAACTTGAACGCGGCTTCCGAGCGTATTATTTTATTTGTCTTTAAAACCTGTGATACTTTGCCCACGCTCCACCCCTCTTCTATATTAATGATACTACCCGCGGGAAATTGTCCCGGCGGACCAATCAGGAAAAACGCAAAAAGACACAGCAACAAAATCGCCCCGCAAAGATAAAAAATGGTCTTGTGTTCCATAAACTACGTCGGTAAGTTCGGTGGCGGGGAGGCTTCTTTGGATTCGATGCGCTCGAGTGTCGGTACTTTGAGTATCTGGCCCGGGAAGTGCCACATGGTAGCGAGTTCTTCCGCGTTCAACACAAATGTCTGCGAGTGGAAATATGCGTGAAATATTAGGGACAGAGGCCACTTCATATAATGTTTATTGAAAATCCTGATTCGCAGCGGCTCATGGAAAAACAGCCGTTCGCGATAGTGATTGAGCATGCGATTGGCTAGCATCATTACTGTTTTAGTAGTTATAGTTATGATACCTCCGTAAGCATCGCCTTGAGTGGAATTAAATCTGGTAAAACCATTGGCTGAAGGATTTTCATATTGACGAAGAATAAGACGAATATTCCTGGAGTTATTGGTTCTGCGCCCTGGAGTAAATATTTCTTTTTTGGCTACATACATTACTCTCACCCCGGTTTCAAAACCAAGCTTATCTCTTTTTTTACTCATTTTTTCCAAGGTAGGGTTTAAATACACCGGTGCGTATACTCCCTTGGTGGGTGAAGCGCCTGCCACGCCCGGAGCGAAAATTCTTGTATATGGAGCCAGTAATGCTTTCGTTTCCACCTTTGATTCTTCCACCCAGTCATGTTGGCCAAACCACGTACCTTTGGTGCGATACACTTTCTTGGAAGGAGTAATGACTATCTGCATCCAGGCCTGCTCCCCTTTTTGGAGCGACCCGAAAAATTCTATGATCGGAGAAATGGGGTCAATCTTGTATTCTTCCTTAGGGTCCTCGTCCAATCCGTAATCAATATAGGTTGTGATCGGGTACCCCTCCGGTTTCAAAAGTTTAAATTCGCAGCCCCAGCCGTTCCAGTCGCTCTCCGGAGTGATTTCATCCACCGCTAGCGTGTAATCCTCCACGGCTTTCACCTGCGCCTGCGGAAATTGCGCGTACATTTGCGTCTCTATCAGACTCCGGATACGGGTGGGCGTACGAACATAAAAATGCACCTGTCCGTCAATCGATGCGATTTCCAAAGAAAACCAGAACCACACCGCGCCCTGCCAGTATTCTTCCTTGCCTCCTTTCATGCTCCAGTGATACAAGGCGTTGGTGATAAAAAGCTCCATGGCCTTGGGGCTCCGTTCGACGTCGCGGGGCGGCACGATTTCGAGCAAAACGTAATCAATGCCGGAAATAAAGTCCTGCCGTATATAATGCACCCAGAGTTTCCAGGCTACCCAGCCTAAGGCTATGGTTCCCGCGAGCGCGAATACGCCCTTCCAGGCATTAAATCTCCACAAAATATAAAAAACCAGCGCGGCGATAAGCCACGGGAAAAGCTTAATCGCCGCTTTGGCGATGACATCGGCTTCAGATGGTCCTTCGGATATGGCCATGCCTATATTTTAGTACAAAATTGAAAAAAGATAAATGGCAGAGTCAGAAATTAGCGGCTTTTTATGCCGTTATGTATAGCCCGCTTTTGTTCTTCTTAAAAAATTTAGTGTTGGCTAGGTTGACCAAAATTGTGTTCTTTTTGAAGTATCTCTCCTTCATTACCTGCTTGACAATATCGTCTTTGGAAAGAGGGCCGTCCTTTTTAAGGATTTCTTCTATAACTTCGCGCGCGATGCCGGCTTTATAGCCCCATTCCGCGAGCGCATACATGCCCCGGCCCACCAATACGAAGCGGGGGTCTTTGATAAGCTCATTGTGACAGGTAGCATAATGTATCTTCTTGCCGAAAATCTTCCCGATGGCGTCCGCAACTTCCTTGAAGTGCATCGGGGAGCCGTGCCGCCTCATAACCAGAAAGGCGTAGTCCTTCACGCCCCGGGTGCGGATGTTGGGCGAGTTGGCCCGGCCCCATTCGCCCAGCGGGTTCTTGGCGACCGTTTTGGAAATGGAAAGCCATCTTTTTATTATTTCGTCGTCGCGATAATGGTCAGCCACGTCTTTCAGGTGCTCGAAAAATCTTTTGATCATCTCTGTCTCCGATATGAGGTCCTCGTCGTTAAGCCCCGCGTAGAGTTTGCGCAGAGCATCATGTATCTTTTCCGTCATTTCGTCATCCACGCTCCAGCGAGTGTGAAAATGTTCGTCTTCGCGGTGTTTCTTGAACGCGTCCCCAAGCTCCAGCATAAAGTGAATATGGTTTTGGGTAGCGGGGTCTTTGGAGACATGGGCCAGAAGCGTGTGCTCGGCGACAATCGCGCCCAGCCTGTGCACCAATTGTTTCAACTCCTCGAAGGCCGCCTGCTCTTTCTTGTAGGCGCCGGATTTCTTGATCATAGCGATAGCGGCATCCTCCACCTGGCGCACGCGCTCGCGGGTAATGTTGTATTTTTTGCCTATTTCCTCCAGGGTCTTCTTTTTGCCGTCTTGAGTCAGGCCGAAACGGTTCATGATAACATCCGAAGAACGGTTCTGCAGGCCTGAAATTATATTTTTGGTTACTTTCTTGGGTTTAAAGGTTATTGTTGACATTATGATTTATTTAAATTTTTTAGTTTTCATCCGTTTGTTACCGTTTTGCCCTGACTCTATCCAGCTCCGTCAGATATTTTTTCCGAAGTCGCACCGCGTCCGGGGTTATTTCCAGATACTCATCCGCATTCATAACTTCCAAACCCCGTTCAATGTCGAGCACAAACACGGGATTGAGCGTTATGGCCTCGTCCGTGCCAGAAGCACGCATATTGGTCAATTGCTTGCCTTTGGTCGGATTCACGGACATGTCTTCTCCTTTCAAAACATTGCCGAGCACCTGCCCTTCGTACACCTCCGTTCCGTGGCCTATGTATAATATACCACGTTCCTGTAAATTAGCAAGTGAAAAGGCCACCGCTTTGCCCTTGGTCATTGAAGTCATAGAACCATATTCGCGTTTCTTGATATCGCCCGCATACTCTTTAAAACCCAAAACCCGGGAAGACATTATACCCTCGCCTTTGGTGTCTATTATAAATTCGCTCCGGTAGCCCAGAAGCCCGCGGGTAGGTATCTCGAATATTATCCGGGCAATGCCGTGGTGCTCCGACATATTTCTCATAATTCCGCGCCGCTTGCCTATCTTCTCAATTACCGAACCGGAAGCCTCCATAGGCACATCTATGACCAGTTCTTCGTAGGGCTCGGATTTCACGCCGTCAATTTCCTTAATGATGACCTCCGGCTGGGAAACCTGAAGCTCGAAGCCCTCCCGGCGCATATTTTCGAGCAAGATGGCTATGTGCAGTTCTCCCCGTCCGTATATCCGGAAGAAACTCGGACCACTTGTTTTGACTTCTTGCTCCGGAGAAAAGTCCACCTTGAGGCCCACGTTGACCTCAAGTTCTTTGTCGAGTCTTTCTTTGATTTGCCGGGAAGTCAAAAATTTGCCGGCCTTGCCGACAAAAGGCGAATCATTTACCAAAAAGTTGAGCGAGAGAGTCGGCTCGTCGATGGCTATATGAGGCAGCGCTTCCGTACTCTCGTCTTCGCAAATCGTTTCTCCGATGTAGATATCCGGAATGCCTGCGAGGAGCACTATGTCGCCCGAGGTCGCGGAGTCGGTCTCCTTGCGGGCCACACCCTCGAAGGAAAACAGTTTGGAAATTTTTCCTTTACGCGTTCCGTTCTCGCCTTTTATGAAAACCTGCGCCCCCGACATTACTTTTCCGGAGTAGATGCGGGCCACTGCCAGGCGCCCCAGAAAATTATCATACCCGAGATTAAAAACCTGCGCGGACATTTTGCCCTCCGGGTCTACCGAAGCCGGCGGAACTTTCTCTAAAATTAAATCCAGAAGCGGAGACAGGTCTTGCGACTCGTCTCCGATATTACGAAATGCGCGACCTTCACGGCCGATAGCATAAATAGTTTCAAAATCTATCTGACTGTTGTTTGCGCCAAGCTCCATAAAAAGCTCAAGGACCTCTTCGTGCACCCGCTCCGGATTCGCGGCAGGTTTATCGATTTTGTTGATGACTACTATGGGCCGGAGTCCCAACTCGAGGGACTTTTTCAAAACGAATCGGGTCTGCGGCATAGGGCCTTCCGCGGCGTCTACCAATAGGAGCACCGAGTCGATGGCGCGAAGCACCCGCTCTACTTCCGAGCCGAAATCCGCGTGCCCCGGCGTATCCACGATGTTTATCTTGGTGTCCTTGTAGCGGATAGAGGTGTTTTTGGCATAAATGGTGATACCCCGTTCTTTTTCCAAGGCGTCGGTATCCATCGTAAAATTCTCGTCCTTAGAGCCGCCGGACTGCCGCATCAAAGCATCGGTCAGGGTGGTTTTGCCGTGGTCCACGTGCGCTATTATTGCTATATTGCGTATTTCCATTGGATAAAATAAAAAAGCCCCAAAAATCGCTTCTTTTACTAGATTTATATTATAACATATTTTCTTAAATAATGCAAGTTTTACTTAATCATCAAATAGGTAAATCCTCCCCTGTATATTCCGCAGGTCGTAACGACTCAGCAATTTCGATAAGGTTTTCTTTTGTTACTTCACATAAAATGTCTTCCCTTGTTATTTTTCGGATTACATTTCCATCGTATACTACTAGGGCTCTATCTCCATCAAACACGGCTTTCTTCCCTGCAATGACTAATGTTTCTGGGTTTGGGTTGCGGAGATTATACTTCTTATTAAAAGACACTGAGCTCCAATACGCATTTCTATACTGCCCATTTATCTCACAACGATAGATTGTGTCTAGGGACACATCGCTACGCAAATCTACACGGGCAAATTGATATTTTTCAACCACTTGCGGCAAGATGTACGATGGTTCCTCATAAAAAGCTTTCAATCGTTCCACGGTGGGCAGGTATCTATCCTTACTTTCGGAATAAGACCCGTATGTCTTTATAGTATATATTGGCACAGCCACTAACAGTATTGTCCAAAGTATCAGAAATAACACAATTCTGATAATCGCCGTCGCTTTTGAAAATTGCGGCAATTTTTCCGTTTTTAAAATTTCGTACCACAGACGACCAACCCGTATCATTATGACAGCATGAAGAGGGATCTGAATCGCAAGAAGAAAAAAGGCACCAAGCGCACCAAAACTTTCAAAGGCGCCCATTAGGTAGCCTACGATAAGAATAATTGGTATTGTGATATCAGCTGAAAGTAAACTCGTAAACCTTCCCCTTGTATTCATATTATGATTGTACCATGCTTTAAATTAAAAAACTTACGCCCATTCTCTATTTATTAGTTTTTCTTTTTTATCTCTGCGCCAACTTTTTATTTGAATTTCCCTTTTTCGAGCCTCAGATTTATTCGGGAATTTATCCGAAACATATACCAGCTTAAACGGCCCTTGATCTTTTGCCATCTGAGAACCCTTCCCAATATTGTGTTTTAATATTCTGGTTTTAGGGTCGGGAGAAATACCTGTATAGTAAAAACCGAACCTGCTTTTTGCAATATATACATACCAATACATAAATACCGCCCTTCGACTTTGCTCACCCTTCAATAAATTCAGGGTTCGCTACGCTCAGGGTACTTCGCCTCGCTCGCAATTGAGTGGGTTTACACTGAGCGAGCGTAGCGAGTCGAAGTGTGCGCCGGGAGGGATTCGAACCCCCGAAGCCCGAAGGCGGCACGTTTACAGCGTGCTATAATTGACCACTCTATCACCGGCGCAACAATCAAACAAATATAAATTAGCACAAAAAAACGATTCGCGCATCTTTTTATGCCTCTTTTTTAAACGGACGACTTCGGGCGCACGCCGATAGTGCTTTTTATCCTGCCGGTCCTGCCCTTTTTCATTTCAATGGCAAGTTCGTCGCCTTTGGTGGATACGTATACCGTATCGCCTTTTTTCGCGCCATTTGAGATGATGAAAGACGCCACCGGATTCAGTATCTTGGTCTGTATCAGGCGGTTTAAGGGACGCGCTCCGTAATGCGGGTCGTAACCCACACGTGCCAGGTGCGACAGTGCATCTTCCGAAATCTCAAATCCGATGCCTTTCGCGGACAGGCGGTCCATCACCACTTTTATCCGAAGATTGACTATCTCTTTTATCGCTTCCGGGGACAGGACGTCAAAGACGATTATTTCATCCAGGCGGTTTAAGAATTCCGGACGGAAATTGTCCTTGAGCGCTTCCAGTACTTTTTCTTTCATTCGGCCGTAATCTTCCACGGCGGAATTGTTGGAGAAGCCGATAGACTCCATTTTCTCCACGAACTGCGAACCAATATTGGAAGTGAGGATAATGATAGTATTTTTGAAATTAACCGCCCGACCTTTGCCGTCGGTCAGCCGTCCCTCGTCAATGACCTGGAGCAGCATGTTGAAAACTTCCGGATGGGCTTTTTCGATTTCGTCGAAAAGTACCACAGCGTACGGGCGGTGGCGGACCGCTTCGGTCAATTGTCCCGCTTCGTCATAGCCTACGTAGCCCGGCGGGCTTCCGATAAGTTTGGAGACCGAGTGGCGTTCCATGTATTCGGACATGTCCACGCGGATTATGGCACTATCATCATTGAACATAAACTGGCCGAGCGCTTTGGTCAACTCGGTCTTGCCCACGCCCGTGGGCCCGAGAAATATGAAGGAGCCGATGGGACGGTTCGGGTCGCTTATGCCCGCGCGGGAACGGCGGATAACATCGGATACCCGCTTAATCGCTTCATTTTGTCCCACGACGCGTTTCGTGAGTTCCGCCTCCATCTTCTCCAGTTTCTCCCGCTCCTCTTCGAGCATCTTGGTTAGCGGAATGCCGGTCCACCGAGAGACGACTTCCGCTATGTCTTCGGCGGTTATCTCTTCTTTCAATATCCTCCGCGATTTCTGCAGTTTTTTCAGCCGCGCAAGCTTGACATCAAGTTCTTTTTTGAGCGCCGGAATTTTCCCGTAGCGTATTTCCGCAGCGCGGGAAAGATCGGAGCGCATCTCCGCATCCTCCGCTTCCAGGCGCATGCTCTCGAGGTCTTTCTTGACAGCGCGGATTTCCGCCACAGTGGTCTTTTCGTTCTGCCACTTGAGTTCGAGCTCCTTGGTCTTCTCCCGTAGGTTTCCTATTTCTTTGTCTATTTCTTTTATCCGGTTTTTTATCTCCTTTTCTTTCTGCTTGTCCGCCTCGCCCTCGCGCGCAATCTCTTTTTTAAGCGCCTCTTTCTCGATTTCCAGCCGCATGGTTTTCCGGTGCGCCTCTTCGAGTACCGGCGGCTTGTTTTCCAGCATTATTTTGAGAGAAGAAGAGGCTTCGTCGATTAAGTCCACGGCTTTATCCGGCAGAAACCGGTTGGTAATATAGCGGGAAGACAGGTTAACCGCCGCCACTATCGCATCGTCGGTTATGCGTATGCCGTGAAAAAGCTCGTAACGTTCTTTGAGGCCGCGGAGAATGGCGATAGCATCTTCCATGTCCGGCTCGTCGATGTAGACCGGCTGGAAACGCCGGGCGAGCGCGGGGTCTTTTTCTATATGTTTCTGGTATTCGCGCAGAGTGGTCGCCCCGATAGCGCGCAGTTCCCCGCGGGAAAGCGCGGGCTTCAGCATATTGGAAGCATCCATGGTGCCTTCCGCGCCCCCGGCGCCCACGATGGTGTGTATCTCGTCAATGAACATGATGACTTTTCCGTCGGAGCGTTCCACTTCTTTCATTATGCCCTTGAGGCGCTCCTCGAATTCCCCGCGGTATTTGGTGCCGGCGACGAGCATTCCCAAATCGAGCGACACGAGCTCTTTATCTTTGAGTGACTCCGGCACATTGCCTTTGACAATCATCTGCGCAAGCCCTTCCACGACGGCGGTCTTGCCGGTGCCGGCTTCGCCGATGAGTATGGGATTATTTTTCGTGCGACGGGAAAGTATCTGCATGATGCGGTTTATCTCGTTATCGCGGCCGATGACCGGATCCAGCTTGTCTTCTTTGGCAAGCTTGGTGAGATTCCGGGTGTACTTCATTATGAGCTTGAACTTCTTCGGCTCGGAAATATCGGTAATATTCTGGCTCCGGAGCTCTTCCAATACTTTCATCACCTGGTCTTTGTGAATGCGGAAACGAGCCAGGGTCTCCCGCGCCTCGCTCCCGACCTCCAGAATAGCCACGAATAGATGTTCCGTGGACACGAAATCGTCTTTCATGTATTCCGCAAGCTTGACCGAATGCTCGATGACCTGCGCCAGGTCGGGATTGAGATATATCTGGTACGAAGGCGAAACGGTGTTGCGCGTTTCCGGCAGCTCGATAAGTTCCAGCACCGAATCGGTCAGGAGCATGGTATCAATCTCCAGTTTATCCAAAATCGAATTGACTATGGATTCTTCGGCCAAAAGCAGCGACGCGAGAAGATGAAGGGTGGACACGTGGTTAACCCCTCTTTCTATGGCGAGCTCGTGGGCCTTTTTTATCGCTTCTTTGGCTTTAGTTGTGAATTTGTTTAATGGTGGCATATATTTATCATATAGTTACATTATACATGACGTGTCAAGAGGATAAAAATTGCTTCCGAAATTACTCTGCGGATGCCGGTACCACTTTGGCCAAAGATTCGTTGATTGCCTGTATGGAAACGAAATTCTCGCCGATAACCGAAAGAGCTATGCCCAGGGCTTCGCCGTCAAGGTTTAAAACCAAGGCTCCCGCGCTTTCGCTAGTCACGGAGATATTTACGTCATTTGCTTCAAAAATTGAAGTGGCTATGTTTTTGCCCAGCACTATTATTTTCTGCCCCGCTTTCATTTTTTCTATGTCCCCTGCAACCGGCACGGAATAAGTGAGCTTGTCAGTGGCGTTCACCGGCGCGCCGAGTTTGAGAAAGGAAAATCCTTTCTCAGTCGCTATAAAATGAGCGCGGAATTTTCCGCTCGCGTTGGTCGCATGATAAGTTCCTTCTCCCGGAGCAAAAGCCGCGTCCGCGACTATTATTCCCTCCGGCGATACCGCAAATGCCCGGCCTGCCGGAACCTCCGCAAAATCTTCGCCCTGGGAGAGCGCAAAGGTCGCGTCACGGTTTTTGGCGATAGCGTCCACTACCAAGTCTTCTTCTTTGACCACTACCGTCTGCACAGTGGTCTTGCCCTCCACTTGCTGAATCTTTTCCACGGTCTGGCGTATTATCCGGTTTACCGGCACGGTCACGGACGCCGGCGCCTGTTGCATCAGGGTCACGGTGGTAATGCCTGTGGCGATGGAAGTGATGAAAGACAAAAGCACCGCGAGCAGTATCAATTGGGATTTATTCAAATCTTTGATATCCATACCCTAAGTATACCACTTTTTTAGCTTGGTCAAAATTTTAGAAAGAATTCGAATAGTGTAGTCAATATCTTTCTTAGCGGTGTCCCCGCCAAGGGAAAAACGGAGCGCGCCTATCTCGGGATCCACGCCGGGGCGGAGCGCTTTTATGACGTAGGAGCCCTCGCCGCTTGCGCTTTTACACGCGCTTTTGGATGAGCACATTATGCCTTGCGCGGAAAGTTCTATGACCAATAAGTCGCTCGGGATTTTGGGAAAAGTTATGCTCACGATGTTCGGCAAACGATTCTCATGGTCTCCATTCACCAACATTCCAATATTCTTGAGAATATGAGAATGTTCTAATTTAACTAAAAAATAATCGCGTAGCTTCATTAAGCGTTTTGATTCTTTTTCTTTTATTTTTCGCGTTTCGGTAAGCGCAGAAGAAAATTTTAAAATCGCCGGCAAATTTTCCGTGCCTGGCCGCAATCCTTGTTCCTGGTCTCCCCCACCGAAAATATTTTGCAAAGGCACTGATTTCTTTTTATACAATACACCGACTCTACCTGCGCCGGCAATCTTGGAACCGGAAAGCGAGAGCAGGTCCACACCAAGTTTTTCCACATTCAAATCCAGATAATTGACCGCCTGCACGGCGTCAGTATGAAAGATGGGATAGGTTCTAGGTTCTAGCTTATAGGTTATGGTTTTCTTGTAATGTCTTATTTCTTTTGCAATCTCTCTTATCGGCTGGATAGTGCCTATTTCATTGTTGGTATACATGACGGATACGAGCACGGTATTTTTTTTGATTTTTTTTCTTATTTTCTTAGGGTCAACGATGCCGTTCTCTTCTACGGGCACAATGGAAACTTCCGCAAGTCCTCGCCTTTCGAGCAGCCTGCAGGTTTCCAATACTGAAGGGTGCTCGATGTTGGTAGTAACGATATGCGGCACAGAAGTAAAATTTTTAACTCCAAGCTCTCCAGCCGTATAGACAATTCCCTGAATCGCTAGGTTATTGCTTTCGGTTCCCCCGCTGGTAAAAATTATTTCTTCCGGACGGGCATTCAAAACGCTCGCCACATCCCCGCGGGTCTTCTCCAGTTTCTTTTTGGCCGCGACCCCGAGCTCATGAATGGAACTAGGGTTGGGTTCTCTAGAAGCGGCATAGTCTAGGTAAATTGATTTCACCATAAAAATAGTATATATTGAAAACACATGAATACAAAGCTCGAATTGGCTTTTTTCGTTTTGGCTGGGGTGGCCATCCTGGTCGGCGCTTTTTGGATTATTACCACGGAACGGCGCCTAAAAAGATTTTTTCTGGGTAAAAAAGCCAAGGACCTGGAAGACACTATCCTGGGACTCGAGGCTAATATAAAAAAACTGGAAAGCGCTGTCGGCAAAATGCAGGCAGAAATAACCGCGCTTAACGCGAAAACTAAAAAAAGCATCCGCGGGCTCGAAACCGTACGCTTCAATCCCTTCCCGGATCAAGGCGGCAACCAGAGCTTTGCCATCGGTATGCTAAATGAAGACGGCGATGGACTGGTACTGTCCTCCATGTACGGACGGGAGCGCATGAGCGTGTTTGCCAAACCGGTTAAAGCGGGCAAATCCGCGTACGAACTGACCGTGGAAGAAAAAGAAGCGCTCCAAAAAGCCAGGGTTTAAAAATATGAAAACCGAAAAAGAAAATAAAATAGCGGCGCGGCCGCCGGTGGTGGTGGTCATGGGGCATATCGACCACGGCAAATCCACGCTGCTTGACTATGTCCGAAAGACCAATGTGGTAGAGGGCGAAGCCGGAGGCATTACCCAAAAGATCTCCGCATATGAAGTCGAGCTCAAGGACGAGAAGGGCGTGAACAAAAAAATAACCTTCCTTGACACACCAGGGCATGAAGCATTTTCCAAAATGCGCGCGCGGGGGGCGGAGATAGCGGACATAGCCATTTTGGTTGTTTCCGCCGAGGACGGAGTAAAACCGCAGACCATCGAGGCTTGGAAGACCGTCGTAGAGTCAAAAATACCCTGCATCGTCGCGATAAATAAAATAGACAAGCCGGGCGCCAATATAGAGAAGACCAAAATAGAACTGGCGGAGAACGAAATCTATCTGGAGAACTACGGCGGCCAGGTTCCGGTCGCGGAAGTTTCCGCTAAAGCGGGCACGGGCGTGGACAATCTTTTGTCCCTGATACTCATATTGGCGGAAGTTGAGGGATTTACCGGCAACCCGGCGGAAAACGCTTCGGGTTTCGTCATTGAGGTAAATCTGGACTCCAGGCGCGGCATACTCGCCACCTTGATTATCAAGAACGGTGCCTTGCGCAAAGGCATGACCGTGGCAGTGGAAGATGCCACCTGCGCCACCCGCATCATGGAAAACTTCAAGGGGGAAATCCTGAGCGCTGCCGCTTTCTCCTCCCCTATTCGCATAGTTGGTTTCGATAAGATACCGCGGGTTGGCGCGGAGTTCAGGGCATTCGATAAAAAATCTGATGCGGAAAAATATGTCAAAGACTGGAAGCTCGCAAACAGCCCCCGAGCCGCGAGTCAAATTTCGGAAACATCCGAAGGCAACCTGTCTGCGCAGGCAGGTAAAAAAATAATTCCGATAATCCTGAAAGCTGACGTGGCGGGCTCTCTGGAAGCCATCGAAAAGGAGATCGGAAAGATCCAAAATGACGGCGCGGAATTCCGGTTGGTGGCGGAAGGCATAGGTCCGATTGCCGAGTCCGACATTAAGGGTATCGCAACTGGGGCGGATGTCATCGTCATCGCTTTCAACGTCAAAACGGACAAGAGCGCGGAGGAGATCGCGCTCCAGAGAGAAATCACTATCTCCAAGTTTGATATTATTTACAAACTTACGGAATGGCTGGAACTTCAAATGGAGGAAAGGCGGCCGAAGATAGAGACCGCGGAGACGGTGGGTAAAGCAAAAATTATACGCGCCTTCAGCCGGACCAAGGAACGCCAGATAGTGGGCGGCAAGGTTACGGAAGGCCAGCTCAAGCTCCACAGCGTGGTCAAAATAATGAGGCGGGATTTCGAGATCGGCCGCGGCAAGATAGTCAATCTGGAGAAAAACAAAGTAAAGACAAGCGAGATTTCGGAGGGAGCGGAATTCGGCATGATGATTGAATCAAAGGTGGACATCGTTGCGGGCGATGTATTGGAATCCTTTACTATCGTAAAAAAATAGCCTATGGACAGAAATGAAAAAGTAGCCCAGTCTATCAAGAAACTCGCGGCGGAATTCCTGGGGCGCGAGGGTAACCGCACTTCGCTCATTACCGTGACGGGTGCCTCCGCCTCTCCCGACCTGAAACGCGCGACCATATTTATCACCGTGCTACCGACTGCCAAAGAAGCCGAGGTGCTCGGTTTCGTAAAACGCAGACTCGGGGACCTGCGCGAATACCTGAAAGAGAAATTGCCCATTAAAACCATTCCCTTTCTTGCCGTAGCTATAGACTTGGGCGAAAAGAACCGCCAAAAAAGCGGCTGTTTCCGCCGCTCCCCCGAAACCGGAA
>CAZWXV010000011.1:0-24671 GCA_964637995.1 uncultured Candidatus Saccharibacteria bacterium
CATTAACCCCGAAGACATACCATTTTAAAACCAGCCCCCATGTCAGACTTGTGGGTAACCCACAAGTCTGACATGGGGGAACAAAACATATGAAACAAGATTACTTTTCAGCAAACAATATAAAATACATAGATTACAAGGATGTGGAAATTTTGAAAAAATTTCTGAACCCCAGCGGCAAGATCGTGAGCCATAAACGCTCGGGGGTTACTTCCAAGAACCAGCGCGCCCTGGCCACGGCTGTAAAATATGCCCGCTTCATGGGCCTTCTGCCTTTCGTGGTTAAATAAAAACCAAGCATAAAAAAATCCCCCGCCAGCTGGCGGGGGATTTTTTGGTTTTAAACTCTTTCGACGTAGTCGCCGGTTTCTGTGTTAACCCGGATAGTATCTCCCTCGCTTATGAACATAGGGGCATTTAAGGTGGCGCCGTTCTCGAGAGTGATTATCTTGTTGCCGCCCTTGGAAGTATCGCCGCGGACAGCCGGCGGAGCCTCTTTCACTTTCAATTCCATCTTAATGGGCATGCTCAATTTAATTATCTTCTCTTCGTCGTCGTCGTTTGTCCAGACAAGCGCTGTTACATCGCTGTTCTCCTTGAGAAACTTTACCGCGTTTCCCAGCAAAACTTCGTCGAGTTTGAATCTTTTGCTTTTATCTTCCGGTTCACAGAACCAGTATTCGCCCTTGTTGTGGTACAGGAAGGTTACCTCGCGTTTGGTTATATCGGCTTCATCCGCGGAGTCCGAGACGTGAAAGGTGGCGGGGAAGACCTTGCCGGAGATTAAGCTTCGGAGCTTTACCTGGTTTTGCGGTTTCCTCTGCTGGGTGCGGGCGACATGGGATTCCACCACTTCGCACGGCTCGTCGCTGTAAATTATTATTTTCTTCTCGCGTATCTCGCTGTATTCTAATTGTGACATAGGCAATATACTAGCAGAATAACTTTTAAAATCAACTGCTAAAACAAAGTCGGCCCAAGGGGAGCTAGGCCTCCTCTTTGAACTTTTTTCTTATGTCCTTGAGTATCTGGTCGGAAACCTTTTTATTTTCCTTCAAAAATGTGCGGGTGGAATCGTAGCCCACGCCCAATTTTACTTTCTCGCCGCCCTCCGGTACGTAAAAGTAAGAATTGCCGCTTTTTTCTATAATCTTAAACTTTTCTCCCAGCGCCACGATTTCGCCTTCTTTAGAGATGCCTTCATTATATATGATGTCAAACTCCGTCTGCTTGAAAGGCGCGGCAACCTTGTTTTTCACTATTTTCACGCGCGTGCGCGAACCGACAATCTCCTCGCCCTTTTTAATTTGCGCGATTTTTCGGATATCCAGGCGCACCGAAGTGTAGAATTTAAGCGCCTTGCCGCCGGGAGTGGTTTCCGGGTTGCCGAACATCACCCCTATCTGCATTCGAATCTGGTTTATGAAGATCACAACGGTTTTAGAGCGGGCGACGATGGCGGTGAGCTTGCGTAGGGCCTGGGACATTAGCCGCGCCTGCTTGCCGACATGATAAGCTCCCATATCGCCTTCAATTTCATCTTTGGGCGTAAGCGCGGCCACCGAATCAATCACAATGACGTCAATTTTTCCGGTTCGCACTAAAGATTCCACGATTTCAAGCGCCTGTTCGCCATTATCCGGCTGGGAAATTAAAAGGTCGTTTATATTTACTCCGAGCTTTTTGGTATATTCCGGGTCCATCGCATGTTCGGCATCTATATAAGCGCAGACCCCGCCTTTTTTTTGCGCTTCAGCTACGATGTGGAGCGACAAAGTTGTTTTTCCCGAAGATTCTGGACCGAAAATCTCGATAATCCTGCCGCGGGGGATGCCGCCAACGCCGAGTGCCATATCAAGGCCAATAGAGCCCGTCGGTATTACGTTCACATCCACCTTGGGCGAGTCGCCGAATTTCATTATCGCCCCCTCTCCGAACTTGGTTTGTATTGCTTTTAAAGTGTCGTCCAGCATGGTTAGCCCCATGCCCTTTTTCTCTTTTTCGGCGCCTTTTGCTTTTTTCATTATTCTTGAAAGATTAATTTGTAATTTTCCTCATCCACATACCCGAATTTATCCGTGGCATGGATACTTATTATATTATAGCCCAAGCCAAGCGCGACTGTCTCCTCAAAGTTGCCCAGGAGATCTACGGATATTTCCCGTCCGTTGAGGTTCAGATTTACCGCGTTTTTGGCATTGCCGCTTATCTTCGTGACGCTTTCCCGGAGTACGCTCCCCGACTCTAGAGGCAGGCCGTTTAAGTTGACCCTCTTTATTTTTACCCCAAAGAGCAGGTCAGTTGAGCGGAGGAATCCGTATAAAGCGATAAAAAGGAAAAATACTCCGAATATTGCGACCTTAATTTTTTTCCCGTCATCGATTATCATTCTATTACGTTGCCCCCGGTCTCGTCCCGCATAATTTTCTCGAGCACTTCGCGGGGCTTGGCGCCCTCGCCCGGCCCGATGACTCCGCGCTCTTCCAGTTTGTCCATGAGCCGTGCCGCGCGCGCATAGCCCAGTTTCAGCTTTCTTTGGAGGTATGAAGTGGACGCCTTGCCGGCTTCTATCACGCAGGCGCGGGCTTCTTCATACATCTCGTCATCGTCCTCAATATCGCCTTCGTCGTCAAACGAGCTTTCGAATATGCTTTTATCCGCCGATATAGAACCAGCGGAGAGGGATATTTCCTCGGAGATCTCATCTTTGTAGGTATCGGCCAGGTATTTAACCACTTTTTTAACTTCCGATTCGGAGATGAACGCGCTTTGCAGGCGTTCCGGCTGGGCATCACCCGAAGAGTAGAGCATGTCACCGGCGCCCAGGAGTTTCTCCGCGCCTCCGGCATCGAGTATGGTGCGGGAGTCCACCTGCGAGGACACCTTGAGTGCCACACGAGCGGGTATGTTGGCCTTGATAAGGCCGGTAATGACATTTACTTCCGGCCGCTGGGTGGACAAGATCAAATGTATACCCACAGCCCGCGACATCTGTGCCAGCCGCACGATGGCCGCCTCGAGTTCCCGCGGGTAGGCGCTCATGATGTCCGCGAGTTCGTCGATTATGATGACAATATAAGGCAGGCGGTCTGCATCTGGCACAACAGTGCCATCCCGAGCAGCCTCAAGGGATTTCTTGTTTCTACTATCATAGACATTACTATGGTAGGATTCGATGTCCCGCACGGACTCGGCTTCCAGTATGTCGTAACGGCGGTCCATTTCCTTGGCCGCCCATTTTAAGGCGAGAATGGTTTTCTTGGCATCGGTGATTACCGGGGTCAGCAGATGGGGGATATTGTTATACAGGGTCAGCTCCACACGTTTAGGGTCTATCAATATAAATTTGAGATCATCCGGTCCGTTTCTGTAGAGGAGAGAAGTAATCATAGAGTGGATTGTCACCGATTTGCCGGAGCCTGTGGTGCCCGCCACCAAGATGTGCGGCATTTTGGCCAGATTGCCGAAGACCGCACGGCCGGCAATGGACCGGCCCAGAGCGGTCATGAGCGGTTTGTGGGAATTTTTGAATTTCTCGTCGGAGAGGAGAGTGGCAAGGCCCACGATGGATTTCGATTTATTGGGTATTTCTATGCCCACGAGCGACTTGCCCGGAATGGGCGCTTCGATGCGGATAGGATGCGCGGCTAGCGAAAGCGCGAGGTCGTTCTGGAGTCCGACGATGCGGGAGAGCTTCACGCCCTCGGCGGGCTTGAGTGCGTAGCGGGTGACGGTAGGACCGATAGTGATTTCATCCATTTCCACTTCAATGCCGAAGTTTGCGAGCGTGCGCTTGATTATGTTCGCGTTCGCTTTGATGTCGCCCGTGTTCGGTTTGCCTTTGTCTTCTTCCAGTAGTTCCAGTGGGGGAGGAGTGTAAGCGGATGCGAGGCCGCTCTTCCTCTTTCTAATAGGAAGGTCTTCTTCTTTTTCCTTGTCCTCCAGAGCATCGGCGTCGGAGGATTTCTTTTTGCCCATACGGAGGGCGCTTCGCATTTTCGCGCCGGCAGTCTCTTCCTCCTCGTCTTTCTCTTCCGGCATGGATTTTTCTATTTCCTCCAGTTCATTCTCGCTCAGGTCATAGTCCTCCTCCACATTTTTTTTACGGGATAAAAATGACCAAATCTTTTTCCAGAGCGACGCGGGGTCGAGCCGCGCGTCAAACATTATGAGTATTGAGATTACCAGGAGCGCGAAAAGAAAAGCCACTGTGGCATACGTGTCAAACAATTTTACAAAAGGGGAGGCCACAATTTCCCCAAAAAAACCTCCAGCGTGCGTGCCGGAGATGACATCGATTATTCCGAGTCCTGAAAAAAGAAACATCAAGCCGCTCACGAGCCGCGCCCATCCGAACTCTGGCGCTTCGGACTTTAAAAATGAAGAACCTAGCAGTATCAAAAGTAGAGGCAGAAGCAGATACCCCACTCCCAAAAGATAGTGGAGTTTTTCGTACACAAACTCTCCCGCGACGCCCGCTTTGCTAAACGCGGACATCACAAAGAAAAGGGCTACCACGAAAAGCATGACTGCGATGATTCCGTGCTTGGTGTGAGTCTTGAGTCCGCGCGAGTTTTTGCGTTCGTCCCGGTCGTTCTTCCTGCCCCTACCGTTTTTTGCCATATCTGTGTATTTTAGCACAAGCGGAGTTGTTATAAAATAGAGCACAGATAATTTTTTGCTAAAAATTTCTTCATGCTCGCGCCGCCGCGCTGCGCAAGTCTCTATTTTATAACAACTCCGCTTCTCCCCTCAAAAGCAAGCTGTGGCTTTGGAAACGACCACGGAGGCTGGCGAGCCGCAGTCTGAGCAAAAATTCAGCAGGATTTTATGCGTGCCTTTCCAAAGCCACAGCTTGCTTTTTCCCTTGTCCTATATATAATGGACAAATGTTTAGAGATGGAAAAAATCTCAAGGACCTCGAAGGAAAGCCTCCGACTTCTTACGTGACAGGCTCCTCAAGTATGTCCTTTAATCTGCCTTATAGCAAAACAAACAAGCTTATTACTGCGCTTTATATGGTAACGGACATTGTAGATAAAGAGGAGCCGCTAAGAGCTAAATTAAGGACACTAGGTATAGAAATCATATCGGACACATATTCTGCTCCCCACAGAGCCTCGGGTAAAATATCGGAAGTAGTGTCCTTATTGGGCATAGCTCGCGCGTTGAATATCATATCGTCAATGAACTGCGATATCTTGGAAAAAGAATTCTATCAGCTGGACCACTCCATAAAAGAATTAGCAGGGGAAACAAAGGTTCCAAACGCCCCTGTGGATCTCGGTGAATTTTTTAAAGAAGTATTGTCTGCCCCGAAAAGCCAAAGGCGTTTTCCCGGCGTCGCGCGGCTTGGAGTGCAGAAGGGCAGTACTCTGATGAAAGCATTGAGCGGCGTCGAAATGCCTGCTCGTCCGATAGGCGGGTCCGATAGAAATTTTGTTCCCGTCAAGCCAATCCTCAATGAGAAACACCCGAGTGAGTTAAAAGGACAGAGAAGGAATGACATTTTAAATATAATAAAGATAAATGGGGGCAGCGCAACTATAAAGGACATTAAAGACAAAATTTTAACTATGTCCGATAAGAACAATCCCCTCATTGCTGTCGGGGAAAAGACTCTTCAACGGGAGCTTCTTTCTATGGTAGAAGACGGTGTCCTTAAGAAAACAGGAGAAAAAAGGTGGAGTAGGTATTTTATCGCCTAAACAGTGCATATCTCGGTTGCTTTTTAACCTGAAATATGAGAATATGGAAGAGTCGGATAGTTCCTGATTTTAGCCCGGCCCTGAAATTTTTTAGGCACTACTACGTCTTAAATTAGAGGGGACCGCTGGATGAGCGAGTTATCCACATAGTATATTGCCTGTGTTTCAGGGGATGTACTATAATGTTGTTGTGTTTACGGGGCGCCGCCAAGTGAAAATTTGGCAGCAGTTTTATTGGCCTTGTATTCGCAAATTTGTTTCCCTTTAAGGTTTCGTCGAAAAAATCTTACCCGGAAACAAAGCCCATTGAAAACAGAATATTAGAATGTTTTGTTTTCAATGTTTAGTTTATCTCTGTTCGTTGTTTAGTATCGCCACATTATTACTTATTAAAAATTATTGGCGGGAAAAACATCGATAGGAAAAATACGCTTTTAGTTTTGTCGAAACTAATTAATGGCGTAGCAAAAAGAAAAAAATATGAGTAATTTATTAAAATCAAAATTCCTTATGGGAGTGTTGGTTGTTGCAGCTTTGGTCTTAGGAGGAGTAGTGGCTGTTGCCCCTGCTTCTGCGAGCGCAGACTGTGCTATCACCATGACTCTAAGGCAGGGTTCGACAGGCGCAGAAGTTATGTGCCTGCAGTCCATAGTGGGAGCTTCCGCTGACGGTAAGTTTGGTCCTATGACCTTAGCTTCCGTTATGGCTTGGCAGTCAGGCCACGGTTTGGTTGCCGACGGAGTTGTCGGTCCTCTGACCCGTGCAGCCATGATGGGTTCAGCACAGCTTCCGGCAGGATGCCAGGCAGGATGGGCAGTTAACCCATTTACCGGCGCATCATGCACCGGTGGTACTCCTCCTGACAATGGAGACTTACAAGGTGGAGCAGGTTCAGCTAACTACAGCCTCATGTCCGAATTTGCCAGCGAACAAGTTGGCGAAGATGAGGAGGATGTAGAAGTAGCAGGGCTAGAGATTGAGGCAGAAGATTCTGACCTTGAGCTTACAGCAGTGCGCTTGGTCTTTGTACAAGGCACAGCTGGCTCAGACTTCGAAGACTATGCCGCTGAAGTTTCAGTCTGGCTTGATGGAGAAGAAATTGGCCGTGTAGATGGCGATAAGTTCAACGATGGCAATACCTACACAAGTACTATCACCCTAGACGGTGGAGTAATTGATGAAGGTGATAAAGGCGAGTTGGTAGTTGCCGTCTCCGGAGTAACAAATCTTGACACAAACGATGCAGGCGATACATGGACGGTTGATTTCCGTTCGGTTCGCTACAGCGACGCGTTAGGAGATTCAACCTCGGAAGACCCAGCAACAGCGACCAAGACGTTCTCATTCGAGAGCTTCGCTACTGCTGCTGATTCCAGGCTAGACATGCGTATAACCACTGGCACAGAAGCAGATAAGATTAACAAAGCTCACCTGATCAACTCTCACCTAACTGACGAGAATGAGCTCAAGGGTATTTCACTTTTGGAATTCACCATGGAAGCTGAAGGCGATACCGACCTCGAAATTAGGGACTTCGGAGTTGACATAGTGGTTACCGGCGCAGCCGATGTCGATGACATCATTGCTGGTGGCACAGTAGCTACTACGGGCGGATCACCGGAAGTGTTCCTCGAAATCGAGGGACAGAGATATGGTACAGCTGGTTACAACGAAGCTGCAGCTGACAACCGCGAAATCGCCTGGACTGATGTTGATTACATCATCAAGGCGGGCGACACGGTTACCGCGAAGATCGTTGCCAACTTTAACGCGCTTGACACTGATGCTGATGATGCAGACACCATATTAGCTCAACTTACAGAGACCCAGAGCGACGACACAGCTCTCTTTGATGTTCGGGACGAGTCAGGCACCCAGATTCTAGATGCCGACATTGTCGGTGCGCCAACTGGCGTAGCCAGCACCTTGCGAGATACTGGATTCGGCCTTGAATTTGTATCCGCGAGCGCTACTAGGAGCCACACGGGAGATGTTGCCAATACCCTCGACCACGACCAGGGCACGTTCGTAATCGTGTTCAACCTCGAAGCATGGGATGACAATGCTACTTCCATCTTCTTGGATGAAAGTACCCCGATGGAGGATGACGGTACCACTTCGATTACGGTTACCGTCCAAGGTACAGACACTTATGTAACTTCCAGTGTGGACAGGACTGGTGGCGACTCTTCGAACGATCTTTCGAATACTCGGGAGATCCTAGCTGGCGATGAAGTGGAGTTCACCGTTACTTACGTAACGGCGGCGGGTGCGGATGGTCTGTTTAGGACCACGCTCGAAAATATCGCGTATGCGCTCACTAACGTCGACGGTACCTTGACTGTTTCGGACACTGAAATCGAGCTGACCGACAGCTTCAAGACACCGGAGCTATCTTTGAACTTTGACGACTAATTTAGTTAATTAGTTCAAGCTACTAATGGTTGATACGCCTTAAAAGGTATTCCAAAAAACCACCCCGACCTAGGTCGCGAGTGGTTTTTTGTTGTGTTTTTTACTATAATATATAAAGTGTATGAACAAGAATTTTGAAAAATTTGTAAAATTTACTCCCGTCTTGGCGCGTTTTACGACATACCTCTTGTTTTTTTTGATGCCTTTGGCATTTTTCAAAAATTGGATGTTTCCATCTATCTCCTCCAGGCTTCCCTTATTTTATATTTTTTCCACCATGGCTTTTTGCTCTCTTGCCCTCAATCTTATATTTCGCTCGGAGAATCGCCCGACAAAAAAGCAGTTCCTGCCAATGTTACCAGTTGCGCTTTTGATAATCTCGCTCGGGATTAGCGGATTTCTTGCACCACTCCAGGACACCGCGTTTTGGTCCACGCTGGACCGCGGCGACGGCTGGTTTTTCCTTTTTCACCTGTTTCTCCTTATCGTTACAGTTTTTATTCTGATGCTGAAAGACCACTCCGGCGCGTATAAAAAAAATATTTTATGGGCGGTTTTATGTTCGGCCGGCATTGCCGCGCTGACCGTCTGGCTGGGCAATGAAGGTTTTAATGCCGGAGGCAGAATCTTGTCTCAGGGGCAGGGTGGAGGCCTTTTAGGCAACTCATCTCTGGCGGCGACCTATCTTTTGTTTGCGTTATCCTTGGGGCTCTCGGTTGTTTTTTCTCGAGAGGCATGGAGTGCGGGCATGCGGAAATTCGCGCTTGCGGCGGCGGTTCTCATTATCGCATCTCCCATTTTTATAAATTTCAACCTCTGGCGCTTCGCTATTCCTTTCCAGTCTATTTTCTCTGCCCCGCAGGTTTTATTGGGTTCCGGGCGAGGCGTCGCTGTCGGCATTATTTTGGGTATTGTTGTCGCGCTTGCGGCGAGATTGATATACGCGCAAAGAAAAATATTGAAAATTATCGGACTATGCATTGTCGCGGGAAGCATTGCCGGCTACCTATTCTTTTTTGCGGCCATTCAAAAACCCGAAACGGCTTTTCAGGAATTTTTCAAAGAGCAGGCCGGAGGCAACCGGCTGGTTTTCTGGGAGATCGCCCGCAAAGCCATAGCCGACAGGCCGGTTTTCGGCTGGGGCCTGGAGAATTTCTCCGTGCCGTTTCATCGCAATTTTGACCCTGCATTGATCCGAGTTGCGGAAAGTTCCGAGCCCTGGACAGACAGGGCACACAACATCTTTTACGATATGGCGGTGGCGGGAGGATACACGGGACTGATCTTATTTATTGCGGTTATTGGCACTCTTGTTTGGGGAATATACATTGTCGGCAAGAAAGGGCTCATAAGTTTTTGGAGCGCCGCGGTTTTGCTGGGTGGAATGTACGCGTATCTTTTTCAAGGTCTCTTCGTTTTTGACACAATTTTTTCATATTTGATGTTCGGGCTTCTATACGCATTTATCTTCGGCCTTTTGGGGTTTTCGCAAAATGACAATCGCTCCGCTCCTCAAGTCAAAGGGGCGCCTGATAATATGGTTTATAAAACACTCGGCGCAGGCGCGGTAACTCTGGGACTTATGGTCTCTATGGCATTTGTCGCTTGGCCGCTTTACCGGACAGCGTTTTTGCTGGGCCGGATACCCTCTACGCCGATTTTAGAACGCACATCCATTTGGCGGAACATTAGAGACAACAATTCTATCATCCGGCAGACAGAAGATTTAGCGCGCCTGGCTTTATACGTGGAAACCGAATTTGGGAGAAAGCGGAACGAAATTTTTAGTCCCGGGAACGAAAAAATACGCGCGACCATGTCCAAAGATTTCGAGATATTAGGGAGCGCACTCGATAAAAACGTGGAATTCCAACAAGGGCGGGGAAGCGGCGCCGTCATGTATATGACCTGGAACACAGCCGCGCGCATTTACAATTCCAGCCTGCTGTTGTCCGGTAAAAAAGATGAGAAAATGCTTGAAAAGGCGGAATATTATGGCCGGGAATCCATCAAAGAATCCCTGAGGAATCCGCAGGCATATTGGATACTTGCCCAAACACTTGTTCTTGAGGGAAAGATTAATGAAGCGGATGAAATGCTTGAAAAAGCTATTGCCATAGACCCAAAAAATGCACAAAGCCACCGCGTCAGCATCCAGCTGGCCGCCGGGATAAAGGACCAGAAAATGGTGGCCTTGCGCACCCTGCGGGCGAAGCAGTATATTCCCGATTTCTCATTGTAAAGCAAAATATCACAGACACATGCGTACTAATATCTACAAAAGCATTATCGGAATTTCCTTGCTAGTTCCGCTCATATTTCCCGTTCTGTATAGCAGTGCATTTTTCAATCAATCCTCATTTCCCAAGGCGATTTTTTTCTATTTCACGAGCCAATTAATAACTTTCCTTTATGTCTGGCACGGGGCGGCCAAGGGCAGTATTGCAATTCCGAAAAATTATTTATTTTTTGGCTTGTTCGCGTATATACTGATGCTGTTTATAACGGGCATACTCGGCGAAAACTTCCGGCAGTCTTTCTGGTCATATTATCCGCATATGACCGGGATAATCACCTGGGTGCACTTTTTTATTTTTTATATCGTAATCTCCTCCATTTTTAAAGAAGTCCACTGGAAATACTTTTTCCGCGCTTTAGCCGTGTCCACAATTGTCCTTCTCGGTTTTTCTTACTTGGGACCGGACGGGTTCCGTTTGTCTTCTATACTTTCGTCAGGCGGCTCGCTCTTGACCAATAACACTAAGAGCGGAATGTATTATGTGCTAATTTTCTTCATGAGTTTTATAGGATTATCTCTCGAAAAAAACAAAGGCTGGCGTTATGTCCACGCTTTCACTTTAGCGGCTATTTTCTTCAGCCCGGAACTGTTCAATAGCGGCATATTTGCTGGTGATGTATCCATAGCTGCCGCGCTAAAGAACCCTGTAAAACTGCTGGGCTTGGCTCGCGCCTCGACGCTCGTCCTGTGGTTCGGCGGCGTGATTGCCGGAGCATTGTATTTTCTTCATAAAATACAAATCAAGGAAAACATAAAAAGAGCGCTGGCGGCGGGCGGACTCCTTTGCTTGCTGGCGCTTTATGGGGTTGTTTTCGGCGGACTTGCCCTAAGGAGCGGCAGTGTCTCCGGCACTGATCCGCAAAATGCTTTGTCTTCGCGGCTGATTGTCTGGGATGCGGCCGTTAAGGCCATTAAACAAAAACCCATAACCGGATACGGTGTCGAGAATTTTGACTACATTTACCAAGATTACTTTGATGCCCGGGTCATCAATCTGGAGAACGGGGGGGCGTGGTTTGACCGGGCGCACAATTTCCTCTTGGACGAGATTCTCGGCTACGGCTTTGCGGGATTTTTGATTGTGGCGGCGCTATTCGTCATCATTGTCCGGATGTCGCTCCAAACATACAAGGAACGGCGGGAATTTCATTATTTACTGGTACCGTACATTTTTATTTTTTATTTTTTTCAGCTGCAGACCGCTTTTCAAACTATCACTTCGCTCTTCCTGGCTTTCGTGCTGTTTGCCTATCTTTCGTCGCAGCATGGCAGCACATTTTCCGTCTCTATTTCCCCTAAAATAAAAAATTACATAAAAATTCTTCCTATACCCATATTCATCGTTCTGCTTTATTGTGTGGTGTATCTTCCGCTTAAGCAAAGTTTCGTGCTTGCCGCCCTGCAAGAATCCGGCAGCTTTGCTCGGAGAATTGAAATATACAAGGCAAACGAAAAGAGCATAAAAAACTTATCAATAAGTCCCGACCAAACCATACAAAATTACACGAACAAATACATTTCCACTCTAGCCCCAGAGATAAATATTGTTTACGAGAAAAATAAGGCAGAAGAAGCAAGAGAAGAAACTGCGCTGTACCTCGATTTATATGAATCTTATTATCCTAGATATAAGGATAAGTATAAGTTTTTAATATATTACGCCCACACAATCAACTTCGCCTACCTCTTGGGCATAGATAAGCTCCCAAAAGGGGAAGAACTGCTGCATGAAGCGCTCCAAATATCTGAAGCCTATCCCCAGGCCTATCAGGCGCTCGCGGTTAATCTTTACAATCAAGGGAGAATAACGGAAGCATTATCATATGCCAAGCAGGGCTACGAGGCGGATAGGACAATAGAGAAATCCAAGGAGCTCTATGACACCCTAGAGGCCCGCGCGGAGCTTCACGGCAGTGAACGGCCGCTCTTATACCTGTCGGACCTTTAGTTTGTTTCGACCAATGAGTTGTGTTAAGATAAATTACCATGCAGTCAAAAATGTCTACTCACATCAAGAAGCTTATAAAAAACAAGGTAATTCTCATCACCGGCGGCACAGGGTCCTTCGGCAATGCGGTTGTTAAAGAGTTATTGGATTTACAGCCCAAGAAGATTATAATTTTTAGCCGGGATGAAAAGAAGCAGTTTGATATGGGCAATCTTTACAACGACGAACGCCTCCGCTTTATTACCGGCGATGTTCGGGACAAAGATTCGGTGATGCACGCCATGCACGGGGTGGACTATGTTTTTCACGCGGCGGCTATGAAGCAGGTGCCCAATTGCGAATTTTTCCCAATGGAAGCCATCAAAACCAATTGTATCGGCGCGCACAACGTAATTGACGCCGCGGTACTGCAGGGTGTCAAAAGAGTAGTGGTGCTTTCTACCGATAAGGCCGTGCATCCGATAAATGTCATGGGGACGACTAAATCCTTAATGGAAAAAATTATGATTGCTGCCTCTCGCGAAAAGCAGGGCAAGACGATTCTCTGCGGCACTCGTTACGGCAACGTTATGTATACCCGCGGTTCGGTTATGCCATACTTTATTGATCTCATGAAGAAAGGCAAACCTCTATCAATAACAAATAGCGGCATGACCCGCTTTATGATGTCTTTACAGGAGTCCATTGACCTTGTTTTATATGCGCTGACCAATGGCGAGAACGGTGAAATTTACGTCCGCAAATCTCCGGCGGCTACGATAGGCGACGTCGCTAAAGCCTTAATTGAGGTTTTTAATTACAAAGGAGGTGTGAAAGAAATCGGCATCCGACCGGGCGAGAAAATTCACGAAACATCAGTTTCTGCCGAGGAGGCGCTGCGGACTGAAGACCATGGCGCCTATTACAAAATTTCTCCGGAGGTTCCCGGGATGGATTACAAGAAATATTATTTTACTGGACAAAAGACATCCGGCTTCTTGAGCGAAGGTTATACTTCTGCCAATACCACGCAGCTGACAAGGAATGACCTAAAGAAACTCATTCTTTCTCTGGATGAAATTCAAGAAGAATTACAAAATTTTAAAAGCCGATGAACCAGAAATTGACAATCAATCAGGACAACCGAGGCCGACTAGTGGAAATTTTTAAAATTCCAAACATTGGGCAAGTATTTTATGCCACCACTGTTCCGGGAGCTATCCGGGGAGACCATTACCACATCCGTAAGATTGAAAGTTTTTGCGTGATAGAGGGGACGGGAAAAATTTCGATGCGCAACAGGGAGTCCGGAGAAGCAAGAGAGTATATTGTTTCTGGAGAGAAACCGGAAATTGCCGTGATGCCTAAAAATTGGACACACAACATAAAAAATATCGGAGATACGGAAATGAAATTATTAGCTTGGACGGATGAGGTTTTTAACCCCGCAGATCCGGATACATATCCGGAAACAGTTTAGAGCAATTCTATGCAAAGAGAAAAGAACAACAAATTGAAAGTTATGACGGTCTTCGGCACTAGGCCGGAGATTATTAAGCTTTCGCGCCTTTTTGCGGAGCTGGATAAGTACGTGAACCATATAATGGTCCATACCGGCCAGAGCTTTGACTACGAGATGAACCAAGTTTTTTTCGACGACCTAAAGATACGCAAGCCGGACTACTTTTTGGGCGTACAGTCCGAAACCCTGCACGGACAGATCGCCAAAATCATGGAAGCAGGCGGAGACGTCCTAGAGAAGGAAAAACCAGACGCCGTTCTTATCTTTGGCGATACAAACAGCGGCCTCCTGGCTATTATTGCCAAGCGCATGAAGATACCTATCTTTCATATGGAAGCCGGCAACCGCTGCTTTGACGAGAATGTGCCGGAAGAAGTCAACCGCAAAATAATCGACCATATTAGCGACATCAATCTGGTTTTTTCCGAGCAGTCCAGAAATTATTTACTGCTGGAAGGCATACACCCTGGCTCGATTTTTGTTTCCGGCAGTCCCCAGCTCGAGGTGCTTTCCTTTTACCAAAAGGGTATTGCCAAGTCGAAAATTCTGAACGCATTAAAGCTCAGACCGCAAAAATACTTTGTGGCGAGCATGCACCGGGAAGAAAATGTAGATTCTCGGGAATCGCTTAAAAAGCTGGCGGATATTCTTAATGCAATTGCGGAGCAATACGGTGTGCCGGTCATCGTCACTCTCCACCCGCGCACTAGGAAGCGCCTAGACGAAGCTAAATTTGCCTTCAACAAACTCGTAAACTTCCACAAGCCGTTCGGGGTTTTCGACTACGTCACGCTTTTAAAAAATGCCTCCTGTGTGGTCTCCGATAGCGGCACTGCGCCGGAAGAGGCCGCTTTGTTTGACATTCCGACCGTTCAGGTCAGGTCCAGTTCCGAGCGGCCCGAAGCGCAGGACGAAGGCGTATTCATCCTAGCAGGGCTCGATAAGGACATAACCTTGCAGGCCATCGAGATTGCGATAAGTCAGAAAAAGGAAGGCCGAAAGTTTAACATTCCGAAAGCATACGGCGGGGATAAGAATTTCTCGAGTAAAGTACTGCGCCTCGTCTTGGGCTATGCTAAAATAATAAAGGCTAGGCGAACCCGCTAAAGATTTATCATGATTTCTGTTTCCAGACCTTCAATCAATAAGAAAGAAATAGCCTTGGTGGCTAAGGTTTTAAAGTCCGGGAAAATTACCCAGGGGCCACTCGTGGCGGAATTTGAAAAAAAGTTTGCCCGAAAATTTGGAGCCCGTTATGCGGTAGCGCTCAATAGCGGAACTGCGGCACTGCATGCCGCCCTGCACGCGATCGGAGTGAGAGCAGGCGATGAAGTAATTACCACCCCGTTTACTTTTGTGGCGACCGCGAACGCAATCTTGATGTGCGGAGCCAAGCCGGTATTCGTGGACATATCCGAGGATGATTTTAATCTGGATCCTAAACTAATAGAGAAAAAAATTACTCCCAAAACCAAGGCCATTTTACCTGTTGATTTATATGGCTTGCCTTACGACGCGGATGCAATCTCTAAAATTGCAAAAAAAAATAAAATTAAAATTATAGAGGATGCTTGCCAGGCTCACGGAGCTAAATTCAGTAATAAGTATGCGGGCACCCTTGGCGACATCGGGGCCTTTTCATTTTATGCCACCAAAAACATGACTACCGGTGAAGGGGGTATGATTCTTACAAATGTAAAAAAATATGCCGAACAGACAAGACAGTTTAGACATCATGGCCAAGTTATGGGAAAACCTTATGAATATTTAGGTATTGGCTTCAATTACCGCATGAATGACCTAGCGGCGGCGCTGGGACTCGAGCAATTAAAAAAACTGGACTTTTTTAATCGTAAGAGGATTGAAAACGCGGAATTTTTTTCCGAACAGCTAAAAAACATCCCAGGGCTTAAATTGCCCAAAGTGGAGAAAAACAAAAAACATGTTTTTCATCAGTATACTGTCAGGATTACCAAAGAATTTAAAATTTTACGCAATCAACTAAAAATATATTTAGAGAAAAAAGGGATTGCGAGCGCAATTTATTATCCTATGCCCTTGCATCTATCCCCACATCTGGCAAAGCTCGGCTATAAAAAAGGCGATTTTCCGGTGGCTGAACGATTAAGTAAAGAAGTCTTATCTTTGCCCGTCCACCCCCTTCTTACTAAAAAAGACCTTAAGCAAATAATGAGCGTTATAAAGCAAGCCTAGCTGTAATATGCTAGAGTGTTAGATATACACAACTATGTCCACTGATAATATTGTTGCGCCATACTTTAAAGAAAATTCATATAAAGGGCAGGATATTGTCCACTATGGTATTCGCATTCCACTCAACAAAACCCCGGACCAAATATATGAATATTTTTCCAGAAATACCCAGCGCATAATCAAGAAGCCCAACCAGTTTTCATTTCGAATCGCTAGCGACAAAGACTTAAAAATATTGGTTAAGTTGTGGTTTGACCAAGAAGACCGGACGTTTCCTAAAAAATTTGACAAAGCTGGCCATTATGGAATAGTGGGTATTAAAGATAACATAATCCAAGGGGGTATAATTTTAAAAAAATCTGGTCGGCATTTTTTCTTATATCAATTAGTTGCGAGCAAAGAAGGGAAACAACGCCAACTCCCGACTCTTTTGGTTTGGGAGGCTGTTAAAAAATTTAGTCACCATGCTTTTACCAAAAAGGGTATTGTGGGAATAGACATAGGCGTCTCCTATAATCCCAAGCGTCATAAATTTTTTAGAAATTTTGCTGTAGAAACTTATCCGATAATACTCAAACGACCTTTTTACGTGCCAGTAATTAGGCTATCGCCCTTTAGGAGTTTTGGTAATTATGGCACAGATAAGGACCATGTTTCCTGGCTGGAAGATGGGGTTCCTAGCACTATACTCCCGAGAGGCAATTATGCTTTATTGGCCATACTTAAACACCTGAATATAAAAAAGGGCGATCAGATACTAATAGTGAAAACTTGGAGTACTAGATATGTTACCAGTTGCGTAACTGAAACCATAAAACGCGTCGGCGCTAAATGGTCTTTAAATAAAAATATAACCTCAAAGACAAAAGCCGCGTTGGCTTTGCATGAATTTGGTGTGCCTATCTATGATAAAAAAAATATTGCCTTACTTAAAAACGCAAAGAAAAATAAAATACCGATAATAGAAGATTGTGCCTGGCGCGACGATAGAGTTTTCAATTGGAGTGATTATTGGTTTTTCTCTGTCCAAAAAATGGTCAATCTTAATTATGGTGGCATTCTCAAGGGTATAAATATACCGGACGACAAGTTATGGGAATATGGTTGTCTGGATTTTGTAAAAAAGGAACGGTTACCTCAAGAGTTAAATAATTTATCAGTGGGACGAGCAAAAAGAGTGTCTTTATGGATGCGTTATCACAATCTTGTGTCTGCCGATGGGATGATTCCGGACGATCATTATGATTTTGAGACAGCGGTAAAAGACGGTAGCTGGGTACCATCGGTATATATACAGAAATTAGAAAACGAGAAAATTGCCGGTGAGTTAGTTGAAAGGTTAAGGGATTTTGGTATACAAGCGGGCAGGTATTGGGGAACAAATTCGATATTTTTACCCATTCATAACAATATGACTGAAGACGAGGTGGATTATATGTTCGCTGTGGTGCGAGGTTATTTCAATTTATGTCATGAATATGAAGGTAAATAAAACATATACAGTATTACTGCTCCACCCCGATAATCATTTTAGCCATGTGGCCCTAGAAACGCTGAAAAAAATACCCAACGTCACTCTTTTCGAGAATAGTGGCATAAAAGATCCGGATCTAGTCTTAAGTGTTTGTTATCCTGATCGTATTATCAAAGGGAAGAGAGAGGGGGCCAAACTGGCAGCGCTTAACATTCATACCGGCTTACTGCCGAGGCACCGTGGTTCTAACCCCTTGAATTGGGCGTTGATTTGGGGAGAGAAAGAAATCGGCGTCACCTTACATTATATGACTGATACTTATGACGCAGGCAATGTTGTTCTTCAGAAAATTGTAGCCATCGAAGATACGGATACAGTGCGAGACTTACAGCATAAGACCAAGGAAATACTTCCAACCTTGATTCAAGAATTTTTTGCGGACCCGGAGGGATACTTAGCCAAAGCTTGGCAACAGAACCAAGCGCATATGACTTATGCGCAAAAAAGACGCCCAGAAGATTCAGAGCTAAATTTACACGCGCCCGCAAGGGATATATACAATCTTTGGCGCGCCTGCGACCCGGATGAATATCCCGCTTTTGTGATGGAAAACGGCCAAAAAAGGATCGTGGAACAGGTGAGTCGGGACGGAACAATAACCTACAAGCAAAATCCATGATCGCACGACCGGAAATTTCAGTTACCATAGCAACCTATAATCGTAGGGATATGATTGAACGGGCCATTAGATCTGTTTTACGTCAAACAATAAAAAGCCTAGAAATTTTAATCATTGACGATGGCTCTACGGACGGCACGGAAATATTGATTGAACATCTACAAAAGGAAGACAGTCGCATCAGATATTTCAAAAGACATCATTCAGGAACTGTTGCCGTACCTATAAATTATGGAATTATGCAAAGTACGGGAAAATACGTTACTTTTCATGCTAGCGACGACGAAAGTGAGCCGACCTGGCTTGAAGAACAACTGGATATTTTCAAAAGGCCCGGAGGCGAAAACATCGATATTTCTTCTTGCAATATTCTGGTGGTAGACTCAGAGACTAAAAACAAAGAAGAAGTTTCTAAGCCACAAAACACGGACAATGAGTATATTCTCAGAACATCCCTTGTTCACAATTATATATTTGGGAATTTAGTAGTCAGGCAAGGATTTTTCCAGAAAGTGGGCATGTATGACGAGAGTATAAAAATCCGTGAAGATTTTGATATGTGGGTACGGCTCTTAGAAGCAGGTTATAAATTTGATTTTGTATACAAACCCCTCTATATAACTTACAAACACAAAGGGCAATCATCCCATATTGATTTTTACAATAACAGTAAAATTGCTGAATATCTTTTGGCGAAACATAGAAAAATTTACGAGCGATATCCCAAGGAGCATTCCGAGGCCATAAGAGTGTGCGGTGTTTTACAGCTTTTAGCGGGGAATCATCTGGAGGCCAGAAAAAGCTTCTTGCGGGCCATAAAAACATACCCTTGGTGTTTTAGAGCCTATTTTAACTATTTGTCCACTTTTATCGGCAAGAGCGCAGTTGCTCTGCTATTTGCGTTTAGGCAGAAGGTTTTTATTTCAAGCAAGACTATTAAAGAGAAAATATTTTCCTGAATATTGCCGCACTTTTATTGGCATCATGATTGCGCTCAAATGTTACTTGGGCGTTGTCCACCAATTCCCGCGCGAATTTTTCGTCCGAGATAAGTTTACGAATGGCTTGCCGCAAGCTTTCTATATTCTCTTCGGCGACAACACTCGCGAAATTATTTTCTGTGGCATATTTCACCAAGAAGCTGGAAGCCGGAGCGTGCACCAGCATGGGCTTGCCGGCAATTAGGTAATCCGTGAGTTTGCCGGGCGTGGCGGTGTCGATTATCGCTTGACTTTGTGTGCGCCAAGACAGGGGCAGGAACAGAATATCAGCTTCGCTCTGCACTTTCGGCATATCCTGCGGCGGCGCAAAAGAAAATTGCACCTTTTTTGATTCGAAAATACCAATGTTGTTTATGTGTTCTTTCGGCATGGGCGAATAAAGCTTAAAAATTACATCATCCATCCCGTTGACCGCTTCCACTAAATTTTTTATCGCTCCGAGTTGGGGCCAATTTACCCTGCCGGTAAAAAGTATGGTGTACGGCGGGCTGTTTTTTTTGGCCGCTCGGGCAGGGGATTGGTAGGTTTCTGGAAAAATTGAATTATGAACGATTACGATTTTTTTGCTTATTTCTTCTCCATAAAACTTCTGGTAGAAATTTCGTGTGCCTTCATTGTTTACGATGATAAGCCTTGCGCTTTTAAATATTTTTTTTTCAAAGAGCGTCGCCAGAAGCCCGCCAGGGAAAGGAAAAAAATTTCCTTTATACAGATCAAACATAAAGAGATACAGCGGCCGGCCGGTAATTTTATGCAAAACATATGAACCTAAAACCGCCGGTCCGTAATCGGAGATACCTAATATTATTTCACTCTGAAATTTTTTTACCGCTTTTCGTCCGCTCCGCACTATAGCAAAGACTTGGGCTAGGATTACCGGCATGCCGGCGAGAACGCGAACGAAAGAAATTCTTTTCATTATAAGCTTGAGTTTTTGAACTTTTCCGCTCAAGCCTCTTTTTTTATCGGCCATACCGGCTTCTGCCTTCCTTGCTTCCTTGCTGCCCTTGGGGTTATCATAGAATACGTATTCTCCTGCGAGCCATGTGCCCTTAGCCGCGGAGATGTCGTCAATATTATAGTAGCTGGTAAGTACGGAGTAAGAGTCGGCAGGGAAATCCTTGAGGAGGTTGTAAAGCATTTGCGGTCCGCCGATGGACGGCGGGGCGTAAGAAGAGACCACCAATATTTTTTTTGTTTTCTCAGACATTATGGCTAAAAAGAAAATTGTTTTTGTGATGAATAATTTCTGGCTTGGGGGCACAGAGCAATTGCTCCTTGGTCTTATGGCGGCACTTTCTATCGATTACCAGGTGGCCGCCGTGACTGTTTTAGGTGCCGGTCCCCTCGAATCCGAATTTAAGAAAATACCCGTATCTATTTATCACGCAAGCCCCGTATTTTTTGTCAGCAAAAAGTTTATTGTGAAGCTGCTTTGGGTCATAGCCGCTCCGGTTACTTTTATAAGGTTAGTCATTTTTCTGCGCAAAGTCAAACCTGATGTAGTAGTTACCTCGCTTTATCAGGCGGACGTGTTAGGTATTTTTGCGGCATGGCTTGCCCGCATTCCAAAAAGGATTTTGGTCCAGCACGATATTCAGTGGCTTGGTTTTTTCCGGAAATATTTAAAATGGCTACTGGCTCTTCGCCTGGCGACGCACATCGTCGCTGTTTCTGCTGTCGTCAAAAATTTTTTGGCATTGCCCCTGCGCGTTCCGGAGAACAAAATAACCATTATCTATAATGGGATTAATGTCGCTAAATTTGAAAAGGCGGCCAAGCCGTTGATCAAACAAGATATTGTTTTCGGTATTGTTGGTAGGCTCGAACCGGTAAAGGGGCACAAGCTATTTTTACAGGCGTTAAAAATATTACAAAAAGAAAATTTGGCGCCAAAAGTTATTTTTGCCGGAGACGGAACCCAGAAGAAAGATTTAGAACAATACATACAAAGCAATTCTTTACGCAATGTTGAATTTGTCGGGCCAGTGACCGATGTTTCAGGCGTGTTGAAATTAATTGATATACTCGTAGTTCCGTCCGCCGAAGAAGGCTTCGGCCTTGTTTTACTCGAAGGTTTGGTGTCCAGGAAAATCATAATTGCGTCCGACATTGAAGCCTGCAGAGAGCTTCTTGCGCCCGGAGAGACTGGTATCTTATTTGAAAATAAAAACACCGAGCAGCTTGCCGGCGCGATGAGGGCCTTTATACTAGAGCCGACCTTAGCAAAGAGCTATCATCGCAATATAGAAAAATGGATACACGAGACGGGGCCTAAATACGACATAAAAAATCTCGCAACAAAATACCAAAAACTTTTTTAGACTGGCTCTTTGTTTTGAATTACAGCCCTAAATTCTTGCACGAGCGGTTCTTTTAGCAGAGCCAGAATCATAAAAAAGAATAAAGCAGAGAGACCGATGTTTAGGAACACATTTATGCTCCAATATTTACCCGTGAGGGTAATAATAACCATCGCGACAGAAGATAGGATGATTTTTTTCAGCCCCGAAAATAATTCTGCCCAACCGATGATGCCGATAATTTGCCACACGACAATAGCCAAAGCGAAGCCGGATAGGGTCGTCGCGAGAGCGGCGCCGGCTATGCCAAACCTAGGTATAAAAAGGTAATTAAGAAACACATTTAGCAAAGCGCTGCCGAGCGCCCAAACAACCAATTTTTTCTGCAGATTTTGGATAAAAATATAATTATTGAGAATAACCAAGGGAAAGGTGGCGAGGATACCGCCCAAGAAAATTTGAAATACAAGCGTTGCCCCGACATACGCTTCTCCAAAAGCAATCAGCATAATCTCTCGCCCCAGCAGGATGCCCCCTAGGGCTATAGGCAAACCCAGAAGCAATACCAGAGAAATTGTTTTTCCAAGGATGGCTTTAAGTTTCACTGGGCTTTCTTCTGCCAGTTTCGATAGGAGCGGAAAAGTAGCGACGGCTATCAGACTCGGCGCTACAAACAAGAATTGAATCAGGCGCTGCGCGGCGGAATATAACCCCAAATCCATCGGAGTCTTCCACCAGCCGATCATCATCATATCTGTATAGGTCATAAAAGCGGCTGCCACTCCGGCAATAAAAAACGGCCAGGTTATACGCCAAATTTGTCCGACAAGCGTAAGAGAAAAACTTTTCAGGATATCCGAGAGGTATTTCCTTAGAGTGTAAATTGTAATAAGCAATCCAAGACTACTACCTGCCAGATACGCATAGGCAAGATTTTTAAGGGAGGGAACAGTGAACAGTACCAGCAAGCCCAGTACGCTGATCGATAAATTTGTGGAAAATTTCACGAATGCTTCCTTCTCCATTTGCTCGAAAGCGCGATGAAAAGCAAGTCCAAAACCTCGGAGTAAATCGAGAGCCAGAAAAACGGCCACGATGAAGATAATCTCTTGGACCTCCGGTATTTTTGAGAAAAGAGTAAGAAAAATAAAAATTAAAATACCGCAGGCCGGCAGCAGAACCAGTCGAAAGACAAAAGCGGTGGCAAAATAAGACAGCCTCTCCTTGAAATTTTTTGCAATTTCTCGGGTTACCAAGTTGTCTAGCCCGAGGTCGGAGAAAAGAAAAAATAAACTAGCAATGCTTATCGCGTATGCGAAAATACCCCAGTTCGCTACGCCCAAGATGCGCGCGGCGTAGATTATCAGAACCATTTTCAGCAAACGGCTCGTAAGTTCTCCAACAAAAAGCCAAAACGTATTTTTGACCAAAGTCTGACCCAGAGAAGTATTGACCAAAAGAAAATTTTTTATCTTTGGTAGCATTGGAATTTAGTCGTGCGTGAAGATAATGGTAATGGTGCGGAGTATAATTCCCAGATCCATGAATATGTTGCGGTTCTTGATATAAAAGAGATCGTACTCGAATTTTTCCTTGGATTCCGCGACACCCCGGGCGTTGCGGAATCTTATCTGCGCCCAGCCGGTGAAGCCGGGGGCGATAATATGCCGCAGCCCATAGTAGGGAATTTCTTTTTCCAGCTTGGCCACAAAGGACGGCAGTTCCGGCCGGGGGCCGACCAGCGCCATTTCCCCCCGAAAAATGTTCCAAAGCTGGGGGATTTCGTCCACGTGCAGCCGGCGGATGATCTTGCCCGTGCGGGTTATGCGCGGATCATTCTTCTCCGTCCACTCCGCGCCGTTTCGGTCCGCGCCGGGCATCATAGAGCGGAACTTGTATAGTCTGAAATTTTTACCATTTTCTCCGACCCTCGCCTGGGTATAAAATACCGGACCCAAGTCATCAAGCTTTATGAGAAAGGCAATGAGAAAGAGGAGAGGGGAGAGAATGACAAGCGCAATAAGGGCCAAAACCGAGTTTGCAAGCTTGCCTATTTCTTCGTACAGTGCCCGGGACGCGCTCCGTATATTGTGCAGGAACCAGGCGTTGTCAATAAAATCTACGGGAATTTTCCCGAGCATGTCTTCATACGCGTAAGCGAAATCCGTAATATTTCCTATGCGCCGGTATATGCGCTCCAAATCTTTTTCGGTTACCATGGCGTTTTTGGAAATAATAAGCGTGTCGATTTGTTTTTCTCCTGCCTTCGTCCAGAATTCCGAGAAGGAAGAATATTTGCCGAGGATGAAAAAGCCGGACTGCGGATAAGTATTTATGTAGTTCGCCAGCTCGTCAACGCGGTTTTTATCCTGCCCCTCGTCTGTCATTAAAACTACGCCTCTTTTGAAATAGGATGCAAAAATAGCATAGAATATTCTTCGCCAGCCCATAAAGAGCACCAGGAAGATGGCGCTAAAAATTACCAAATTGGTTTTCGGGGTGATGCCGAAATCCGGTACTATGTAAAAAATAACCATGCTCGCGGCAAATGCCACGATGCCCGCGAGACCCACCTTTTTTAAATTTAATATCGTGGGCTTTACCGAATGCGTTTCATAAAGATTGAAGAGAAAGAAAATTAAAAGCCATGCGCAGAAAACATAAGTGAACGGCAGAAAATGACTGTCAAAGGCTTCCTGCGAGATTCTGCCGGGGAAGGCGAGTTCGAGCATAGCGAAAAACGCTACTACCAGCATTATTAGGTCTCCGAAAAGCAGAAAGGCTGTTCGGACTGAATTTTTCATGCTTCTAATATACTTTTTTATTCTGAAATAAACAAGCCCGGAATCCTGGACACCGGTTTTGCTTTTTTGCCGCCTTAGCACTACAATATCTGCATATGGGAATATTGATGAAAATACTTTTTGGAGTAGTCATCCTGCCGGCGCTCCTGGTGCACGAAGGTTATGAGCGCCTCAATAAATTTCTGAAGAAACGCGGCTGGCCGCAAATCGACTGGTTCGACATGACCCTCTTGGGCCTCATCATCATCCTTGTCATCCTGCTCCTCAACGGCTACCACTGGTAACTTTCTTTTCTCCAGTTCCCACAAGTCAGACTTGTGGGAAA
>CAZWXV010000012.1:0-22294 GCA_964637995.1 uncultured Candidatus Saccharibacteria bacterium
AGGTGGGACTCGAACCCACATGCCTTGCGACATTCGATCTTAAGTCGAACGCGTATACCAATTCCGCCACTCGGGCATTTAAAAGTGCTTGTGCACTTTTGTGCGCCCAGAGGGAATCGAACCCCCGACCATCTCCTTAAGAGGGAGTTGCTCTACCAGCTGAGCTATGGGCGCAATAAGAATAATTTATCATATTTCTTTGTATTTTGAAAGTTGAATTAAAAATGCTAGATTATTATATCGGCCTGGTAGCCAAGTAGTAAGGCATTCCTCTGCAAAAGGAATATACGTGGGTGCGATTCCCACCCAGGCCTCACGCAGTTCTTTGCCGGGGTGGCGAAATTGGCAGACGCACTTGCCTTAGGAGCAAGCGGAAGAAATTCCATGGGAGTTCAAGTCTCCCCCCCGGCACACACTTTATTTTATGGAGACGAACTTCTTTATCGAGATATTGACGCTGTATCAGATGCCCGCCATTTTCCTGGGCTCTTTTTTGTTCGGTGAAACGGTCATCCTGGCCGCCGCGTTTCTGTCCGCGCATGGACTCTGGTCCACGTGGACCATATTCTGGCTGGCACTCTTGGGCACTTTGGCTTCGGACGCACTGTGGTTCCTGTACGGGCAAAAAATATTGACCTTATTCCACCGATGGGAAAAATACCAGCGCGGCAGTGAGAAATTCCTCAGGGCTCTGGAAAAACTGACCGGCTCCCGCCCACACCTGGCGCTCCTCTGGGTCAAGGCGGTGTACGGAGTGAGAATTTTTACTATAATGTACTTATCGGTCCGGAAGACGGATTTCTGGACGTTCATTGCTTTCGACGCGGTAGGCAGCGCCTGGTGGCTCGGGGTTATCATTCTCTTCGGGCGCCTGGCGGGCAACAGTATCGGCGATACTCTGCCCCTGATCGACAATTTGAAATATGCGGCGGCGGCAATTATCTTGGTAATCGTACTATGGAGACTCACATTCACATGGATAAGCAGGCGGGCCATCCGAGAAATGGAGGCAGGGTAACCGCAATAGTTTCCGCCTATAACGAAGCCCCGCGCCTGGGAGCAGTACTTCAGGTACTCGCGACTTATCCCGGCTTTCGGGAAATAATAGTAATCGATGACGGCTCTACGGACGGCACTCGCGAAGCGGCGGAAAAATGGGGCGTTCGTGTCGCCAGAAATGAAACCAACAGAGGCAAAGGCTACTCTATGAGCCGCGGAGTAACGCTAGCTCAAAGCGATATAATTTTTTTCTCGGATGCGGATATAACCGGCCTCACCCACGAAACCATTGACCTGATACTAGCACCCGTCCTCGAAGGCGTTGCGGACATGGCAATCGGCATGACCGACCGCAAATGGTACCTGGTGCACGAGATGCTCGCCTTTGTGCCTCTTCTGGGCGGCGAACGGGCGGTAACCAAAAGCCTGTGGCAAAAAGTTCCCGAGTATTACAAACAGCATTTCCGCATCGAAGTCGCCCTTAATTTTTTCTCGATGTATTACGGCAAGGGCTACCGGTACAATGTATTGCCCGGCGTCACCCAGACCATCAAGGAAGAAAAGTACGGTTTCTGGCAGGGCTTCCTGGCGCGAATTAAAATGTATTATAACGTTTTCTCGGCCCAAGTCAGGCTAAATATCCGCCATACACCGCGGATAGTGAGAGAAGGGCGGGGCTTAGGGCTCCTTGCGCTCTACGGCGCTGTCGGCACAGTTCTCGGCCTCGTCGTATTCATCGCCATTTATTTCGGCCCGGTCGCGTTCGTCCGCTACCTGTTCGAAGAAAAACTGCGGGACCCCACCGCTTACCTCGCGCACGCGCTTTTGAATTTCGCGCGCTTCACTGCCACTGACCATTTAGCACTTATCGGACTTTTAATATTTATTTCCAGTATTTCGATTTTTCTCCTGACCCGCAAAAATCTGGGCTATCTCCTATATAGCTTTCTATATAAGTTCAAAAACGGTCGGAAAAGGTAAGCCCAGGCTGGCGCTTTAGCGCTTGACTTTTCTAGCAGAATATGCTATACTACCGGTATGAGTAAAATTAATGATAAAAAAACATTTATGAAAACACTTTTGAGTTTGACCAAAACGTTTATTTGTATAGCTATTTTGGCAGTTGGATTCTGGAGTATACCACTCGCAACCCATGCAAAAACAATAAGAATAGACGTACGCGGCTACCCCACCTCATCGCCAAAAAGCGAGATTGTTGAAGAGAATCCGGAACCGGTCATTACCGGCATAAGCCCGGACGAAGTAAAAGCAGGCGCGGGAGCCAAGACCATTACGGTTACCGGTAACGGCTTTACGCCGAGCTCAATTGTGAAAATCAATGGCTCGAATCGCCAAACCACTTTCATCGACAATTCCCATCTTCTGTCGCAGGCCACCGCTTATGACTTTTCCCGGACCGACGGCGGATTCTATGTGACCGTATGGAACACTGACCAAGACTATTCCAATGCGGCACATGTGACGGTAACGGGCACTGTCCCCTCTTCTGCCACGCAGAATAATAATTCCAACCAGAATCAAAATCAAAATTATGGCAACGGCAGCTACAATCCCGCCCCGATAAATTACTACCCGGGCACACTCGATAGCACGGCGGATGACTCTAGCCTCGCATCCAGCGTAATCTTGGGAGGCAACTCCTTCCTGCCGAACGGATTGGTACAGTGGGTCCTGGTAGCCATCCTAATCGTGGGCATCATAGTCTTGGGCCGGAAAGTTTTCCGCACCCAGGAACACTACGACAATACCCCCCTGAAACACGCCTAAATAGCGAAAAAATCCATAAATAGAAAACTAAAAAGTCAGCCCTGTTGGGCTGACTTTTTAGTTTTCTATTTTCTATCTTCCTTCCTATGGCCCTAGGTGCACCTCGCCTGCCTCCGGGTCAATCTCGCTTTTCGGAATATTAAGCGTATTAAGAACGATATTCAGAATGGTCCAAACACCCAACATAATGGCAATACCAACTACGCCCCAGACCATATGGCTCTTGCCGGTGGTTTTCGCCTCTTCGCTTTGCTGATTTAGGATGAACTCCAGCATGCCCCAGAGGAAAAAGACCACTGCCAGCGCAAACAAGAAAAGGATGAGCGGATTTATTATCTCGCTGTTCACTTTCGACAGAAAATCATCAAAGGAAGCGTAAGCGACCTTTGGAGTTAATAAATCCAATAAGCTCATTGCAGCGCTTTAGTAAGGCGTGGTCGGGAAAGTGATATTCTGTTGACCTTCAACACCAAAGGTTTGGGTCAAAATAGCCACCAATCCCCATACACCTACTATAACCGCTAAACCGATGATGCCGAATATGATTCGGTTTCGGCCCGCCTGCTTTGCTTCCTCGTCATCTGAAATAACATACTGAATAACCCCCCAGATAAAATAGACTATGGCCAGCACAATCAAAATCGGGATAATAATATTCAGTATATCGCCGATTTTGCATATGAATTGTTCCAGTGGAGAAAGACCCCCGCCTCCACAACTACTGATATTGCCAGTAATCGCCGCAAACGCTGCTGCGGGACTTAGTACTAGAACGAGACCCGCTAATACCATTAACTTTTGTTTCATAATAATAATTTATAAACTTATAATTTACGACCCAATTTATTAATAATCATGATAATTATACCATAAGCACAACAAGAAAATAAAGCAACTAACAGCCAGCGCCTGGGCATACCTTTGGTAAAACCGACCCGTCAGGTACCCCGAAGGTGCTGGTCAGTATGCCTACCAACCCCCAGATTGAAAGCATTACCGCGAGCGCCACTATTCCCCAAATCATAAACTGCCGGCCCTGATCCCTTTGAGCTTCCTCGTCCGCATTAATTATGAAAAACTTTACCGCGCCCCAGATGAATAACGCCGTGGCTACCGCAAAAATAAAGGGTATTACCGAATCGTTTATGAGCCGGGTGGCAAAGCACAGTACATCCTTGAGCGTAGAATTGTTGCCGAGCGTACAACTTCCTTCCCCCGGTTGTATGAAGTTGTCCAGTACAGGCACCGCATTATCGAGGTTAAGAGTCGTAGTCAATAAAGTAACCAGTCCCCATAAACTGACAATTACCGCAAAGCCGATAATGCCGTAGAGCATGGTGTCCTTGCCTTTTTCCTTAGCCTCTTCCCCGTCGGCAATGACATAGTGGATAACACCCCATACGAAATAAACCACTCCCAAGGCTATTAAAACAGGAATTATGGAATTCAGTATTTGGTGAAAACTACATATTAGTTTACCCAAGCCAGTAAGTCCTGAACAGGGACCGGCATTGGGCTCAAGGGCGAAAACCAGCGCCGGAGTAAAACTCATAACCGATAGTATCCCAAGAAACGTGTATACTTTTTTCATGATTTTATTTCAACGCGTCAATAGTGCTCGATATCATCTGGGCGATGGCCCAAGATCCTAATAATATTGCCGCTCCTATGAGCGTGTAAAGCAGTGTCTGTTTGGCGGTTTCCAGCTTCTCCGGGTTGCCGCGCGCCGCCACAAAAAGAAACCCGGCGTAGATGACCGCAAGCGCCACGATAGGAATACCGATTTTTAGTATGCCCTCAAGTATTATCCTTATGAGATCAGGCAGGGTACCTACTTTGGGAATGGGATTGCATATTGTACCACCAGCAGGGTCGCAGTCTGCGAAAGAAATGAGCGGCAAAAAAACCATATAAAAAATGACGATGAGTCTCGGCAAGTTAGTTTTTATGTAACTCATCATTGTATTATACCCTATGTCAAAAACCTATCCAACCCCCCTCCCAGCCCAAAATACCCAGTAACAGTTTGACTATAAGCCATGCCGCCAGCGCCAAAACGAGTCCGACAACAGTGTTGAGAAAAATATCTTTCGCCTTGGTTTTGGCGCTGGCGGCTTCCTCTCCCGCAGTAACCATGAGAAAACCGGCGTAGGCGAACATTATCGCCGCGATAGGTACTGTCATGTATACCAGCGCAAAAGTAATGACATTGTTGACCAAACCTAAAAGCTGGTTCCAGCCACATTTGTCTGCCGCCGCATCTTGACCGCAGGGCGGAACCAATGGCTCCCCGAGAGAGTATGCGGAAGACATCGCGGGTAACAGGAGTACCGCAAAAGCCAGAAGGAAGGCGGAAGTAGCTGCGAATTTTTTATATCTGGCCATATGTTTATTTTAACAGCAAAAGGTCCAGTTTGGAACTGGCGTCCTTCAGAGCCTCCGCGGGCGATAGACTGTTGGACAAAACGGAATTGACCATTGCGCTAAAAATATTATCGGTATCTTTGGGCGAGGGGTCTAGCCAGCTTTTGGCGAACAACGCGGAACTGTAAAAACTCGGCGAAAAGGTATCCGCGGGCGGCTGTGCCAGGAGGTCCCGCCGGGCGGGCGGTACGCCCAAGGCCTGTGCGTATTTTGCAGCAAAATCAGAAGACGCCAACTGGCTTGCCGCCGTGAGCGCGGTGTTTAAATTTTTAGAGGAGGAAGCTACGGCCACTCCCGTCACCCGCCCCCTGGTCAGCTTGAATTTGGCGTCCTTTATCTGGGGCACGGTCGCGGCCAAAAAGTTTTGATTAGGATTTTTGTTCACCAGCTCGGAAAGTTCGCTCGCATAACCGAAATAAAATGCCAGATCCTCGCTGGAAAATGCATCTCCGGAATCGGGGAAGGAGCGGTTCCAAGAGTACAAAGGGCTGCCCGGATCAGCGAAGCTCGTGTAAAATTCCAATATGGAAGGCGTATTATAATTTCCCGCCGTAGACACGAGTACGGACTTAAATCCCCCGCCCACTGCGCCCTGGGAGGTTATCGGATTTCCGGTCTGTAAAAAAACCATGGCCAGGATATCTTTGGCGTGGGTAACATTCGCGTATTGGCCGAGCGCCGCTCCGCTCTTCTTTATCTGGTTATCTTCGTCTTTTTCCGTAAGCTTGACGACATATTGGGAGAATTCTTCCCAGTCTTTGGGAGAAAAGGCCAGGCCTTGGGCGTCCAAGATGCTCCGGTTATAATAAAGCATCATGGGGTCGACAGAGAGAGGCAGGGCCAAGATGCCTTCCGGAGTCAAAAAAACCTCGCCGGCCGCGGCAAAAATGTTCTTGAATGCGGCGGGAGAGTAACTTGCATATGGTATGGTCACTATTTTGTCAGCATAGTGATATGCCAAGTCATCAGAAATTAAGAACATGTCTGGCCCCGCACCGGCAGCCAGCGCCTCCAGGAGGTCGCGGTCAAAAGAAGCGGCAGATTTTTCCTCGTACTTGAGAGTAAAGGAGGGGTTCGCATTGTTGAACTCTTCCAAGGACGCCTGAATCAGGGACGTCGGCACTGTACCCCAGAGTCTCACCTCTCCCAAACTGCCTTCGCCGCCCTTACTGCCGATAGGTATGGCGCCGGAGAAAACCAGAACGCCCAAAATAGCTGCGACAATGAATACTGCGACTATAACCAGCTGGAAATTGAATTTCATTTTTTAAATCTTTTCTTGCCTTCTAAATATCATACCATAATGCTGTTCTCCCGTGTCTATTTCCCGCTCATATGCAAAGCCCTTCTGCTCAAACATTTGCCGCGCGCGGGCCTTTGAAACCGCGACTTTAGACATTATCGATTTTTCCGCCCAGTCGGAGAGGAGCACGCGGCCACTTTGTTTTAGTACCCGGCGAGCTTCCTCGATAAACGCGTTCTTGTCCTCCACCTGGAAAAGAATGTTTGAGGCGATAACCACGTCTGCTGCGCCGTCGCTTAGTTTCGTGCCTCCGCTTTTTTCCACGTTGCCCCAGATTATTTCCACGTTCCCGAGTCCCGCTTCCGCCACTTTATGCCGGATAGTATCAAGATAATCTTTTTCTATTTCTATCGCGTAAACTTTACCCTGCGGCGCGAGACGACCCGCGGCAATCGCATAATAGCCGGTACCTGCGCCCAGGTCCGCCACTATGCTGTCTTCTTTTAGTCCGAAAACCTTCAAATTTTTTTCCGGATTGCTGAACATGTATGTATTGTATCAAATAGGCCAAGCTAAATACAGCGGAATTAAATGCAGGTCAGAGATGCAATGCCATCGCCCGCCCGGAGCCGCATGATGGTCACGCCCTGCGTCTGCCGTCCCAGCGCGGAAACATCCTTGAGCGCCGTCCGGATCACCTGCCCTTTTTTGGACATGGCGATAAGTTCCTCTTCCGTGCCGGACAGAACCTTGGCCACGATAAGCTTGCCGGTTTTACCGGTCACTTTCGCCGTCTTTATGCCTGAGCCGCCCCGCTTCTGGACCTTGTATTCTTTAAGGCTGGTCTTTTTGCCGAACCCGTTCGCGGTCATGGTCAGGAAAAATCCTTCTCTCTGGTCCTTCTTGACCGCATCTACACCGATGACCTCATCGCCCTTACCTAAGCGTATGCCGGATACTCCGCCCGCGGTCCTGCCCATCTGGCGCACATCCGATTCTTTAAACCTTATGGACTGGCCCAAGGCCGTCGCTACCAGCACTTCGTCGCCTTTCTCTGTCGAGAGCGCCGATACCAGCTGATCGTCGCGGTCCAACCGAATGGCGATAATACCGCTCCGCCTTACGTCCTTGAAACCCTCCGTGGCCATTTTCTTAGCGGTGCCGTTTTTAGTTACGAGCATGAGGGAGGACGGCACCTTGGAGAGGTCCTTGGGCATCGCTAGAATCGAATTCACTTTTTCTTCCGCAGAAAGTTGCAAGAAGTTCATTATGGATTTTCCGCGCGTGGCCCGTCTGCCTTCCGGAATATCATACATTTTCATCTGGTAAACTTTGCCCGTGTTGGTGAAGAAAAGCAGGTTGGAGTGCGTCGAGCCGGACACAAGCATGGTCACAAAATCCTCTTCTTTGGTTTCCAGGTCGATGACTCCCACTCCTCCCCGCTTCTGGGCGCGGTATTCAGAAGGGTCGGTACATTTCACGTAACCGCCCGCGGTCAACACCAGGACCGTTTCTTTGTCCGGCACCAGGTCTTCGTCGGAAATCTCTTTTACGCCACCTTTGACTATCTTGGTCCGCCGCTCATCCGCATACTTTTCTTTTATCTCTTTAAGTTCTCTGGAAACAACTTTTAAGATTTTCTTGGCGCTACCCAGTAAATCCTTCATCTCCGCGATGAAATCCTGCTTTTCCTTAAGTTCGTCTTCCACGGCCTTGCGCTCGAGGCCCGCGAGCTTTGCCAGCTTCATTTCCAGTATTGCCGCCGCCTGGAGGTCGGAGAATTTGAATTCTTTCATCAAATTGGTCTTGGCCAATGCCGAATTTTTTGAATTCCGGATAACGGTAATTACCCGGTCAATCTTGTCCAGCGCCTTTTTTAGGCCGAGCAGTATATGCTCGCGCTCTTCCGCTCTGCGCAGATCGTAAGCGGAACGCTTTTGGACCACGTCCCTCCGGTGCTTTATGAATTCATCCAATATCGATTTTAGAGACAGCGTCTGCGGCACCCCATCCACCAGGGCAACCATATTGAAATTAAAGTTGGACTCCAGCTGGGTATTTTTATAAATATAATTCAAAACTTTCTCGGGATGAGCGGAGGACTTCAGGTCGATGACAACGCGAATGTCTTTGGTAGATTCGTCGCGGAGAGCTTTAATACCTTCCAGTTTTTTCTCCTGCACCAGTTCCGCGATGGACATTATTAGATTCGCTTTGTTGACCCGGAAAGGAATGGAGGTGATGATTATGGAAAAATTGCCGCCTTTCTCTTCCGCTATCTCCGCTTCGCCCCTGCAAACCACCCCGCCCCGGCCCGTACCGTAAGCATGGAGCATGTCTTTGTATCCATAGGCTACTCCGCCGGTCGGAAAATCAGGGCCTTTGATGAACTGCATGAGGTCTTCGGTGGTTGCTTCCGGATTTTCTATCAGGTGGTCTGTCGCGTCGATAACTTCCGCCAGATTATGCGAAGGAATATTAGTCGCCATACCAACGGCTATGCCTAAGGTGCCGTTCAAAAGAAGAGAGGGAACGGCCGCGGGAAATACAACGGGTTCCTTCCTGGTCTGGTCATAGTTCGGGCGGAAAGGCACCGTTTCTTTCTCGAGATCGCGCAGGAGTTCGCTCGAAATCTTCGACATCTTCGCTTCGGTATAACGCATGGCCGCGGCATTGTCGCCGTCGATGGAACCGAAGTTGCCTTGCCCCAGAACCAGCGGGTAGCGGTAAGAAAACTCCTGCGCCATGCCCACCATAGAGTCATAGACCGCAGTATCGCCGTGCGGATGGTATTTTCCGAGCACATCTCCCACTACTGCGGCGGACTTTCTGAATCGCGCAGAGGCTATGAGTCCGAGCTCATTCATGGCGAAAAGTATTCTCCTGTGCACAGGCTTCAATCCGTCGCGTACGTCCGGCAAGGCGCGCGAAGTGATGACCGACATGGCGTACGCCAGGTACGATTCCTTCATCTCGGACACTACGTCAACCGGGAGTATCGTATCGCCCGAAGAAAGCACTTTTTCTTTTGGTAAATTATTCTTGGCCATTCTTATTCCGTTATGCTCTGGTAGCCTCCCACCAAATTCGCTTTAAGCGCCGAGAACGGGGCCAAGTTTTTCCGCACTGCCGCCCGGTTTTCTTCCTTGGTAAAACTCCTGCTCAGGGAAACTACCCAGAGCAGAAACAAAATTATCGCGAAAGCGACGGTGATGACATGTAGAATATGCCTCCTGACCCCTTCCGGCTGCCTGCGAACATGGTGAATAAATTTTTTCATGTAAATTTTTATTTTTTATATTATAAAATTTTAACTGGCTTTGAGCACTATCACCTCCCCTTCTTTGCCCTCCAGGTCCTTTCTCTTGAGCGTAAGTTTTTCTGCCGTTTCCGCGCCCTCTTCCCCCATTTCTTTTAGGAACGCTTGCAGAGATTTGTCGTCGTAATCCATCGGAATTATTATTTTCGGTTCCAGGGTCGAAGCAAGTTTCCCGGCCTGCTTGGCATCGAGCATACCGGAGCCTCCGACCGGAATGAACAGGATATCCGGGCTGTTGATGGCCTCGCGGGAATCTTTGGAAATTTCCGCATCACCCACGGCGCCCAAAAAGGCGATATTGATGCCGTCCAACTCAAAAAGATAGATGGAGTTCATATATTTTTTCCCCCCTATCTCCACCTCTGACAACACCCCTTTTATGAAAATTTCCCGTATCTCGTAGTCACCCGGTCCTTGGATCACGAAAGGCTCCCGCTCGCCGTGCGAAAGCTGGTCCACTCCGTTATAATCAGGGTGGTTCGCGGTGACCAGCGCAATATCCGCTCCAAAGTGCACCGAAATGCCTGTTTTAGAGCTTTTACTAACAGGATTAAACGCAAGAACCATCTCTCCCTGCTGTATCTTGAAAAACTGTTTGCCGAAATACGTAATTATCATTCCATATATTCTAACAAATTTTAAGCCATAAAACAAACGAAAAATACTTGCTTTTTTTAGAGTTTGTAGTAGAGTGGTGGTACAACTGAATTAAATTATTACAAGCAGGATTTGGGGTAACCCTGATAAGACCGTAAGGTCAAATCAGAACCTAAGCCTTATATCCGCTTCATGGCGGATGTTTTAATTTAAAGCGAATTACAATTTATGCGAAAAGAAGAAGCAGCGGTAGTCGTGGAGGAGAATACAGTCCTGAGTTCCGTGGTGAACAGGAGCGCCTCGAGGCCGGAAGTGGATTCCCTGATCGAGGGCTCAGTTATACTCGTGGATAAATCTTCCGTTTACGTAGATCTCGCGCCTTGGGGCACGGGCATAATCTACGGCCGGGAATTCATCAATGCCAAGGACGTCATCAATAAGATGAGCCTGGGCGACGTTATCAAAGCTAAGGTAGTGGACGCCGAGAACGAGGAGGGCTATATAGAACTTTCCCTCAAGGAAGCCAAGCAGGCGCTCGCCTGGAGCGAAGCGGAGAAAACCATTAAACAGAAGACTGTACTCACTTTGGAGGTGAAGGATGCAAACAAAGGCGGGCTTATTTTGGAATGGCAGGGCATTCAGGGATTCCTGCCCGCTTCCCAGCTGAAGCCCGAACACTATCCTCGGGTACTCGACTCGGACAAAGATAAAATCTTGAAAGAACTCAAAAAGCTCGTGGGCGAGAAAATATCCGTTATGATAATCTCGACCCTGCCGAAAGAAGGCAAGCTTATATTCTCGGAAAAGGAGAACAACCCCGAGGAGAAGAAAGAAATACTGTCCAAATACAACATTGGGGACGTTCTGGATTGCGTCATTGCGGGCATTGTGGACTTCGGAGTGTTCCTCAAGCTCGAAGAGGGCTTGGAAGGCCTGGTACACATCTCCGAGCTCGACTGGGGCCTGGTGGAAGACCCCAGAGCAATGTTTAAAGTGGGCGAACAGGTGAAAGCCAAGGTGATAGAAATCAAAGACGGCAAAATCTCTCTGTCGCTTAAGGCGCTCAAGGAAAATCCTTGGAAAGAATTCGAGGGTAAACTCAAAAAGGGCGATATCGTGGGCGGAGTGGTCATCAAGTACAACAAGCATGGCGCTCTGGTATCCATCAAGGAAGGCGTAGCCGGGCTGGTACACAACTCCACCTTCACGTCGGAAACAAAGCTCCGGGAGGCGCTGGAACTCGGCAAGCATTACAATTTCCAGATTACTCTCTTCGAACCCAAAGACCAGAAAATGACTTTGGTGTATCTGGAAGGCAAATAAACCGCAAACAAAATGCAGTCAAAAATCCCGCCAAGCGGGATTTTTTGTAGTACAGAAATTTATTTTTAGGACTTCGCCAGGGCTTCCACTGTTCCCAAGTCGGCTGGGCCGATGGCGTTCATGATGTTTATCACCTGGTCCGCATAGCGCGGCACGATGGAGGGCGGATTGTATGCCTGGAGGATCTCTTTGGTATTCTTGTCCTCGTAATGAAACGCGGTGTTCGGGTTGTTACCGCTTAAATTCTTTGCAAGAACTTCAAATGCGTCTTCATAAGACTTGAACTTTATCTTGCAGCTGCCCCAACCGAACACATTGAACTTATATCCAATATCACCGGTGCGCTTGTAAGTTGCAGGGCATGCTTGCTGTCCGCCGGTAGTCTCACGAGTAGCTATCGCTGCTAAGAGACGATAATCTAGGTCATATTTTTCAGCTGCTAGAACCATACCCATACCATGGCCGGCAAGCGGCATGTTACGCTCCTTGAAATACGCGTCAATGGCTGCGGCTCGGGAAGCTTTGGTCAAAACTTCGGGTGCCTTGGCTTGGTTAAAAGCCGGGACGCCTTCGGTTTCTATATTTATTTTAGCCAATACTGCATCGGCAGGGTTGGGATTTTGCAACTCACCCATGGAAAAAGAAGAAGTTATCACAGGCAAAAGCACCAAAGATTGCACGAAACGTATTAGATTGTTGTTTTTCATATTTGGGCGGTAGTTTGCTCCGCCAACGACATACCTCTCAATAGAGCCATGCAGTATCCTAACCGATTCCTTAGGCATAAGCTTCCGCTTGAACTTAAGGAATTATTAGTATACTAGCATAATTGAGCTTAAAAGTCAATAGTTAGACAACAAATTTCCGGTATGTCAAATGCAATATAGCTTGAAAAATAAGGGTTTTTTGTAATCCTATCCTTGACAAGTATACTTAAAAATTGGACTATAAAGGGCCGGTGGAAAAGCTCCGGGCTGATTTGCAAAGCTAAGGCAAAACGGTTAGTATTTATGAATGCAAATATTGCTCAAAAGGAGGATGGCGGCCATATCCTCTGCCCTCCTGGCCGCCGGAAAGCTCCGATTGGCTCATTGTATTGACCAAAATTGGCATAAAACCTGCCTATCCTACTCCAAAGAACTGAATTTCTGGCGCCCTAAGCGCGCAATGGAGCCCGCGCTTGTCCGCGCCTTTGATAAAGAGCTCACACGGCTGGGGTTTACCGATGTCTCTAAAAAGGAAATTTTAGCCTCACTCCAGAGACGGCGGGTGCTCCAGACCACTCCCCATCTGGGCAACACCGAGGGTCCGCGCTTTTTTTGCATTAACTGGCTCGGGTCTTTGGGCACACCGGACAAAGATTATTACGTAGTCGGTATGTATTCCGGCGTCCCCTTTTCAAACCATACCCGCCCCGGCCGCATCAACCGCAAGGTCCACGGCTATAACCTCTTCCCCAGCACGCTTCAGGACGCCTTGGTATACCGGAGCTCTGTCCCCAAAAAACTTGTGGATACCATGGCAGAACTTCCAAAAAACGTCAGCCAGTATTTTCCTTTCGCCGAGGAGGGAGGCTCTTATACCAAGTGGGCGCTAGAGTCCTGCCAGCACATCGAACGGCAAGTTTTAGGTAAAAATAATCTGGTTTACTTGGACATCAACGAAGTAGTGTCCGAGTACCTGGTCCGGGTATTGGGCGATTACCGGCATATAATGCACAAAATCTTCTTTGACCCCAAGACCCGGGACGAATTCATGGGTGCTTTTCCCGACGAGATAATGTTCTATGCTCCGGTAGAGCATGGGAAATACGAAGAGATGGAGAATTTTTTCCTGCACGGCAATGTTCTCAACAGCCGGAGCCGTAAAATACCGCTCGACACGCCCGAGACACTTGTCAAAGAGCTGTCGGAAGGGCGCCTGTGCCCCGCACTTTTGTCCGGTTTTATGGTACTCGCCTTTTTGAATCAGTTCAAATGCTTCGGTTCTTTCGCCCAAGTGGAGTATTTGCCGGTATATCAGGAAAAATTGGCCAAATTGTCTTTTATGAAGGAGTTTAAAATAGATACCATCCCAACTTCAAATCTAACCACTGGCGTCTTTGTGGACGGCAAGACTATGTATCCCCTTGATGTGCTTGTAGACGGTAAAAAATTCAGGCATGACCCAGAGGCGCAGTTCGGCGTGCTTTTGATGCGCATGAAGGACGCTCTCTTGAGTAGCTATTTTACCGGTAGCTCTAGGAACCGCCATGAAAAAAAATAAGAAAACCATGGTGCATTTGATAGGCATCTCCGGCGCGGGCATGTCCGCCCTCGCGGTGCTGTTGAAAGAAGCCGGATTTAAGGTCTCGGGCTCGGATGACGAATCCTTTGAGCCGGTAGCGGGACTTTTAAAAAGAAATAAAATATCCTTCCATAAAAATTACCGCCCGGAAAACATACCGCGCGATACAAAGCTCGTGGTCATCGGCAAGCATGCGGGGCTCGCGGCGCGCGACAACGCGGAAACCCGGGAAGCTTTAGGGAGAAAACTACCGTTAAAGTCACTGCCCGAAATGCTGGCACTCCTGTCGGACCGGACGGAAAACCTGATTGTCACGGGAAGTTTCGGCAAGTCCACCCTCTCCGCGCTTATCGCTTGGTGCCTGGTCCGGGCCAAAAAGGATCCTTCTTATTTTATCGGGGCCATCCCCCTCGACCTCAAAAATTCATCGCACCTGGGCCGCGGCCGCGAATTCGTACTGGAGGGCGATGAATATCCCTCGTCCAACTGGGATATGTCTTCCAAATTCCTTCATCTCCGCCCGGCGTTGGTAATCCTGATATCGGCCCAGCACGACCATGTGAATATTTTCCGAACTGAAAAATCATATGTAGATACGTATAAAAAACTGGTGGCCAAGATTCCTAAAAACGGCTTTCTGGTTTACGCAAAAAACGCCAGGAATACAAAAGGTATCGCCCGGTACGCAAAATGTCACCATCTCAGCTATAGCGTAGATGATAAAAAATCAAATTGGTACACGGAAAATTTAAAGTACGGCAAAATCACCTCTTTTGATTTGATACGCCGCGGCAAAAAAGTAATAGAAATAAGAACCAAGCTTCTGGGCCGGCACAGTATCGAGAACATCGTCGGAGCCGCGGCGCTCCTTTTAGAAAATAAAAAAATGCCGGCGGCGGTTTTCGCCAAAGCGGTCAGAGAATTCTCCGGCATAAAAAGGAGAATAGAGCTGAAAAATCCCAAAGGTAAAATTCCGGTCTATGACGGTTTCGGTTCTTCCTATGAAAAAACCCGGGCAATTTTCGACGCTCTCCGCCTGCATTTTCCCGAAAAAAGAATAGTCGCGGTATTCGAGCCGCATGCATTTTCCTGGCGCAATAAAAACTTCCTACCGTGGTACAAGAATATTTTTCAGGGCGCGGGCGAGGTCATAATCCTCCCGGCCACCTCTCGGGGCAAAAAGGGCCCCGGGGAAATCGGCACTAAAGAAATTTGGCGGGAAGCCAAAAAACACTTCCCTGTCCGCACCGCCCGGACTGAAAAAGAAGCCTTAATAATTCTCAAAAAAGTAGTAAAAGAAGGCGACGTCGTCGCGCTCATTTCCTCGGGGCCCATGTTCGGACTAACCGAATCCGTGCCGAGAATGTTCAAATAGTTTTATTGTCGTCCTTTGGGGCGATAATATAATTTTTGTCCAGATATAAAAGTTCCCGAATAATGCTTTTGATTGTTTGCAGTTCCAGCTCGCGCATTTTGGAATCAGTACTCACTGCAGACTGGATATATTCTTCGTAAAATCTTAAAATCGTGGCCAAGGTTGAAAAGTAGTCATTCTTTCTTATATGAAAGAGCATGCGCGCGCGGTAATCCTCCGCACCACTTTCGGAATCACCGCCTGGCCTATCATGGATAAGCCAGTAGCGAGAATCAAAAATCTGGTAAGCCGGATAATATATAGATGGAAACATGCTTTTTGGTTAATTAATAATTACCGGTATGCCGCCGGCACGCTCACGAATGAATTTTTGGTAACGATAACATGGTCAATGAGGTCAACCCCTATAAGTTTCCCCGCTTCGATAAGTTGCGCGGTCACGGACACGTCGGCTTCGCTCGGCAGAGTCTCTCCGGACGGGTGATTGTGGACCAGTATCAGGGCGACTGCGGAATGCTCTATCGCGGGCTTGAACACCTCGCGCGGATGGATGATGTTGGCATCCACAGTGCCTATGGAAATAATTTCGTCGTGGATAACTTTATAGTGGGCATTCAGATATATTCCCCGCAAGTGCTCTTTGGAAAGCCCGCGCATGCCCTCGGCATATTCATAAACTTCCCTAGCGGTGCGTATGGTCGGCAACGCCGAGTTATTCTTTTCGAAAAATCTTCGTCCAAGCTCCGCGCAAGCCACTATCTGGAATGCCTTGCCGGCCGGAATACCCAAGTCTCGGGCCAACACCTCGGGATTATTCTCCCGCATGATGCCGCCTTCGCCATAATCTTTGAGTATGCGCGAAGACATCTCGAGTACACCTTCTTTTTTCGTGCCGGTATTGAGCATGACCGCCAGAAGTTCGGAAATAGACAAAGCGCTTGCGCCGTGTTTCAGCATCTTCTCGCGGGGCTTTTCTTCCGCCGGCAAATCCCGTATCCTTAAATGATACTGTTTGTCCTGGTTATCAATAATTAGCTCCGAGCGCTCCAAAACATAATAATCCTGACTCATAAGGTACGTATTATATCACAGCGGGAACATACCCGATGTGGATAATCCGAAGAATATTTTAAGCCGCTTGATTGAAAGCCTGTTTTAGCTCTTCCAGGTCGTCAAAGTGGCTTTTGACGCCTTTCACATCCTGATAGGTTTCGTGACCTTTGCCAGCCACGAGGACTACATCCCCTTTTTGCGCGAGTTTTACTCCTTCCGCTATCGCTTCGCGGCGGTTAGGTATTATCGTGACTTTTTTCAAATCATCCTGTGAAAGTCCGGTAGTCATGTCTTCGATAATTTCTTCGGGGCTCTCGCTCCGCGGATTGTCGGAGGTGAATATTGCCACGTCGGACATTGAGGCTCCGATTTTGCCCATTTTGGGGCGCTTGAGCGGGTCGCGGTCGCCCCCGCAACCGAAAACCGTTATTAATCTGCCGCCCTTCACCTTAATCTCCTCCACCGCGGTAATTATTTTCTCCAGGGAATCGGGCGAGTGCGCATAGTCGACAACTACAAGTACACCCGAGGCGGAAGTAAAATGCTCAAACCGGCCTCTGGGCGGTTTAATATTTTCGAGTATTTTTTTGACCTTACCCATATCGAAACCGAGAAGTTTCGAAGCGCTCCATACAGCGAGTAGGTTGTAAGCGTTGAATTTGCCGAGTAGCTTTGACTGCAAAATATCACTCCCCGCCTTTATCTCGAGACCGCCGAAATCGAGATGGTTAACCTGTCCCGTGAAATCTGCGGCGTTCTCGAAGCCATAAAGATATTTATGCGCCTTTATGCCTTCCATTATTCTCTTGCCGTACGGATCGTCGGCATTGGACAAGGCGAATGCGTGCGGGGAAAGCATTTTAAAGAATTTTTTCTTGGCGTTGAAATAGTTTTCGAAATTCTTATGATAATCCAAATGGTCATGCGTCAGGTTGGTAAAGATTCCGCCGTAAAAAGAAATGCCGGCGACCCGGTTCTGGTCCATGCCGTGGGAAGAAATCTCCATAAAAACCCATTCGCAGCCCTCATGCACCATCCGGTTGAGCAAGCGGTGGAGTTCGGCGGGCTCGGGAGTGGTAAAATTGGTGGGCAGGCGCTCGCCGTTAATCACGTTCTCCACCGTGCCTATAAGCCCGGCTTTATATCCGAGCGCTATGGCTATTCGGTATAAAAGAGTGGTGGTTGTGGTCTTGCCGTTGGTCCCGGTCACGCCCACTATCTTAAGCTCGGACGACGGGTCGCTCAAAATATTCCAGACCGCAAGTCCGGTCTTTACCTGTTTGTGGGGCCGCCATCTCCTTAAAAAATTTTTAATTCGTACCAATAATTCAAACAGCATATTTTATCTTAACCTGTCATTTCTTAATAAAATTTGTGAGCTACTTTTTTCGAGAGTTCCATTTCTGGTCTTTGAGCTTCCGGTCCACGAACCATGGGTCCCGGGAATTTGACCACCAGCTGTCCGGTTCCGTTTTAACCAGCATCGCGCCCATGGATTTGCCGGCCCGGGTCTTCAGGCGTTTCTGCGCGACTTTTATCCAACCCTTGGCTTTGAGGTTGCCTTTCGTTTCTTCCACTCGGAGGGACGATAGCCATTCCAGGATATCGGCATCTTTCACCAATTTTGCCTCTAGGGTTTTTCGCGTCCTTTCTTCCTCGAAAAAAGATAGGATTTCCGGGCCGAAAGGCACGCTCTGGGACATATCCGCCACGGCCTGAGCTTCCGCCAGTCGGCCATAACGCTGATGTACATAATTGTGGTCCGAAGTCCTGCCCTCACCGATGTCATGGAAGAGAGCCATGAGCACCGCTTTGTTTTTGTCGGCTTTGGGCTCAAGGTAACAAAGCGAGTACGTTATCATAGCCGTATGAAACAGGTGTTCGGCTACAGACTGGCTGCCGCTCCCCAAAAACCAAAACCCCGACCGCGGCGTCTGACTATGTATGCCCGTCTCGTATATGAAATTTGCAATTTGCCCGTGTGTTTTTTTATCTGACTTTTTTACCATAGTGATACTAACTTACAGTGTAGCAAAAATTACAGGCTACTGCCCGTGGCACTTTTTGTATTTTTTGCCTGAACCGCAGGGGCAGGGGTCGTTTCGGCCTACTTCCTTTCCTGCCTTGCCGGCAGGCAGGTCTTGTTTGCCACCCAATTCTGATGGCTCGGTGTGGCTAGTTACCAAAGTCTGCCTGGGCGCCGGCTCTTCTTTTTTCACTGCAGCCGCGTTCTCGGTATTGATAGAGCTGACCAGAGACGCCACCTGCTCTTTAAAAGCCATTTCCATTTCTTTAAACATTTTTAGCCCCTCTTTTTTGTACTCCACTATTGGTTCGTGCTGGCCGTAGGCGCGGAGGTTAACCGAAGAGCGCAGGTAATCCATGGCCTCCAAGTGCTCCATCCAGAGCGCGTCATTGGCGTAAAGAGCGATTCTGCGTACGGTCTCAAAAAATATCTGCTCGCCCAGTTTTTGCTTTTTTTCTTCCATTACTTTTTCCAAACCTTCGTGGAGGCCAGCCACTTCGCCCAGGAGTTCTTCTACTTCTTCCTTGTCCGCACGGAGCAAATTTGCCCGCCGCTCATAAATGAGTTTCCTCTGATGGTTCATGACGTCGTCGTATTCCAAAGTGTGTTTTCGGGCGTCGAAATGGAAGCCCTCTATCTTTGCCTGCGCGCTTTCCAAAGTCTTCCCGATAAAGCGGCTGTCGATGGGTTGGTCTTCCGGTATGCCGAACTTGCCCATCATATTTTTTATCCTTTCCGCGCCGAAAACACGCATGAGGTCGTCTTCTAAGGAAACGTAAAATTGAGTCTCACCGGGGTCCCCTTGGCGGCCGGAGCGCCCCCTTAGCTGGTTGTCTATGCGCCGCGCTTCGTGCCTCTCGGTCCCGAGCACAAATAAACCGCCAGCGCTTTTCACGAATTTATATTCTTCTTCCGTGTGAGGGTTGCCCCCGAGTTTGATGTCGATACCGCGGCCAGCCATGTTGGTCGCAATGGTCACTGCCCCCCGTTTGCCCGCCTGCGCTATGATTTCTCCCTCCTTCTCGTGGTTCTTTGCGTTCAGTATCGTATGCTCTACTCCTGCCTGCCGAAGATGCACGGACAGAAGCTCGTTTTTCTCAATGGAAATAGTACCGATCAAAACCGGCTGGCCTTTCGCGTTCAGTTCTTTGACCTTTTGGGCAATCGCATGGAGCTTGCCTTTTTCGGTCTGAAAGATGAGATCGTTATGGTCTTTACGGATCACGGGCTTATTGGTCGGAATCACGATCACGTCCAGCCCGTACACTTTTATAAACTCTTCCGCGGAAGTCGCCGCGGTTCCGGTCATGCCGGACAGCTTCTTGTAGAAACGAAAATAGTTCTGGAAGGTAATGGAACCCGAGGAGCGGGTTTCCTTTTCTATTTTGACCCCTTCTTTGGCCTCAATGGCCTGGTGTATGCCTTCCGACCAGCGCCGGCCGGGTTGAAGCCTGCCGGTAAACGGGTCCACTATTATCACTTCCCCTTCTTTAACCACATAATCTTTGTCTTTCTCAAAAACCGCCTGCGCTTTGACCGCGGTTTCCAGGTGGTGCACGTATTTTATGCCTTTTTCGGTATAAATATTCTCTATACCGAGCATTTGTTCCGCCTTGGAGATACCCGCATCGGTGAGAGATATGGCCCGGAGTTTTTCGTCCACTTCGTAGTCCGTATCCCGCTTGAGCTGCCGGGCTATTTGTGAGAACTTCGTATAAAAGTCTTCCGAATCGCCTGCCTGGGAAGAAATTATGAGCGGCGTGCGCGCTTCGTCTATAAGGATCGAGTCCACTTCGTCCACGATTGCGAAATTGTGCTCGCGCTGGACCATGTCTTCCACCCGCGTCACCAGATTGTCGCGCAAATAATCAAAACCAAACTCATTGTTGGTGCCGTAAGTCACATCCGCGAAATATGCTTCCCGGCGGGAGTGGGGTTTCAGGAAATCGTACACCACTTTATATCCACCTACCTTGTCGCGCTCCTGGTCTTCCTCCGTGCCTGCCTGCGCAGTCAGGTGCTTTTCATCATACAGGTAAGAAACATTCTGGGAATTGATAACACCGACGGAAAGCCCGAGAAAAGTATAAACCTGCCCCATGAGTACAGCTCCGATACGGGAGAGATAATCGTTCACGGTCACGATGTGCACGCCTTTGCCCGACAGCGCATTTAAGTATGCCGGCAGCACGGCCACAAAAGTTTTACCTTCACCGGTTCGCATCTCGGCAATATTGCCTCTATGTAAAGCTATGCCGCCTATCATTTGTACGTCAAAAAGCCTGAGGCTATCCGTGCGTTTCATTGCCTCCCGAACCAAAGCATATGCTTCGGGCAGAATCTCTTCCAGGATTTCCTTCTCCTTGCCCAAAGAAAGGCTTTTGGCTATTTTTTCTTTGAATTCCGCTGTTTTTTTGGAAAAATCGGCATCCGGGAGCGCAGCCATATCCGCCTCTAAAGCATTTATTTTAGCCACCAAAGGCTTGGTTTTGGTTATGAATCTGGAACTTTCGTCGCCGAAAATTCTATTGAATATCGCCATAAACATATATATTAGCACAAAAAAGAAAAAACCCCGTCCGCCAGCTGGCGGAGGGATCTTTTCTTAAAGTGGGAACTCCGAGCTCATGCCCGGAATCCTCCGACCCGGGTCGGAGGACTAAGCTCTCTTCTTCTTGGAAGCTTTCTTCTTGCCTCCCTTCTTTGCTGCCTTTTTTGCTTTCTTCTTTGCCATCTTTTTGTAGAAATTAATTTTTAATTTAAGTTTGCAATAAACCGACCAAAAAATTTATTGCATCGTACTACATATAATTATCTCGCATCTCTACACGTATGACAATACTTTTACAAGCAAAACTGTGGATAACTCCAAGAGACGTCATAGACGTAAAAATGCGCCGCAAGAATTTTTTGCGGCGCATTTTTGATTATTTTCATTTGAAGCGGGTGATGGCGAAACTCCAACATATGTGCCTATGTGAGTGCGACCACCCGCTACAGATAAAAACAATTCGTGAACCAATTTTATCACAGACGAACGGATTTATAAACTTGTCGGGCCGCTGGGAATCGAACCCAGTCTACACGAACCCGAATCGTGTGTACTACCGGTATACTACGGCCCGTTTTCCTGTATTTAGCCTTTATTTACAAAGGATTTTCGGTGCACTGCACTTAATCCAAACTTACGTAGGGCCCTCTGGTGCTCTCGGGTATTGTAGCCCTTGTTCTTCTTCCATCCGTACTCCGGAAACCGCGCATCGAGCTTCCGCATAATAGCATCTCTCTCAACTTTTGCAATAATTGACGCCGCGGATATCGAAAGCGAGAGCGTATCCCCTGCAATAATGCTGGTCTGAGTTATCTCCACTCCTCGGATTGAGAGATTTGGTATGACAAACCTGCCATCGACCAGTAAACCGATTTTTTGGGGGTTTTTCCCTTTTTTTATTTTTTGCGCCATATTCTCCACCGCGAGCTTCATGGCCCGGAGACTCGCGTGATGAATGTTGAGTACGTCTATCTCCTTTTCGGAGACAATTCCCACGCCATACGCAAGGACATTTTGTAGAATTTTCGACGATAAAATTGCCCGTTCCTCTTCGGGAATAGTTTTCGAATCCCGCACTCGGGCATACCACTTATTCCGGCTTCGTTTTTGGCCTATGCTCTGCGGGTCTAAAATGCACGCCGCGGCGACCACCGGCCCCGCCATGGGGCCCCGCCCCGCCTCGTCACAGCCAGCGACCAGGCTAAAACCCTCTTTTAGGCACTTTAGCTCGTTTTTAAAGTGAGGAAAAAGCATTATATTGGTGGGCATGAGAGGATTTGAACCTCCAAGGATTGCTCCATACGCTTCTG
>CAZWXV010000012.1:22304-24027 GCA_964637995.1 uncultured Candidatus Saccharibacteria bacterium
GCTCCACACCGTTTCTGGTTTTCGGGGCGAGGGTGTGTATGTCTTCCCGCTGGGGCACGGAAATATTTTTTCCGCCGCGGAAAAAGAAAAACTTTCCGCTTTGGTGCGAAGCATACACCGGCATCTTTCCGCCGGCTATTATCTTAAATGCGATTTTCTTATCACTCCTCGGGGCAAAGTGTATCTCCTTGAGTTTGAAAACATTCCAGATCTGCTAGAGGGTTCGCACTTTTCGGTGGTCTGTGATCACACTGGCGCAAAATTGCCCGAGGTGGTGGAGCATATACTTGAAAGCGCGCTGAATTAAAAATGTCGGGCCGCCGAGAATCGAACTCGGACTACAAACACCCCATGCTTGTGTACTACCACTATACTACGGCCCGGGCAACCTAGATACATTATTACAAATTGAGAGTTCTTTCAAGCATATGCTCCACCAGATGATGCGCTTTGGCGCCAATCCCTTCGCAGGCTTCCGAAAAATGGGAACCGGGCCGGAGATCCGGTTCCGACTCCATCTGCAGGAGATATACCTTGCCGTGCGGGTCGAGCACAAAATCAGCCTTGATATAATGCTTCCCGCCTATATGTCGGTACAGATCTTCCGAAAGCACGGTAAGCTTTTCTTTTTCGATGGGACCGAAGGTCCCCAACCGGTCACCCACGGGAAAAACATACACATCTTTGCCGCGAAACCCCGGCACGCAGTGAGTCGTAGCAATTTTCCCGCCAATAAACTCTTCCGCTACTATGCTCTGCCCGTGATTCACCCCGTCCTCTATCGCCTCGCAGAGCTCGGGGAAAGTCTTCGCCAGATGGATACCCATATTCTTATCCTCCGTAAATGATTTTACTATCCAGGGCGATGAGAATTTCTCAAAAACTTCTTTGGCCTTTTTTATGGCGTATTTTTCTCGCGGGCCGTCGAAGTCCTCCTGATATGCGGGCAATACCACTGACCGCGGCAGCTTAATGCCGACTTTTTTCATATGTTCTTTTAGAAGCTCTTTGCTTCCCATAAGCGCGGAAAAGAATGGCGCCGGGGACAGGTGCGGGATGGACAAGCTATCGAGCGAATGCGAAAAGTTGGCGTGCGCCACGTTCCAGACCATATCCACCCGGTGCATCAAGTCGGAAAGCTGTATCGGCCGGCCGGCCGCGTGCCAGACCCCGTCCGTATCTATCAGTATATCCAGGGTCTTATATTTATCCCCCAGATTTTCGGAAATATAGGCAATTATCTCCCCGCCTTTCCGGAGGGACTGGTGGTAATTATCCCCTGTTCCGCCCCGCAATATTCCGATACGTTTTTGCATTTTTAAATTATACCACAAACAAAAAACACCCCGTGTTTCCACGGAGTGTTTTTCTAGTTGCTGTCCTTTATTTTGTTTCGTTCTATAACTTAGAAGTCTTTCCTTCCTGTCGATATGCTTTTTAAGTCCATGGCATATTCGGACTATTGCACGCTCAATTGAGGCGCACAATATCGACTCACATAGTTTTTCGGACCGAAATCCGAGAAACCGTTTTTCAAATTGAATTAATCCACGAGCAGCTTCCGCTACCCGTGCCTTGTTACGACTTAGTCCCTGTCACCGAGCTTACCTTAGGACCCGCTTATGCGGATACTTCGGGTACTCCCGGCTCCCTTGACTTGACGGGCGGTGAGTACAAGACTTGAGAACGTATTCACCGCAGTTTAGCTGACCTGCGATTACTA
>CAZWXV010000013.1:0-8693 GCA_964637995.1 uncultured Candidatus Saccharibacteria bacterium
ATGTTTGTTGCTTGCCCCGAGCGAAATCGAGGGGCATTACCCAATTGATTGAGCATTCTGTTCTGGTGATTTGTCGCAGGGGTCACACCTCTTCCCATTCCGAACAGAGAAGTTAAGCCCTGTTGAGCCGATGATAGTCTTCACGGGCGAAAGTAGGCTGTCGCCAACACCGAGAACTTGATACTAAAATTAGCTCCTTAAATAAAGGGGCTTTTCTGCTTGCTTTTTGGCCTAAAATATGCTATAATATAGAGGATTTGTGAAGGGAGGGTGTGCTATGACGGTAAAAAACGTCATCAACGCCAGCGTGAGGTTCATCCGTGAGTGGGAAGTACCGCAAATGGTGCTTACCGCAATCGTGGTGTACTCCCTACTGGTCATCGGGTTCTCTACCTGTCGGTAGAACCCACTTGTGTCATTGAGTCCGGTCGCGTCCCTAGTGGATGCGCCGGACTCGACTCATTTCTGGGCGTTTATTTTGGCTGATTTTTATGATACGATAGGGCTATGACTTGGGCACTAAAGAGGCAAATTTTGTATGTACTGGCGCTTATTTTATTCTCCGCCGGCCTTGCTTTTCTCTTAGCTTATCCGAAACTGAACAAAGCCCCTTCTTGCGAGGATAGCAAGCAGAACGGTACGGAAACGGGCACCGATTGCGGGGGGCAGTGCGCACGGGCCTGCATCGCGGAAGTGGACGACATCTCCGTGCTCTGGGCGCGCGCATTTAGGGTCATACCCGGCCGTTACAATGCGGTCGCGTATATTGCCAACCACAATAAAAATTCCGCAGTGCAAAAAATAAATTACCGTTTTCGCTTTGGCGACAAGAACAATATTTATATTGGCAAAAGGGAAGGCAGCACGTTTATTCCCCCGGGCGGCAACTTCGCCATTTTCGAGCCGGCAATAGGTGTCGGCAATTCCGTGCCGGTGTACACTACCTTCGAATTCACCGAAGCGCCGAACTGGTTTAAGGCGCCCAAAGACAAGCTCGACCAGCTCAAAGTGCTAGTTTCCAATATTGAACTCTCCCCCGACTCCGCGACCCCCCGCCTTTCCGCCACCGTAAAGAACAGCTCTCCCTTTACCGTTCCCAACTTAAATGTAGTGGCCATACTTTATGACGCGGACGACAACGCGGTTTCTGCGAGCTCGACCTACATTTCTTCCTTGGCCCCGCTTGCCTCCGCGGCTCTGAATTTTACCTGGCTTGAGCCGTTTTCCGCTCCAGTGGTGGCCACGGAGATAATCCCGATCTACGATATCTTTTCGGTTAAACTGGAATAACCCATGGCCGCAAAAGTTTTAAAAAGAATAGATTGGCTTCTGGTTTTTTTTATTCTGCCGGTCGTGGCCGGAGGTTTGGTGACCATGAAATCTTTTACCCCCGCGGAATCAGCCGGGGATTTTTTCGGCCGGCAGATTATCTGGGTCGCCATATCCTTTGCTGTGTTTTTCATTTTCTCCTTCATAGATTTCCGGTTTCTCAAGCGCACGGATGTCCTGGTGTTCCTGTTTCTGTTTTTGTCCGGCGTGCTCTTCCTCCTCGTAGCTATCGGAAGTGTCGCCGGAGGGCCCAAAAGCTGGTTTAACTTCGGCCTTTTCTCATTCCAGCCGGTGGATCTGATGAAGCTCGTGCTTGTTCTCGTGCTGGCAAAATATTTTTCCCGTCGGCACGTGGAGATACGGGACTTCAAGCATATTTTTATTTCCGGGCTTTATGCGTTCATCCCGCTCATTCTGGTGCTCGCCCAACCGGATTTCGGTTCGGCAATGATAATACTTGTCATATGGCTCGGCATGGTGCTGGTGTCCGGCATATCCAAAAAACATTTGCTCTTGGTGTTCTTATCCGGCGCAGTGGTGTTTGCGGGGCTCTGGTTTTTGGCATTTGAGCCCTATCAAAAGGCCCGCATTTATACTTTTATAAATCCCATGTCGGATATCCATAAAAGCGGCTACAACGTTTTTCAGTCGACCGTCGCGGTGGGCAGCGGACAGATACTGGGCAAGGGCCTGGGATTCGGCACCCAGTCGCGGTTAAAATTTCTGCCCGTGCCCCAGTCCGATTTCGTTTTCGCCGCCTATGCCGAAGAATGGGGATTCGTGGGCTCGGTTTTGATCCTGATCCTTTACTGCCTTATCATCTGGCGGATACTTCATAATGCATCGCTCGGGGCGACCAATTTTGAGATTCTTTTCGGGTTGGGCATAGCAATTTTTTTCATTGGGCATATACTGGTAAATATCGGCATGAATCTGGGCCTGGTGCCGGTGACCGGCATCCCGCTCCCATTTATGAGCTATGGTGGCTCACACCTTTTGGCGGAGTTCGCGGGTTTGGGTATTTTAATGAGCATGCGCAGATATGGCCGTCCCGCGCACCGCGATGACATGAAAAACGAATTTTTAGGAGTATGAGTAATCCCCCCCCCAAGTCGGACTTGTGGGAAACCCACAAGTCCGACTTGGGGGGAAGCAAAGCAATGGAAACAAAAATAATAGACGGAAAAAAAATAAGAGCTGGAATTCTCCAGAACATCAAAAAAGATGTTGCGCTTCTGCCTTTTACGCCCGTTTTCTCTGATGTGCTGGTGGGGGAAGATCCGGCATCCGCCCAGTACGTGCGGATGAAAGCAAAGACCGCGGAATCAGTAGGCATGGCATTTCATAAGGCTGACTTTCCGGACTCCATAACGACAGACGAGTTGCTTGCCGAAATAAAGAAATTAAATGAGGTGAAAAATATGTGCGGCATTATTGTGCAGTTGCCGCTTCCGGCGCATATAGATAAGCAAAAAGTTTTTGACGCCATAGAGCCTGGCCTTGACGTTGATTGCCTTGGACGCATCGCCAGTGAAAAATTTTATAAGGGAGACACCAGTATCGGTTTTCCCACGGCGCTGTCTTCAATGGCGCTATTGGACTCCCTCAATATGGATTTGAAAGATAAAAAGATCGCAGTACTCGGGCAGGGGATGCTTGTGGGCAGGCCGGTCAGCGCGCTTTTGCGGTTCCGGGGACTTGAGCCCGTAATCATCGATATCAATACTCCAAACAAAGATAAAGCGGAGCTCATAAAAGGCGCGGATGTCATTATTTCCGGCATGGGTGCGGGCAAATATATCACGGGCGGCATGCTCAAGCCGGGCGTGGTTCTGATTGATGCCGGCACTTCGGAATCGGAGGGGGGTATAGTAGGCGACGTGGATCTGGAATCGGTCAAAGATGTTGCGAGCTATGTCTCGCCCGTACCCGGCGGCGTCGGACCCGTGACGGTGGCCATGCTTTTGAATAATGTGCTTAGTGTGGCAAAGAAACTATAATGGCAGTAATTTTCAGTTATATTTTTTACTTTGTCGCTTCGACCACATCTTCACTCCAGAGAAGATGGCTCATAAGGGACAAGGAGTTTACCGCGCGGCAGCAAATAACCTTTACCTTCCAGTGCGTGATGTTTTTATTTATCGGCAGTTTGTTCTTTCCTTTTTTTAGTGATTTTTACCTGGCCGGCAATTATGCCTATCTGGTTTTTCTGGCGGTAACCTGTGCCATTTTTGGCGCTGCGGGAAATATATTGTCCTATATCGGCCAAAAGCATTTGGATGCCGGAGAAATGAGCATCGTTTGGAATATTTATACCCCGGTAACTATTGTGCTCTCCTCTATTCTCGTGCACGAAGGGCTCACCCCGCTCCAGATAGTCGGAACGCTCCTCCTTCTCATTGCCATATTTATAATTTCAAAAAAGCACCACTTGGGCAGAATGCGTTTCAACCGGAGTTTCCTCTTCGTGCTCTTGGGCGGAGTTCTGATAGGCGTATTGCTCGTGGCCGAAAGAGCTCTACAAAAAACGACAGGGTTTTCAGCCGGGGTTATGATTTCTTGGGGCTCCCAGGTTCTAGGGCTCGGGATTGCAAGCTTTTTTTGGGGAAGTAAGCACAACTATACAAAAAAAGAAGTTGTTACCACCGGTACCCTGCAGTTTTTGGGAGCCTTGTCTTACGTGATGCTGGTATGGTTGGTAGGGAATTTAAGCGTGGTAACATCCGTCACCACCTTTAAGGTCGTATTGGTGGTGATAGCCGCAGGCATATTTTTGGGCGAAAAAGAAGATCTGCGGCGGAAAATTATCGGCAGCATCGTGGCAGTCATCGGGCTTTTATTAATGTGATATAATCAGACACAAATGAACGAGGCGGTTTTTTATTTTTTTTATAATTTTGCCCATAAGTCGGTCTTAGTGGACCAAGCGGCTGTTTTTGCGGCACTTTATTTACCATTTATCGTGGCCTTTCTCGCTTTTGCGTACCTGATTTTTTTCCGCCGTTCTTTGCGGGAATTCATTTTTATTTTTTTTACCGCAGGCGTAGCGGTGGTAATCTCTAAAATTCTCAAAATTTTGATCCACACTCCGCGTCCGCCGTTCGCCCTGGAGGGAGTGCAAAGCCTCTTTGAAAAGACCAGCTACGCTTTTCCTTCGGATCACGCGACCTTCTTTATGGCTCTGGCAGTGGCAATTTTTTTTATAAACAAAAAAGCCGGGCTGGTTTTTTTGGCTCTGGCGCTCCTCATAAGCATAGCCCGCATAGTTGTCGGCGTGCATTTTCCAATCGATATTTTAGGAGGATTTATCCTCGGCGCGGCGGTTGCTTATTTTGCTAAAAAAATATAAAATAGCTCTGCAATAATATGATTAAAAAAGTAATTCTGGCCTTGGTGGTCCTGGCGCTCGGAGCGGGCATTGGCCTTTTTGTGTACAAATCCGAGCCCCGGCTCAATAAAAACTATGAAGCCGAAAGCGCGTTTTTCAAAAACCATCCTTTTCGGTTGGGACTAGACCTGTCCGGCGGTAGCCACCTGGTTTACGACGCGGATGTTTCCGCGGTCCCCGCGGGCGAGGTCAACGATTCCATGTCAGCGCTTCGTGACGTCATAGAACGCCGCATAAATCTTTTCGGGGTTTCCGAACCGGTGGTGCAGGTTCAGCACAGTAGTGTGGTATCCGGTGCGGGGGAGCAACTTATTGTGGATCTTCCCGGAGTTACTGATGTCAAAAAAGCGATTGAGATGATAGGGCAGACGCCATCGCTCGAATTTAAAACGGAAGCTCCGGAAGGCACACCGATAAAAGTAAAAGCTAATCCGGACGGAACGGTGGATCTGGGCAGTTTAAATCTAACAGAACCGCAGTACATGTCTACGGGGCTCACAGGCCGATATTTGAAGCGGGCCACTCTGGAGTTTGACCCCACTACGCGGGTGCCGATGGTAAGCCTCCAGTTCAACGACGAAGGCACTAAATTATTTGCGCAGATAACCAAGGAAAATATAGGCAAAACGGTAGCCATCTATCTGGATGGCGCGGCTATCTCGACGCCGAACGTCCAGGAGGAAATACCGGACGGGCAGGCGGTAATTTCTGGTAACTTCACCCCCGAGGAGGCAAAAACATTGGTGGGACGGCTTAATTCCGGAGCTTTGCCCGTGCCGATCACCCTATTGTCCACCCAGACCATCGGAGCGACTTTAGGCGACAGCGCGGTAAGGGCGGGGGTTAAAGCGGCGATTATAGGGTTTTTCTTCGTGGTCCTGTTCTTGGTGCTCTGGTACCGCTTGCCCGGATTGGTGGCTTCCGTGGCGCTTCTTATTTTCATATCGATAATTCTTGCGCTGTTCAAGCTTCTGCCGGTTACCCTCACCGCGGCCGGCATCGCCGGCTTCATAATTTCCATAGGCATAGCCGTGGACGCCAACGTACTTATTTTCGAACGCATCAAGGAGGAGATGCGGTCGGGCAAAAGTATCGCGGAGGCCACGCAGGTTGGTTTTTCCAGAGCATGGTTCTCTATCCGCGATTCCAACATATCGAATTTTATCACGGCGGTTATCCTGTTTTGGTTCGGCACTTCCCTTATCAAGGGTTTTGCTTTGACACTGGGTATGGGTGTGCTCGTGTCGCTTTTTAGCGCCATTACCATTACCAGAATATTTCTCCGAACCCTGAGTTTCATGGGCGAAGGCAAGGTCGCGAGATTTTTATTTACCAGCGGTATTCACAGCGGAGTGGGCAAGTCTCCTCAATAATATAAATTTATGTTTATTACCCGGCACAAAAAAATATTCATTGGCTTGTCAATAACACTGGTGGTTCTGTCGTGCATCTCCCTTTTTGTTTTCGGTCTCCGGGTAGGAATTGATTTTAAGGGCGGAGCCCTGGATCAAGTTGTTTACAAAGATGCGCGGCCTGCGCAGGCGGGGCTCCAAGCTTCTTTAGAAGAGCTAAATTTCGGATCTGTATTATTGCAGCCCACGGGCGACTTGGGATATATCGTCAAAACCCGTCATTTAACAGACGCCGAACATGCCGAGCTTTTGGCTGTTCTTTCGCAGGGCAAAACCGATTCTCTTACGGAACAGAGCTTTAATTCTATCGGCCCGGCGGTAGGACGGGAGCTTACCCGGAAAGCCATCCTCGCGGTTATTCTGATATCCATCGCCATTATTTGTTTTATCGCTTTTGCTTTTCGCAAAGTTTCCGAGCCGGTTTCCTCTTGGAAATACGGATTGATTGCCATAGTTACTCTTTTCCACGACGTGGTCATCCCTGTCGGATTGTTTGTTCTCCTGTCGCACTTTTATGGAGCGGAACTGGATAGTCTTTTCGTGGTGGCTATTTTGACCATCTTGGGACTTTCGGTGTCTGATACTATTGTCATCTTTGACCGTATCCGGGAAAATTTGCACCACCAGACTTCCGCCAAGATCAATTTTAGTGAAATCGTAGGTAAAAGTTTGGAGCAATCCTTCGTGCGCTCCATAGGCACGTCGCTCACGGTTATACTGGTCCTGCTCGCTCTCTTTTTCTTCGGACCTGTCACTACCAAATACTTTGCCTTAATGCTTACCGCGGGTATGTTTTTCGGCACCTATTCCTCGATATTTTTGGCTTCACCCCTTCTGGTCTTGATTGGCGAGCGTCAGTCCCGAAAGAAATAATTGAGAAATAATGTGTTATACTTCTCTAAAGTCTTATTATCAGTTGAAATTCTAATACTATGAAATACCTTTGGATAATAGTTGGGGCAGTGGTTATCTGGGCGGTTTACATGTTTAACCGGTTCATCTCTTTGCGCAACCGTACGGAAGAGGCCTGGGCGGATATCGAAGTACAGCTCAAGCGGAGATATGACCTTATTCCCAACCTGGTAAATACAGTGAAGGGTTATGCCACTCATGAGTCATCCGCTTTTGAAAACGTAACCCGTGCTCGCTCGGCGGCCATGGGAGCATCCGGACCCACTCCCGCGCATGCGCAGGCCGAAAATATGTTGAGCGGAGCCCTTAAATCCATCTTTGCTTTGGCGGAGGCTTATCCGGATTTGAAAGCCAATCAGAATTTCCTGGCGCTTCAAAACGAACTGTCCGATACGGAAAATAAAATCCAGGCCGCGCGCCGATTCTATAACTCAAATGTGCGCGACCTCAATACCGGAATACAGAGTTTTCCCGGCAATGTCATCGCGGGAGCTTTCCGTTTCTCCGAAAAAGAATTCTTCGACTTGGCGGACGATGACGTAGCACAGAAGAACGTCGAGGTAAAATTTTAATCACATGATTACGCCAGAACTCCAATCATATGTTAAGGGTGAACTGGGCAGGGGTGTATCAAGAGAAGCCATCCGGGATAGTTTATTAAAAAACGGGTGGGCGGCAGAGGATGTAGAGCAGGTTTTTACGGCTACTGCTCCTTCGTTCGTTCCGCCTGTTGCTGTGGCAGAGCTGGAGCCAGGGACGCAGCCAATGGCTTCCCGGCCTGATGCCAAATTCCACTGGTCAAGCAAAAAAACAAAAATACTGATTGTCATAGTGGTACTGCTTTTTATTGCCGGCGGGGGCGCTTATGCTTACTACTCCGGGCTTTTCATTTCTTCGCCCCAGCAACTTGTTTTTGGGTCAATAAAAAATGTTCGCAATGCGAAAACAGTACAATATGACACCACCGTTGTAATGGACTGGTCCGAATTAAAAGACGGTCTCGAGGGGGCGGCCTCCATGTTTGCCGGCGGCCTTGATGTGCGGGAGCTTCGCCTCACCGCCAAAGGCGCATACGACCATTCCGACGCAAAGAATTTTAAAAATTTTCTGGCAATTTCCGTGGCGGCAGGTTCTATGGCCGTAGACGCGCAAGTGATTATTGCCAACCAGACCTTATACGGCAGTCTTATCCAAGCTTCAGGTCTGGGACTTTTCTCCGTACCCGAATCCGCGGAAAACAAATGGTTTTCCGTTCCTTTTGGATCCGAAGAGGGTAATACAACTGACAGTACTGCTGTGTCCTGGGTGGGACTTGATACAAGTATAATGAATAAGCTGACCGTTGCTCAAAAAGACCATATTTATGAATTGTCCAAAAATGCCAATTTCATAAAAATAGTCAAAAAACTTCCTTCGGAAACAATCATGGGGGATTCTTCTTATCATTTCATTTTTGATCTAGATAGAGCCGGAATAATAGCTTATCTTCAGTCTCTTAAAGAATACGTGAATTCCGTGGGCGCAAATGATTCCGAGCTTTCCGCCTTTGATCCTACAACTTTCGGTGAAGGACTGGATGATTTGAGAGATTTTGTCGGGGAAATATGGATAGGCCGAGCGGATAAATTGCCGCGGAAAATCTCCTTGAGTTT
>CAZWXV010000013.1:8793-19592 GCA_964637995.1 uncultured Candidatus Saccharibacteria bacterium
ATGTCGGTGTTTTTTGCCGTGGTCATTGGCTTCGGATGGTTCTTTAGTTCTTACTATGGCAACCCCAATATTCTCTACTTTTTCGTGATTTTCAGTATTTTGATGAATATTTTTTCTTATTGGTTTTCCGACAAAGTGGTTATTAAACTCTCCGGTGCCAAGCCTGCTAGTCGGGAAGCGAATTTTGATTTGTATACCACCGTAGAGAATCTAGCGATTACCGCCGGTCTGCCGATGCCTAAAGTGTATATCATCACTGACGCCGCGCCGAATGCTTTTGCGACCGGCCGGAACAAAGAACATGCCGTAGTGGCGGTAACTACCGGGCTTATGGGCATTTTAAATAAAACAGAACTGGAAGGTGTCATTGGGCATGAGCTTTCACACATAGGCAACCGCGACATGCTGCTCTCCACTGTAGTGGTTGTGCTTGTAGGATTTATAACAATTCTTGCGGATGTTTTTAGGCGGAACTTATTCTTTGGCGGACACCGGGACAATGACAACAAGGGCGCGGGGGTACTTATAATAGTAGGCATAGTTCTTTCGATTCTTGCTCCAATATTTGCCGTGCTTATACAGCTGGCAATTTCCCGGAAGCGGGAATTTCTGGCGGATGTGTCCGGAGCGCTACTGACGCGTTACCCCGAGGGCCTGGCAAATGCGCTCGGTAAAATTGCTCAGAATAGCCGGCCGATGAACAGGCAGTCAACCGCCATCGCTCACCTGTATATTTCCGACCCCAAGGGTTCCGGATTCGGAAAGAAGCTAAAAGGACTTTTCGCAACCCCCCCGCCGGTGGAAGAAAGAATCAAGGCACTTATCGGATAATCTATTTAACATCTACGCTACAGCAGAGATAATAAACTTATGTCAGAGCGCCTAAGAATAATTCCCAAAAAGAAGTTTGAAATTGTTAAAAAAAGATTTGAGATTTTAGGAATTAGCGACGAGACTCCTCTAAGCGCCATTGGACCTATTACAAAAGGTGGGCTAGTCCCTGAAAGCAGAGAAGACTTAGCAAATCTCGTGGAGGCGTCTCTTCTAGAAGCATGTCTAGTACTTTTTGATAAAAATATAAAGACAATTTCTTCCTCTGCCAATAACGGGGATATAGTCGCCGGCAAGGCCTATGTAATAATTGATTATGGGTCGTTAAATGAGCGAAATAAGGATATAGCCCGTACTTTTGGAGATGTGTATGTTTTTCACGGCAGTATTGACGTGCCCGCAGTAAATTTGGAAATTAGAGTTGATAAAAATACAAAGGTTGGTCAGATACGTAAAGCCGCGCTCGCGATAGTGGAAAAATTTGAACAGCAATAAGTTGACATCTACGCTATAGCGTAGATGTAGCAAAAAGCGTATAATATAATCCATGCACAGAAGAAAGCTTCGATATAAAGGTATGCCGGTAAATATGTTTGGACTACCAGATATTAGCTATTACCGCAATAAAAAGAATGTACCGCAAAAAGTACCAAAGAGACAATACCTCAAGTCATTTACGGTAGATTTCAAGAAAAATGGATACAAAAATCTACTGATTATCTACGATATTCCCGAGGCAAAAAAGAAAGAGAGAGATTGGTTTAGACGCCAGTTAATAAATTTTAGTTTTATCATGATACAGCGGAGCGTCTGGGTGGGGCCTTCGCCGTTGCCAGCTGACTTTTTAGCCTACGTTAAAGACATAGGGTTGAAAGAAGAATTTAAAACATTTAAACTGGCCAAACCTTACTCTGACTAATCTACGCTATAGCGTAGATACGGATGGAGAGGTCTTCAATTTTTTGTTTGTTTTTGCTATACTTATAAGCATGAACATAGAGGACGTGGAAAAATTGGCGGAGCTGGCGCGCATCGAACTCTCCGCAGATGAAAAAAAATCACTCCTCAAGGATTTTGACAGTATTTTGGCATATGTAGATACCATAAAAGGTGCAGAGATCGGGGACGGGGATGTTAAGCCCGATCTGTACAATGTTTGGCGTGAGGACTGGGTAGAGCCGCGGGAATTTTCCCGCGAGTCCATAGTCGGGCAATTTCCGGAAGAAGAGGCGGGTTATCTAAAAGTGAAAAAAATCCTATGATTGATCTCGGCATTCTCACCATCGAAAAAGCGCATCAGGCTCTTACGGAAGGCGTTTTTTCCTGCCAGGAACTTCTGGATGAATATTTAAAAGTTATTCGGGAAAAAAATAAAGAATTGAACGCCTATCTTGAGGTCTATGGGGATATCGCGGAGCAGGCGGCGCAGGCGCAAAAAAAATTTAAGGAGAGTACGGCCGAGCTTCTGACCGGTATACCTTTCGCCATCAAGGACAACATTTTATTTTCAGGGCATACGGCATCGGCGGGTTCTAAAATTTTGGAAAATTATAAAGCGCCCTACGATTCTTTCGTGATCAGGGAGCTCAAAAAAGCCGGAGCGGTGATAATTGGCCGGACCAATATGGATGAATTTGCCATGGGTTCTTCCACACAGACCAGTGCCTATGGCGTGGCTAGGAACCCCCATGACCCTTCGCGGGTGCCCGGCGGCTCTTCCGGCGGCTCGGCGGTGGCGGTGGCGGCGGGCATGGCGCTAGTATCTCTCGGCACGGAAACTTGCGGTTCTGTGCGCGAACCTGCGGCGTTTTGCGGCCTGGTGGGCCTCAAGCCCACTTACGGCGCGGTATCGCGCAATGGCATAATTGCCATGGGTAATTCTCTGGACCAGGTTTCGCCCTTCGGCAAAACGGTCCGCGACGCAGAGATAGTCTTTCGAACCCTGTCTCAATACGATCCGGAAGACAGCACTTCCGTGCCGGAAAAATTGCGAAAAATAAAAAAATCCGAACTCGGTCCCAAGGTTATCGGTGTACCCTGGCATTTATTCGAAAAAGGTGTTGATTCGGAAGTAATGGCGAATTTCAAAGAGTCGATGGAAAAATTCAAAAAATCGGATTATGAAATCCGGGATATCGAGCTCCCGTTCTCCAAATATTCTCTGGCGGCATACTATATAATTATGCCCGCCGAAGTTTCTACCAACCTGTCGCGTTTCGACGGCATACGTTACGGTCTGCACAAAGAAGGGAAAAACCTAATGGAAGTTTATAAGAAAAGTCGGGGCCGGGGTTTTGGGGAGGAAGCCCGGCGCCGTATTCTTCTCGGCACCTATGTGCTTTCCCACGGGTATTATGACGCTTATTACAATAAGGCGGTGAAGATCCGCGACCAGATAAAAAAAGAAATCCGGGAGGCCTTTAAAACTGTGGATCTTATTGCCACGCCTACGGCTCCCATGCTCCCGTTTAAAATAGGGGAGAAGATGGATGACCCCGTGGCCATGTATCTTTGCGACCTATTTTCCGCGCCCGCAAACCTATCCGGAGTGCCCTCCATCGCGCTGCCGTCGGGACTGAGCAAAAACAACCTGCCGTTATCTATCCAGTTCATGGCGCCAGCTTTCGCCGAAGAGGTATTATTCGAAGCTGGCAAGAAATTTGAAGAAATAAGATAGTAAAACTGTGGTATAATACTTTAAACGTATGGATCCAAGCCAAAGCAACATTTTAGGCGACAGTTTCCTGAGCTCCCAATATTTCAACCCGGCATACCTCTTTGAACGCGGAGTATTTTACAGCCAGAAAATAATAAGTTTAGTTTTTACGCACCGGAACGCGAGCTTGTTAAAAACATCCTTTTTTATCCTGTCGATGTTCTTTCTTTGCATTATCTGCTATGTGGCAGTCAGGATGTTAGAGATCAGGCACAAGGAACATAAGCATTTGCACCATGAGATCAAGGAATATGCGAAGAATAAAGCGGAGCAGGAGAAACGCCTGCGTGAGGAGGTTGGCGGTTCCAAGAATCCCCGCTGGAGCAAAACTTTAAACTACATTTTTTCCCAGCATTCCAGCGACTGGAAACTCTCCATCATCGAGGCGGACTCCATACTTGAAAATCTGCTGAAAGACTTGGGTTTTGAAGGCGAGACAGTCGGAGACCGATTGAAATCCGCCACTCAGGAAACTTTCCGGGAGCTCACCCCGGCCTGGGAGGTGCACACCATCAGAAACAGAATAGCGCACGAAGGGCTTGCCTTTGAACTCTCCCACCATGAAGCCAAAAGAGTCATAGCCCTCTACGAGCAGATATTCCACGCCTACGGGTATATTTAATTCTTTCTTGTTTCCCTGGGTTGCTTTTTGAGGAATTTAGGGTAAAATTAGCGTATGCCTTAAGAGGCATTTTTTGATGCATAGCGGGGTGGAGAAGAGGCATCTCCAAGGGCACTCATAGCGCGAATAACCTAGGTTATGAGCCCGCGATATAATTTTAGGTACATTAAGATAGGTAGTTTATAAATAGCGGGGTGGAGAAGAGGCATCTCGTAAGGCTCATAACCTTAAGACCCACGTTCGATTCGTGGCCCCGCAACAATTCGGCAAGTGACATGCCATTTTCACATGTCCTCTGTCGAACGGGGAGGCAATTTGTCGACGTAGCTCAGCCGGTTAGAGCGTGGGACTCATAAGCCCAAGGTCGGTGGTTCGATTCCACCCGTCGACACAGCAAGCTAGAAGATAATTCCGGCTTGTGGTAAATTGAGATAGTTTGCGATCGTAGCTCAACTGGTTAGAGCACCCGCCTGTCACGCGGGAGGTTGGCGGTTCAAATCCGCTCGGTCGCGCAGAAATTCTACCCTTACTTTTATATTTTTTTAGGCCACGGGAACGGCTCCTCTCCTTCCTCAAGTTCTAGAATGCCTTCGGACTGGAGGCCTTTTACCCGCCCATCAAGGTATTCCTTCCAAACGATAAATTTCCCGGCCTGAACTTTGCCTATAATTGCGTCACTTACTACCTCCCGTTTACCCGTTTCTTTTTTCGTAGTTGCAAACTGCCACTCTACTGCCACATTCTTGCTGTCGATCATAATGGTATGTATATACACCTTAGTGTCTTTGTAAGCATCCCGGAAGAAACGCAGGTCTTCAAGGGTCTGTGCTTTATTCAACCTCCGTCCCGGATATGCGAACACCATGTCTTCATGGAGCAGGGAAGACAGTAATTCCTCGTTTCCTGTCTCCCATGCCTTTGCATGTTTGTATACCATATCGGTTATGGCCCTTTCATTTATCCGGGCTAATTTACATTTTACTAAAAAACCTCCCGCGCCGGCCAAGATGGCTATAGATATTACCAAGATTGTTAAATTTATTTTTTTATGCATGTTTTATTGTGTGGGAACTTGCTCTGATTCCGGCGCGGGTTCTTCTACTGTTGGTTCGGGTTCAGTTATTGTTTCTTCTGTTTCAGCAGGCGTTTCTGCGGGCGGCTCGGCTGTTTCCGTGGTTTCAGTTATATCCGGAGCAGGCGTTTCTTCCGTTGTTTCGGGAGTTGTAGTATCAGGCGCCAGCGGTTCTTCGGTTGCGGTGTTTTCTTCGGAGTCAGGGACAGACGGAGCGGGGGAGGAAGAAGAAATACCAGAGTCACCTAAAAGTTCTATAAGCTGGGCTTCTGTAACGCACGTTTCATTTATGCAGAGTTTGTCTTTCGCGCGGAAGGTGCCCGCGAATATATCACTTAGGCCATTCCCCGCATCCGCGAGCCACTCGGTAATCTTCGCGAAAAACCTATCGGTGAAAGATTTTTCATCCTCCGGAATAAGCGGCATGGCAATGGACTCGAGCTTCAGATTAAGTTCCTGAGTAGCTTTAATTAATCTCATTTGAAGCTCCAAGTTATATTGCACCGCCTTAAAGCCGTATTTCTCAGAAACCCATTCCGGGAAAACGGTTTCTACTTCCTGGGCAATCAAGCCGGTCTGGACTCCCGCCACATACCTTATGCCCTCATTTGAGTCTATGCCTTCTTTCCATTCGAAAGTGACCGGACGCAATTCCATTATTTTCTCCAGAGAATTTTCCAAAGTTGTCACATTCTTTTTCAGGTTGATATCCGAAGCGCAGGTTCCTGCCACCTGAACTCCCGATTCCCGGAAACAGTCATCGCTGTTTATGTCCGCGACCACGTCTAGGCCGTAATCCGGAGTAGCGTCGCCCACGCCCACCGCTCCTGCGAAATAGTTCGTTCCCGCCGCAGAGTATACTCCATAATTCGTATCTGCGCCGGAAGCGGTAGCGTAAACACCGTAAGTAGTTGAAGTTCCGGCCGTGTCGCCAAGGGCGCTAAAGTACCCTCCGTAAGTATTTACAGTTCCCGCATCTGTTCTCCCGGTATTTTCTGCCGTGTTGTAGTTGGCATAAGTGTTGGAAGTTCCTGTCGCAGTGTCAGCTCCGATTTTTAGCATGGTGTTATACGCTCCGTAAAGCGTCTGCCCAACTCCGGCGCCGGTAACTACCGCACTTGAAAAGAAGTTATTTGCAATTCCATAAGAAGCAGTAAGTGAGCCGGTAGCAGTCTGGGTCATCGCAATGCTCATAGCCGGAACGAAGTTAGAAGAAGAGGTCGCATCCAAAAACACCAGTCCCGCTCCGTTGCTTAGAGTGGCATTGGTGAAAGTGATGTTTCCGCCTCCTGTTGGAGAAACACTAAATGTTTTTCCTGAAGAAACTGTGGTGTTTCCACTTAGAGTAATTTCTCCCGTACCAGTAATAAAATTACCGGCACCAGCTTGCGTGATATTTCCACTTTGGTCGATGGTCAGGCGCTCGGTTAGCACACTAGGAGCCGCATTTGTGCCTGTCCAGAAAGACAGCTTTCCCGGCACTCTACTGTCAGCAATTGTTCCGCTACTGATGCCCTTGATGGCAGCCCCTGTTATGTAACCTGCCGCTCCGCCATAGCCAGTAAAATTAATAACTCCCAGTTCATCTGCTGTGGTTATAACCGTAGGCGATGCTCCTGTGCCTCTAGCTTTTCTAAAGTTCAAATCAAAACTATCTAGAGAAGCATTTGCTTGTGTTAAGAAAGTAAGTCCAGTCGCGGCTGTGTCTGACGAAACATGTAAAAGTCCCGCAGGCGCCGTTGTACCTATACCAACATTGCCCGCAAAATATGACTGGGCAGTGGCAGCGGAGTAAAGTGCGTAATTGCCTGCGGCAGACGTAGGACTGTTGATATAAACGCCATAATTATTCGTGGCCCCTGTTACGTTGGCTACGTAAAAGGCCGCATTACTGTCCGCAGTACCGCTAGCCTGACTAGTGACGCCGTATTTGGTGACAGCGCCAGATGTCCCGGCATCACCGCTTACTCCAACAGAAATACCTTGCATTGCAATTACAGGGTTTGAACCGGTTATCGTACCAGCCCACGAATTGCTAAAATCTGCTACATGACTTTCAATAGTTACATCATTAGATGAAATTGTCGGATTTGTATTATGACTCAGTGTCAAACTGTAAAATTCTTCCGTGGGAGAGAGAGCCGAAGTAATTGTACTATCGTAAACGGAAGTGATTCCCATAGCGGATCTTATACGACCCGCCCCCGGAGTAGCTCCACTATCTGTAAAAGAATAGGTTATGCCCTCCCTGCTCACAACAGCATCTGTATTGGTATAAATAAGGTCCAGGAGCGTAGTGCTGTTAGAAGAAGTAATGTCCAGTTTTTTATCCGGAGCCGTGTTCCCAATACCAACATTACCGCTATTTAATATAGTTATTGCCTCCGTCGCGCCGTTATTGCCCACAAGGAAATGCATATCCGCTCCAGAAGCTCCGATGCCGGACGTTGTTTTGAAAGTCAAACCCTGGGTAGTAGCAGAGCCGCCTATGACCGAAGGTGTAACCGCGGAAGTATCAAAATACCCCGTTCTCCAGCCGATGTCCGAAGTTCCTAAATCGTCCGTATTATCCGTGTCGGAAACAAGCGAGGTGTTGATGGCGACGCTTGCCAGGTTGTCGAGGGCAGTCGTAGCCCCACTTGATGCCACTGTAGCCCAGGTCAATACTCCGTTGCCGTCAGTCTGTAGTACTTGACTGGCCGCTCCGTCATCCGTCGGAAGTGTCAGGGTATATGTGCCTGCAGCGGCTGCAGACACTATAGTTACCGTTCCGGAAGTCGAGCCGTTTAGGCCTACGGAAGAAGTCAAAAGCGAGTTGGCACTGATTCCATCTTCGATTGAATTCGTAAGGTTGTCCGCGCTGTTCTCCATGGAAGTGAGTATGGCGTCGACCTGATTATCAAACGAATTTTGGGATACAAACGAAGACGTATCCACGGAGTTTCCGCTTGATCCTTGGGAGCCTGTCGGACCCGCAGGTCCCTGAGGTCCGACAGGCCCCGGAGCGCCCCGGGGAGAATACGTAATCTCATCCTGAAGTATTTTCCGGATGAGAGTGGTAAGGTCGATATTGGTTATCGGAGCCGCCACATTGACCACCGGAGCGGGCTCGGCAATGACCGTGGTTCTTTCCGCTGTGGGCGTTACCATGGTGGCCTCTGGATCGGAATATAAAAAATTGAACATGGCCTCCGACAGGGGCGCAATGATGAGATCATTGTAGGCGTCAACGATACTTGAGCTCAATACGCTCGCCCCGAGCATGGTGCCGTCGAGCAGATTGGAAGTCCGACCGCTCTCGGCAGCAGAGGAAATCCCAGCGGTCGTTATCACTGAGAGACATAGGACAAAAGCAAAAAAATATCGCAAAGGATGCTTTTTCATCGATACTACTATTATACCATTCTAAATTGGGTGAAAACGGGATTTTGGGGATAACGACGGGCACTATTTTTTGCAAAATCACCCGAAATAAACTAATATGTCTAGTGCTGCCGTTGTAGCTCAGTTGGTAGAGCACGTCATTGGTAATGACGAGGTCAGCAGTTCAATCCTGCTCAACGGCTCATCACGCCACCCTAGCTCAGTTGGTAGAGCACGTCTTTCGTAAAGACGGGGTCCCGAGTTCGATCCTCGGGGGTGGCTCAAGATTATTGCCCTATGAGTGTTCCCGCGAGGAGGCCCACCATAAGCGCCACTCCGCCCATAAACAGCATCCGAAGGCTCGATTTCAGTACTGGCCCTTTGGTGAATTTGGTTGTGCCCATGCCCAGGAAAAACAGTCCCGCCAGGGTAACTACTATCGAAAGCGGGAGGGCGATTTTTATTGGCAGGAAAAAATAAGATGCAAGCGGAACGAGGCCGCCTAAAATATAAGCAAAAAACATGAAGATGCCTCCTTTGAGAGAAGTTGATTCTTCGCAAGTAATCTTGAGTTCATGCATGGTCATTTCTTTCAATATGAGTTCCGGTTTATTGGAAGCCTCAAAAGACATTTCCGATGCCAATTTGTCTGACCAGCCGTCCATTAAGTACATCTGGTAGAGTTCTTCTTTTTCTTCTTCCGGAAAATCTCGGAGTTCCTCTTTCTCCTCCTTTATTTTCCTCTGATTCATTTCCTCATGGGAAATGTTGGAAACATACGAGCCGATGCCCATGGATATGGATTCCACGGAGATTATCACGATGCCGGCTAAAATGACAATGGAGTGGTTTTGGCTCCCGATCGCGATACCGGTGATGGAGCCCAAGGTGGAGACCATGCCGTCTTCTACGCCGAAGACAACTTCTCGCAAAACATTCGCTACCGAGGACTTCTGGTGGTGTATATAGTTTTTGTTGAATCTTTTAGGCGGCTCCATTATCATAAGTATAGCAAATAGCCGCGATTTTTGTTAAAGTGAATCCATGAAAGCAGGGGATACGGAAAGAGTGGCGGAGGAAATACGCAAGCTGGAAGAGCTTATGCAGCTCCCTGATTTTTGGGATGATAAAAACAAGGCCCAAGCCGCCATCAGGGAACTGGAAGAGCTTAAAGCGAAAAAAGAGGGTTTAGGAAAGTATGACAAAGGCAACGCTATTGTTACTATAATCTCGGGTGCCGGCGGAGACGATGCGGAAGATTTTTCGCGGATGCTTTTTGAAATGTATATGAAATTTTCGGGCTCGCGCGGTTGGGGCATAAACTTTATCCATGAAAATAAAAATGAGCATGGCGGCTACCGGAACATTTCCTTTGAAGTGGCGGGCTCGATGGCTTACGGCGACTTGAAGAACGAAGCGGGCGTGCACCGGCTGGTGCGCATATCGCCCTTCAATGCGAAAAAGCTCCGCCACACCTCTTTTTCACTAGTGGAAGTTTTGCCCAAGTTCTCCAAGCTCGAAGAAAAGGATATAATACTTCCTCCGCAGGAGCTAAAGATAGAATTTTCCCGTTCCAGCGGCCCCGGCGGACAGAACGTGAACAAAAGGGATACTGCGGTCCGTATCGTGCATATTCCTACCAATCTTTCTGTTCACGCAGCCACCGAGCGCTCCCAGGAACAGAACCGTGAACTTGCGCTTGCCATCCTCCGGGCCAAAATTTTCAAATATGCACAGGCGGAAAAGAAATCAATAGAGGAGTCCATGCACACCACCAAAAACACGGAGATAGAATGGGGCAATCAAATACGTTCTTACGTGCTGCATCCTTACAAAATGGTCAAAGATCACCGGACCGGCGCGGAAACTTCCCAGGTGGATGCGGTACTTTCGGGTGAACTTGAAGAATTTATTGAAGCGGAACGTAATTTGTGATAAGATAGACGGGTGATTTACTTTAATAATGTTTCCAAGATATACAAAGACGCTACAGCCCTGGAAGATGTGACTTTTACGGTAGAGTCTGGCGAATTTGTCTCCATTGTGGGACACAGCGGCGCCGGAAAAACCACCCTGACCAAACTTATTTTATCGGAAGAGCTGCCCTCGGACGGTACGGTATTTTTCGAGTCCGTGAATGTGCACAAGCTCCGCCCCGAAGAGCTGACCCGGCTCCGCCGCCGTATCGGCATGGT
>CAZWXV010000013.1:19602-23444 GCA_964637995.1 uncultured Candidatus Saccharibacteria bacterium
TGCCATGGAAGCGGTGGGCAAATCAGACGAAGAGATAGCGAGCGATGTGCCCCACGTGCTGGAGCTTGTGGACTTGAGTCACCGGCATTCCCATTTCCCGCAGGAGCTGTCGGGTGGGGAACAGCAGCGCCTGGCTATCGCGCGGGCGATCATCAATCAGCCGGAGCTTATTATCGCCGACGAACCGACCGGCAACCTCGACCCGGTCAATACTTACGAAATAGTCCAGATATTGAAGAGGATAAACGACCTGGGCACTACGGTGATACTTACCACCCATAACCGCGGAGTCATTGAGTCCGTAGGAAAGAGGGTTATAACCATGGAAAAAGGCAAGATTGTGAGAGACACCAAGCACCACGGCAAGGAAGTGTGATATACTAAAAGTCATGGCGATGACCGCGTTTAAAAGAATCATTAAGGCCGGATTTCTCAATTTCAGGAGAAACGGTTCGATTTCTTGGGCAGCGGTTCTTCAAGTGGTCAATACTCTGGCTATCATTACAATTATTATTCTTTTACAAGCAGTTTTGCAGTCCGCACTCAATCAAATAAAAGACAAAGTAGATGTAAGGATTTATTTTACCCCCGATGCTCCGGAAGAGAATATAATGCTTCTAAAATCTTCCCTGGAACAGCTGCCAGAGGTGGCGGGAGTTATTTATACCAATGCGGAGGAAGCACTCAGAGCTTTCCGTGAACGCCACTCGGGGGACTACCCGACCATTCAGGCACTCGATGAACTTTCTCTAAACCCAATCTATGCGAACTTGAGCGTCAGAGCAAATGAAGTTGAGCAGTACGAAAATGTAGCGAATTTCATGAAATCCGACGGGCCAAGAGTTTTGGGCTCGCCGTCTTACATAGATAAGGTAAATTATTATCAGAACAAGTTAATTATTGACCGCCTAAATGCCATAATATCAGGCGCGCAAAAATTTGGTTTTCTTCTTACTCTCTATTTCGTAATCTCTTCCGTGATTGTTACTTTCAATATGATTCGATTGACGATCTTCATTTCCAAAGAAGAAATAGGCGTGATGCGCCTTGTGGGAGCCTCCAAGATGCATGTGCGCGGACCCTTTATGATCGAGGGCGCGATTTACGGCGTTATCGCCACGCTTATAACCTTATTCCTATTCCTGCCGGCGACGGTCTGGCTCGGTAGCAACATGACCGGATTTTTGGGCATAAACATGTATGATTATTATGTTGCCAATATTTTACAGATTTCCGCCATCCTCATGCTATCCGGCGTAGTTCTCGGGATAATTTCAAGCTTTCTGGCGGTGCGCAAATATTTGAATAAATAAAATGAAAAAGAAGGGGACAAAATATATTTTCGTGGTGGGCGGCGTGATGTCTTCCGTAGGCAAAGGCATTGCCGCTTCCTCCATCGGTAAAGTACTGCAATCCCGCGGTTACCGCGTAACCAATATCAAGGCGGATATGTATGTGAACATTGACGCGGGCACCATACGTCCGGCGGAACACGGCGAGGTGTTTGTGGGCGATGATGGCATTGAAGCAGACCAGGACCTGGGCAATTATGAACGTTTTACGGGGCAGACCTGCACCAGGGACAATTACATTACCACAGGCCAAATATATGCCGAAGTCATCCGGCGCGAACGCAATTTGGAGTACGAAGGCGAAGACGTTGAAGTTTATCCGGACATACCCAAGGAGATCGTCCGGCGCATAAAAGCCTGCCAGGAAAAGAATAACGCAGAGATAACTATCATTGAATATGGCGGTACGGTCGGGGAATACCAGCTCCTGCCGTTCCTGGAAGCTGCCCGAATGATGAAATCCCAGAATCCGGAAGATGTCTTCGTGGTTCTGATAAGCTATCTGCCGACGCCGTCTCTCTTGGGCGAGCAGAAGTCCAAACCTACCCAGCATGCCATCACCGACCTGTTTTCCGTGGGGCTTTCCCCCGACTTCGTAATCTGCCGTGCCGACAGTCCCGCAACTGCCGACATCAAACGCACTATCTCGAATGTCTGCTCGCTCCCGATAGAGAGGATAATTTCCGCACCGGATGTTTATTCCATTTACGACGTGCCGGTAAATTTCGAAAAAGAGAATTTTGGGGCGACCCTTCTAAAAACCATAGGTTTACCGGGTAAGAAAAAAGATATGTCAGACTGGACGGCGCTCGCGGCTAAAATAAAAAAAATCGACAAAAAGGTGCACATCGGCATCGTCGGCAAGTATTTTAATTTTAAGTCCTGCAAAGATACTTACATATCCGTAATTGAAGCCATCAATCATGCCTCGTGGGCGGAAGGCTATAAGCCGGTGGTTTCCTGGATAGACACGGAAAAATATGAAAAAGACAAGTCCAAACTGTCGGAGCTCGACCAGTTTGACGGCATTATCGTGCCGGGCGGTTTCGGCAAGCGGGGGACCGAGGGCATGATACTGGCGGCCAATTACGCGCGGGAAAAGAAAATTCCTTATTTCGGTCTTTGTCTCGGCATGCAGATAATGACCCTCGCTTTCGCCCGGAATGTTTTAGGTTTAAAAAACGCCAACTCCACGGAGTTTGATTCGGAGACCCCCGATCCGGTAATTGCCACCATGCAGGACCAGGTGGAGAAAATAAAAAATAAAAATTACGGCGCCACGATGCGTCTCGGAGTTTATCCCTGCGAGCTAAAAGACGGCACTATCGCCCGCACGGCTTATGGCAAGAAAAATATAATTGAACGGCATCGCCATCGCTATGAAGTCAACAACTCTTACATCAAGCGCCTGGAAGAGGCCGGGCTCGTGTTTTCAGGCAAGTATATAGAGGGTAATCTGATGGAAATCGCCGAACTACCCAAGAGTGTGCATCCTTTTTACCTGGGTACCCAGTTTCATCCGGAATTCTTAAGCCGGCCCTTAAATCCTCACCCGCTCTTTTCCGCATTTATCCGGGCAAGCATTCCGAAAAGGAAATAAGACTTATTCTTTCACAGTGAGCGTGCCGACCATGCCCATAGCCCGGTGTTCGCCGACCGAACAGTAGTATTCGAAACTACCGGCCTTGTCCGCGGTAAACTCGAGTACCTCTTCAGCAGGGGATTGTTTCTGCGCCGCGGCTACTCCATATTCGTCAATTTTGAAATCATGGAAGCCTTGGGTGTTTTTGAAGGTTATTTTTACTTTGTCGCCCTTATTTACCGTGAGCGTTGCGGGAGCGAAAGAGAAATTTTTTGCCGTCACGGTGAACTCTTTTACCGGTGCCGCTTGCGTCTCCTCCTCGACGACAACCGTTTCCGGCACGTCCTCTACTCCGGGTGCCGGCATAGCGCTTTCCGCGCCGGTGTCGACAGTATCCGTTGGCGCTTCGGCCTTCTGGCCCTGGCTCCACCAAATAAACCCGCCTATCACTACAACCAAAACTATAACTACTATATACGTGTTCTTCATATTTTTGTTTTCCCTTTAACTATTAAAATAAAACAAATCTATTATAACATATTCAATTATGATTAATGCACCACAAATGGATCCGCTTGAGGCAGAGATTATCAGCCCGAATCGCAAGCCTATTCTTTCGGCTTCCAGTCGTTGTGCCTGCCGTCCCCGCAGTCGCACTTCTTGAGCTCCTTACCGTGCGCCATGCAGTCGCCGGCCTGGCAGGTGCCCGGCACGGTGGAAACCCCTTTACAGCCACCATGGCAGACATAATGCTCACCCTCTTTGGTTGTTTCCTTCTCGTCATTCATAATTTAGTATTATAGCAACTAATACATTTGATTAAAAGGGGATTTTGTACTATTGTAGTTAAGTTATATTGGGAGATCGTCTAATGGTAGGACACATCCCTCTGGAGGATGTTATCTTGG
>CAZWXV010000014.1:0-7293 GCA_964637995.1 uncultured Candidatus Saccharibacteria bacterium
TTTATTTTCATTATTTTATTTCCAGCCATAGCAAAAAGTACTTTAACATAAAGGGGTTTTTTAGGCAAACGTTATAAAAATTCAGCTTGATAGCAAGTTTCGCAGTAAATTGCCTCAGCTATATTTGGTGCATACGTGGTCTCAAAATTATTTTGGCAATTCCCTTCGTGTATATGTCCCTGTTGATTGCACATGCATTGCCTGTGCCAGAGTTTTATCGGGTTACGGTATTTCGACCTTTGGTAATGCCGGCAGTTGGGGCACAATCTAGGTGGAGGCAGATTCATTTTTTTATAAAACCGGATTTCGTTCTCAATAATTTTAAAAGCTTCCGTACACTGCTCATTGCACTTCCCCTTGTGCGCGCACTCAATCACCTTGTTTACGATTGAATTTTCTAGTTTTTCAGCTGTGCCAGGAATGTCTTCGGCCTGCACCTCGATTTTATAGTTTCTTTCTGGCCCCTCTTTCCATTGATAATTTACGGCTATCGCCTCTTCTTTAGTAAGCGGAAAGTGCTCCTGGGCCATTGTCTCATTATATGCAAAAGGTGATAGCTTTTCGGGGAAAAATTGACCGTACTCTTTCGTACTTCTCATGTGCTCAATAACTTTAGGCAATAAATTTTCATACTCATCTTTGGAATATTGCTTATTCAGAATGCAATAAGAATTACCTCTCTGTATGTTAGAACACCCAAACATGTGAGAAGCGCTATAACAATTGAAGCTGTATTGTATATCAGAGCATGTGTCAACGCAGCTGCGGCTGAATTTTATATTGCTCACTCCCCCGCCGCAAACAAGAGATTCGTAGATCAATTCGGCGTTATCCCCAAACTGGGTATAGTCGTAGCAGTCTTTGTTGGGCGCTACGATCAGCCACATGCAATAACGGCAATCTCTGGCGCCTAGTGCAATATAGGTATCGCGTACGTTTTTGCTCTGGTTGATATAATCGCCAGAAACATTGTCATTTTTGCGGCCATGGATAAATTTTTGGGGAAATTTTTCGAAAAATTTTTCAGTCTCTGCCTTAAGGGCTAGAACCCCTTCATGGAAATTCAATTTAAATTCTTTCATTTTCTGTAAATATGCCTCTTTACTGTATTGAACGTTAAAAATGTTAAATTTTTTATTCCGCAAATTAATGCAGCCCACACAGTCGCTGCAATTAGCGCAATTTTTGGAAAACCAGACGTTCTGACAATCTTCGCAATCCCTAGAGAATCGAGTGCCGTAGCATCTAATGAGATTGGTTCCCTCATAGCAAAGTTCACAGGAATCAATCATAATATTGTCTACGCATTCTTTTGAGCTTTCCACTTCGGAACCATATATACAATTTTCACTATAGTCAGAATTGAAAAGCAAATAACAGTTTCGCAAATAACCCGCGTAATTGTTATAGTCACTGTTAACCCATGTGGAGTGGAGTCCCATTAACGATAAGTGCGGTATTCTCTTTTCTAATTTTTCATATTGCTCAAAAAACGGGATACTGAAATCATATTCTTGCCCATACTCTCGGGCATCCCATTTATCAGACCAATAACAATCCGGACAATAAACTGAGAAAGAGGTTCCGACATCATACATAGAAATCATGCTCTTGGCGCACATGTCGCAGCTGCGCCGGTAAAGAGATCTGTGGTTCAAAAATACCAGCCGTCGGCGTAGTCGGCACTCCGGACACCACGTCGGCGGCGGGACTTTTATTTTTTCATAGTATTTAAAATCCTCCGGCTCAATGGTGAAGTCCTTCTTGCAATTTTTACAGCTCTGGGTCTCGGATTCCATCTGTTCATTTTAACACTTTTTCGAATTCGTTCGGCAGGGGCGATTCTACTTTTACGGTTTCGCCCTTAAGGTTCTGAAATTCTATCTTGTGCGCGTGGAGCGCCAGGCGCGAGATGCCTTCCGGGCAAGGATGCCCTGGATTATATAGAGAGTCGCAAGCGACAGGATGATTGAGATATTTCATATGCACCCGTATCTGATGCGTGCGGCCGGTCTTCGGGCGCACTTCCAGCGCGGTAAAATTTCCGAATCGTTTAAGCACTCTGTAAAAAGTTTCCGCCTCGCGCATTTCTCCGCGCGCACCTCTGCCCGCAGAATAGCGCCGGAAATCCCGCGGACTCCGGCCAATGGGTTTTTTGACAAAGCCCCTTTCGTCTTTGACCGAGCCGGAAACAATGGCAATGTAGGTTTTTTTAATGCTCCGGTCCTGAAATTGCTGTTTTAGGAATTCGTGGGCCTTCCCGGTCTTTGCCAAAAGCAAGACTCCGGAGGTCTCGCGGTCGAGCCGGTGCACGATGCCCGGCCGGGCTATTTCACCCATCGGTTCACCAACGTTTTTCATCTTGGGATAATTTTTGAGCACCCAGTCGGTAATGGTTTTTTCTTTGGTCTTGCCGTCCGCGTGCACAGCAATACCCGACGGTTTATCTATCGCGAGGATGTCTTTGTCTTCGTAGAGAACTTTAATTTTCATTTTGGTGCCCCCGCGAGGAATCGAACCTCGAATAGCGGCTTAGAAGTCCGCAGTTATATCCATTTAACTACAGGGGCATTCATGGTGGTGCGCGGTGAGGGACTCGAACCCCCGACCTTCCCGGTGTAAACGGGTTGCTCTACCAACTGAGCTAACCGCGCAAGTATCTTACAAACTATCATTTTTAAAGCGACGGGTCAACGACTGCGGCGGGCGAGTACAGGATTTCTCTGGACCTCTCTTCTCGCTCCGAAAAGATTTTAAGTGCGTTTCGGAGTTTTTCTTCCCGAATACTTGTTGTGCCGCTCTGGCCGCCGGAGAAAGGCTCGTTAAATTCTCTATTCGTCGCCATGAAAAGAGAAAATCCGAACACAAAGAAACCGGCAATAACCACGAACGCAAGGGCGAGGGTAAGCTCCCAGCCGATATTGGGATTGGCGTGAAATCCGCCTTTCCGGAAATGCCGTTTCTTTTTAAATAAATTTTTTATGTCAATTTTCATGGCCGGTGTTTAGGGGGTAAAAGTCAGCAGCTTTATTTTGAAAAATCCTTCCCAGCCCGCCGCCGCGTCCGTCTTGCTGACCCTGCCAATATCGAGACTCACAAACTCAAGCGCGTACGGGGAATTTTCCAGGAGCTCTAAAAATTTGTAAACGGATTTGAAACTGCCTTCCGCCTTGAGCGTCACCAAAAGATCGCTGCCGCCTACCGGCATTTCTACCGACAATACTTCCGATTTTGCGCTGGCCAGCCCCCCCAGTTCCTCCAAAGAATCCAGAAAAGGCACGGCGTTGGAACTTTGCGCGAAGTGCCCGTCTAGTGATGCTCTATCATCCCGAACGCTCTCCAGGAACTTGTCGAGCGATCTTACTTCGTCGCGTTTGGTTTCTTCTGCCTTCCAGGCCAGGAGCGCTTCTGATGCAACCGCCTTGTTCTCGTTGATTGCCTTAAACACATAAAAAAACCCGAAGCAAGACGCCGCCAAAAACCCCACGGCCAGCAGGATGGGGCCTTTTCTGAATTTTCTGAAATTTTTTTCGGCGTTGTTCATGTGTTATTAATAAGGTATCAAGCTTAAGTTGAATTCTATGTTGGATCCCTTCACAAAATTAGAGATAGGCAACTCGACCTTTTTGAAAACAACGCCATTTTCCAGCGCTCTGCGGAATAGGAGCAGCCGTTCGCGCGATGGCGCTTGCCCTTGTATAGCTACTTTCCGGCCTTCCGTTCCGTCATTCTCATATGTAAATTTTGTGATCTTGATATCGGCCATTTTTCGGACCACTATCTCATTGATTATCTTTCGGGAAATCAAATACTCGCTTCTCTTTGCGCTTTCCACCTGGTCCAGTTTGCGATCAAGCTCGGCGGCAACAGCGGAAAGGTTTTGATCCGCTCGGGTCGGGGGTTCGTTTTGTTGCGCTTCAAGCTTCTCCCGCGCCAAAGTGCGTCCGGCGGAAGAAAGGAAATATGTCGGCAGAAATGAAACCGCGCCGACCACTATGCAAAATCCCAGAACTGCAATAAAAACCGCCAGGAAACGGAAATAGAAGTCTTGGACTTTTTTCTTCTTTTCTTGGTTTGGGATCAGGTTGATCATATTTTTAATCCAAGTTAATCATAGTCAAAATCCCCGAGTGCTAGCCCGAGCGCCGAGGCATATGACAGGGATTCCCTAAAACTTATCTTGGGCACATAACGCCCGGTATCCGTAATATTCACCCAGACATTCGCCATTTCTACTTTCATTTTCATGCTGATGGAAATATAATCCGCGAGACCTATCAGATTAGAGTCTCCTCCGCACAGAATTATTTTCTGGATCGGGGAGCGTCCTGCCCCTTCCTCGTCTTTGTGAGTATTCCAATACAAAAAATGTTTTACAATCTCGTCGCGGAGCACGGAAGCGCTGTTTAGGAGCACGGGGAAAATTTCTTTATTAATAGCGTTGCGTCGGAGCCCATACTCTTCCTTCATCTTTTCCGCTTCTTCGGGGCTCACGCTAAAACTTTTTTGCAGGCCCTGGTTAAGCGAACCGCCTCCGATATCCAAGGTGGAAGTAAAAACCACTGCGCCGCGCGAGACAATGAATATACCCGTTCGGGTTTGTCCAAAATCCACTATGAGATATGTGCCTTTATCGCCCTTTTTGATTACTGCGCGGGCTATCGCCTGCGCTTCCAGCTCGAGCGATTGCACGGAAATATAGCAGTGCCGGAAAACGGAAAGGTAATTTTCTATGGTATTTGCGGAAGTAGCCGCCACCTCTACCTCGAGACTGTTGTCGTCTTCCTGCACCAGATCGTAATCAAAAACCGCCTCTTGGGCCGACATGGGTACATGCTCTTCGAGCGCAAGCTCAATGCCTTCGCGCACATTTTTAAGCCCTGCTTTTTCGAGGCGGAGCGGGAACAAATAAACCTGCTCTTCCGGCAAAGACACCCGTACGAATTTTATGCCTTCTTCTTCGCGGAGGGTGTGGAGCATTTCTTCGAGCCGCGGTAGGTTTTTTATTTTGCCGGAAACGATTATCCCCGGCGGAATCTTGCGTTCCCCGAAACGACCGACCCGAATACCGTCTTTGGTGGGCAAAAGTTGGACAAATTTGAGAGACTGATCCGAAATATCCAGGCCATAAGAAGGAGCCATAAGAAATGCCGGCGGAGGAAAATACCGGGACAAAACTCTGTTGAACTCGTTGTCGAGCATATTAATTATTATACGATATCCCTGCCCGGGATGCTATGATGAAGCCCCTAAATTTCTTCTGTCCAGGTATCTTTGCAGGATGAGCGCTGCGGCGCTGGCGTCTACTTTGCTTTTTGGGCCATGGAACTTACGAGCTTCGACAGAAGTCAGGAATTCTTTCTCCTTCAGTATTGGGACCGCGAGCTTCTCGAGTTCCGCGATGAAAATTTCTATGTCTTTGGCAATGGCGTTCGGCTTACCAGTGAAATCCATTGAATCCCCTATCACAATTTCTCCGACATGCTCTTCTTTGATTATATTTTTTATTTTTTCAAACACACCTGTATTGTTCTCCAGGATAATTTTAGGGAACGCAAGCATAGCTCCCTCATCCGAGACAGCCAGACCGATACGTTTCTTGCCATAATCTATTCCTAAAAATCTGCCGGTGGTCATAATTTTTATAGTAATTAATTGTTTGGCTATGTTTCTATTTCAGGGCAACCGCGTCCCGCGCGATTCGTCGGAGAAAACCAAGCGTATTCCGGTCGTCTGCCAAATCAGTTACTTGCCGCATCAGGCTCATATTTATCTCCGTGCCGGTACGCCACTTGGCCGGGAAAAGGAAAAGTTCAAAGTCGGGTATCCGGCCGGCAGTATCTGTGAGCGATGCCAGGTTAATACCCAAAATTTTCGCGGAGTTCTCAAGTCTTTTCTTTCTGCGGTTGTGTACCGTTACCACATACAAAAATGGCATGAACTTTTTGATTATCCACCGATGCTCATATAAAAAATCCGGCCATCGCACCCGGATCAGCTCCCGTTCTTTTCGCCACCAGTATTTTGCCAGTTCATCATCAACCAAGACAATAAAGTCGGCATCACGGCCATGCCCGTTCTTTAGCACGCTACCGAACAATTCTATGCCAAATATGGCGGGACTTAATTCTCTCAATTTACGGGCAAGCAGGACCGAGTCATTATATGTCATCATAATAATTTTGCGGAGGCGGTGAGATTCGAACTCACGGTGCCTTGCGGCACTCCTGTTTTCAAGACAGGTGCACTAAACCACTATGCGACGCCTCCGTATTATTAGCTTTTATTTCCAAGCTGACTTCCAGGCCTGTCCGAAGGCCGCGCTTACCTCGGCCCAGCTCTTCTTGGCAATCCGGAAAATATAGAAAATTTCCAAGATGCCGGCGGTGTTCAGAATAAGCAGGACCACGAACCATTTTTTATGATTATTCTTGACCGCAAGCCACACGCCGTAAACTTTCCAAGGTATGGTCCAGAAGATCAATAATATTAAAACCAAATTCAATGTAACCGGATTCATGCGCAAACTATAGCAGAAAATTGCCGCTTTTGCCACCTGATGATTTCCCCGTGTTTTTTCTTTGATTTTGATTGTTTGCGGGAGTATAATTGATGGATGGACAACCAACCTGTCGAAAAGATGACCTGGTCAGCTTTGGAATATGAAGATAGAGAACGGAGCCGCGACTGGTTTTGGGCGCTCGGGGTCATCGTGGTAACCGGTTCCATCGCCTCCATTATTTTCGAAAATTATTTTTTTGCAGCCCTGCTTATCTTGGGCGGGGTTCTGCTCGGGTTTTTCGCTGTAAAAAAACCGGAGGTTATTACGTACGAACTGGGCAAAGAGGGGCTCGGCGTAAAAGATCGCTTGTACCCATACGAGAGCATCAAGGCTTTCTGGGTTCAGGCGGATTTTTCACCGGAACCGCTGTTGCGACCCATGCTCTTCATTCACTCCGAACGCGCCTTCATGCCGGTGGTATCCATCCACATACCTTTGGAAATGGCGGAAGATATACATGAAGTCTTTTCCTCACGCGAAATCGCGGAGGTGGAAATGAAAGAGCATCCTTCTGAGAAAATAATGGAAGCGCTAGGTTTTTAAAATAGACTTTTCGCTAAAAACTGCTAATCTAGAAGGACTGCTCCCGTCGTTCAATGGATAGGATGCGACCTTGCGGAGGTTGTGATGTAGGTTCGATTCCTACCGAGAGGATTAGAATCCAAGTATTTCCATAACCTTTAGGGACAGAGGCTCATCTATCTTGTCCTCTGGTATATGGTCTAGCAGGA
>CAZWXV010000014.1:7303-23404 GCA_964637995.1 uncultured Candidatus Saccharibacteria bacterium
ATTCCTACCGGGAGCACAGATAAAAAAGTTTACTGACGCAAAGTTTTTTTCTGTGCTCGGCGGAGGCCGACGGGCCGAGCCGGGGTCGGGCAAAAATTCAGCAGAATTTTATGACTGACCACAAAGTGCCGACCACTTCTTTTCTATATTAAATTTTTGTTAACGTTGTCAATATTGACTTTTTCCTATAAGGTGATATAATAAATAACGGACTCCGAAAAGTGGGGCGCATGCGCGCTCCGAAGATTTTAATCGTTCATCGACAAAAGGAAGGAGAAAAAGAGAGAGGAAACACAAGCCCGCCGTTCCAACGCCATCAACCGATGCTCCGTTGACGCGGAGCAAAACAAAACAAGGAGACCCTCAGATGAATCGGATCATGGTCATGCTGTTCGTCGTTCTCTCGTCCGCCGCCACTCTCAACCTTCACGCCATGCAGACCAGCGACCCGCGCATCTCGAACGAGAAGGCGCTCGCGCTGATCAACATGGATCCCCAGGATCCGAGCTACAAAACCGACTACTCGCTGTACGACACCGGCGTGCTGATGGAGCCCTCTCCGGGACCCATCAGCGGAAGTAAGCGCTGGTATTACAACCGCGCTGTCCCCGCCGGGACCTTCGTCGACATTCCCAAGGACGCCGACCGTGAGCTCATCACGTGGACGGCACCCAACGGAAAAACCGTCGACCTGATGAAGGTCACTCTGTCTCGGGGCGGAGAAGTGATCGTCAACGCGTGCGGAAACCACCATCCACCCGATGGACCGATCATCGTCAAGATGATTGATCCCGTGGTGGAAACTCGGGTGGAAACGCGAGAGGTCATCAAGGAGGCGATCAAGGAAGTTCCGGTCATCACCCCCGAAGGCATCGACCAAGCCGCTCGAGAAACGGTCGGCCGGCAACTCCCACCGCAAGTGGGCTGGCGCCGGTTGGTTCCGAACCCGTGCGAAGGTAGCTTCCTTCGGGGAGCCCTCTGCACCGCAGGAACAATCGCGCTGGCGTCCGCCGCTGACTACTACATCTGCTTCCCGTGGGAACGGGCGAGCAAGTAAGGAGATCGTCATGAAGAAGTTCATGTCCAAGGCGGCCATGCTGGTCATGGCCATTCTGTCAACGCTCTTTCTCGTCGACTGCAGTAAGCAGGATCCGGATTCGTGTCCGGGCGGCAACTGCAACCCCTGCATCACGTGCCCCGGACCGACGTGTGTGGTCACCAACGTTGACACCAATCTCCCCTCTTCTGTTTCGGTAGCTGGGGGGAACTTCAACGTCAAGATCACAACGACTGCCGGGTGTGCAGCGTGCACAGAAGTTCCGAGCGGCTTGCCGGCACACATCACCATCACGATGGTCAGCGGCAACAACTTCAACATCGTGTACGCACTGAACACGGGCACAGCTCCCCACGGTTCGCACACGGCATCGTTCTGCGGCAAGAATGTTACTCTTCCGCCGCAGGATGGTACGATGCCGCAGCCGCCGTCGGTCGACATTGACGCCGACAACAAGAATCTGCCGTACAATGGATCGACAACGGTCCGCTGGACATCGCAGAACATCGTCGGCGACTGCGTCGCTAACGGCATTGGGGCTGGCTGGGCTGGCATCAAACCGTCATCGGGCAACTTCTCGACGGGGAACTTGACGACTGCTGCCACGACCTACAGCATCAGATGCACAGGTACGCAGGGACAGGTTGTCGACGACTCGGTGACCATCAACGTCGCGCCGGCACCACCCGTTCTGGCAACACTGTCATGGCGGCTGTGCTCGGGCACTCCGTCGAATCTCGACCAGTGCAGTCCGGGTGGGTCCGACAAGGCACCGTCGTATGCGGTGCCCCGCAATGCCGATTTCAAGATCTACACCATGATCACGCACAACCGTCGTTCGGAATGTGTAGTCAGCGGACGTATGTTTTCGAACATCGGCGACGGATCGAGCGACGTGCTTCAGTCTCAACCCGAGGCCGGAGCACCGAATCCGATTTGGCTCGGCTACGCCTTCAACTCGCGTACCGTCGCTGCCGGCAACTACATGGTCACGCTCGACTTCTTCGAGCAGTGCACTGGGTTCGAACCCCACGCACTGCGCGACGTCGTTAACGTGATCGTTCAACCATAAGCTCTTTCTCGCATCGTTTGCCGCAGGGGGTTCGCCAAGTTCGCTTGGCGGATCCCCTGTGTTTCGTTTACTTTCATTTTTCATACTCAGGACCGGCTCAGCATAATAAGACAGTGGGCAGGGCAGCACTTAAATCTGTATACACGTTGACTATTGACATAAAGATATAATATGATACAATATAGATACAAAATTTTTATTAGTTGTTTAAGTAGACTATAAATCGTAAAAAACACCATGAATGATAAAAAAACACGATTTTTAAAGGGCTTAAGAGCAGCGGCGCTGGTCGGCGTATTCGGCTTAGCCCTAGTAGCTTTTTTGATTCCTGCTGGTAAGGTTAGTGCCGATGTCACCTGCACCGCCGCTACTCAACCAGGGCTTTCTGGCACAGTTGTGTCTGATTCCAGCTCATGTTTTATCCCCTCTGGTGTAACTGTCACGGGAGCTACTCTGGAATACACGCTAGATGACGGTGGAGAAATTACTATAGATGGTAATCAGGTCTTCAGTATATCTCCGAGTGTTGGAATCGATTCCGGCTCTAAAAATATTTCGACTAGTCTTTTTAATTCCGGTTCAAGTTTTATACTTAGGGTCACCGCCCGCAACGCAATGGATTCCAATGGCAACCCCGTCGGTGAAGTTTACGGTGAAGCTACGGTTCGGGTCTCTACTTCTGCAATTCAAGACAATCCTCCGACCGTCGACCTCACCGCTGACGACACGAGCATTGATTTCGGAACAAGCACCACTCTCCGCTGGACTACTGGCGGAAATCCTACTTCCTGCGTAGCAAGCAACGGCTGGTCCGGTTCCAAGAACGTTTCCGGTGGCAGCCAAAGCACCGGGACTTTAACCAGCACTCGGACATTTAGAATAGACTGCTCCAACAGCGCCGGCTCCGACTTTGACACGGTGACGGTGACCGTCGGTAATCAGACACAACTCCCTTCGGTAGATATAAGCGCGAGCCCCATGAATATTAACGCGGGTAGTTCCAGCACCATCAGCTGGACCTCGCAGAATGCAACATTGTGTGTAGCAAACACTCCCAATTTTCCGGGAGGCAGCAGCCAAGCCACTTCCGGCAGTTTCAATAGCGGGGATTTGCAAAACAACACCACTTATCGCATCACCTGTTACAACGCCGCAGAACAATCGGATGATGATTCTGTTACTGTGACTGTAAACAGCCAGGTTACCCTGCCGGATGTGGACCTTTCGACGACCGACGCCAGCATCAACAGCGGCCAGACTACTACTTTGATATGGACCGTACAAAATGCCTCCACCTGCACCACATCCGGTGATTGGAGCGGCAATGTTAGTGCTTCCGGCGGCAGCACCGTAGTCGGACCTCTATTTTCTAACAAAACTTATAATATCAGGTGCTTCAACTCTGACGGCGAAGACACTGATTCGCAAACTATCACCGTGGGTATTAGCGGTCAGGGCCCCGATGTAACGACCCGAAGCGCTACAAATATAGACAAAGATGAGGCTACGTTGCGCGGAGACGTGGACGGCAACGGACTTTCTACTGAAGTGCGGTTTGAATACGGGCGCGACCGCGATGATGTCGAGGATGGGGATGCCGAAGATGAAACTAGTTGGCAGTCCACCGGCTCGGGTTTTGAAGATTTCGACGACCAGACTGATGATAATCTTCGTCCTGACACTACCTATTACTTCCGCGCCGTGGCGCGAAACAGCCGGGGTACAGATGAAGGCAGTGTCCTTTCTTTCCGCACCGACGATGATAATGACAATAATGGCGACGACCCGAGCGTGACTATTCGCGCAAATCCTTCTCATGTTAATTCGGGACAGTCAAGTACTATAACTTGGGACCCTTCCAGCAATACCGACTCGTGCCGAGCGTCTGGAGGAGCCAATTCATGGTCCGGTTCTAAAAGCAGAAACGGCGGCAGCCAGAGCAGTGGTCCCCTCTTCAACAACACGACTTTCAGCATCACCTGCGAAAATGAAGACGGGTCAGATACTGCTTCCACAACCGTTACCGTTGACAACTTCGTGCCGAACCAAAACAGGCCTACAGTCATACTCTCCGCCGACCAGACCTCTCTCGCTTACAACGGCGCCACTTTCGTACGCTGGAGCACGATAGGGGCGACTTCCTGTCAGGCCTCCGGCGGCTCCGTAGGCTGGGCGGGCACCAAGAGCATCGGTCCGGGTTCGTTCTATACCGGTTCGCTCTCTTCTTCCAGGACCTATACCCTCACCTGCTACAACAGCACAGGCTCGGACACCGATTCGGTAACCATATCGGTGCGTCAGCCCCCGACCGGCGGCCCGACGCCTCCGCCCGCATCGTCTTTGGTTTTGGTTACTTCTTCAATAGACAGAAACCAGCCCATATTGCCGACTCTGGATAACACCAGACCGCGGCCGGGCGATGAGATCACTTACACCGTCAACTACCAAAACATCGGCACTGGCGCGATAAGGAACCTGGTTCTCCGGCTGGATCTTCCGTATGAAGTAGTCTACCTCTACTCCACTCCAAGCAATCCGATAATTTCCGGCAACACGCTCATATTCAATCTGGGAACTCTTGCAGCCAACGGCTCAGGCACGGTAACGGTACGGGTCCGGGTACGGGAAGACGCCCCGCCGGGAGCTTTGCTCAACTTTCCTGCTGTCTTGTCTTACACAGACCCGGCTGGCTTCCCGCAAACCGTGACCGCAAATGTATCGGCACAAGTCTGGAACATGCAGCCGGAGGTAATACAAGATACCACGAACCTTCTTGGCGCAGCCGCATTCCTCTCGGGAGGATTCTGGCCAACCTCTTTGTTCGGATGGTTGCTCTTGATAATCCTCATTTTGCTCCTGATACTTCTGGCAAAGTATCTGATGGGCGGAGGTCAGCCTTTCGAAGGAAAAACCACGACCACAACTATTCAACATTAAAAGTTAAACTAAAAAGCCCCACACGGGGCTTTTTAGTTTCTTGTTTTTTTACTTGACCAGTTTCGCGAGGCGAGACTTCTTGCGGCCGGCGTTGTTCTTCTTGATGATTCCTTTTTTCGCCGCTTTGTCTATCGCCTGAAATGCTCCCGAGAGGAGTTTTTGGGCACCAGCCTTGTCGGTTTTTGCCATTTTTTCTATCTTCTTTATTATCTCCTTCATTGCTTTCTTGCGCAGGTCGTTCTGCGCCTTCTTGCGCAGAGAAACGCGGATGGCTTTTTTAGCTGATTTTGTTATTGGCATAGGGCAAATCTACCAGAAAAACCGAAAAATTGCAAATGGCGGCAGAGTGCCAAAAATTGTGATAATATTAAGTTATGATAGGCAGCCTAAAAGGAAAAATAGTATTGAAAACCGATAAATTCCTGATTATCGAAACCGGCGGAGTCGGGTACAAGGTCAGTGTCTCCCCCGATGTCCTGTCCAAGGTGTCTAAAATCGGAGATGAGATTTTCTTATTTATTCACACTCATATACGCGAAGACACTTTGGATTTATATGGGTTTTTGAATTTGGAAGATCTTAATTTCTTTGAAATGCTCCTGAACGTTTCGGGCATTGGTCCCAGATCCGCACTCGCCATCTTGGGAGTTGCAACCATAGAAACTTTGCGCCGGGCGATAGGCACAGGAGATACCTCTTACCTCACAAAAATTTCCGGCATAGGCAGGAAGACCGCGGAGAAAATAGTTATCGAACTTCGGGACAAAATGGGCGAAGAGAAGAGCGGAAGTTCTTTGCAGGGAGAATTGGATGCGCTGGAAGCATTGAAGTCTCTCGGCTATTCCCAAAACGAAGCTCGGAGCGCTCTAAAGAAAACTTCTCCGGAGGCTACGACAAATGCAAAAATCCGTGAAGCATTAAAAATTTTAGGTGGCAAGTAAAAATAAGAAATATGCCGGAACTGCCAGAGGTAGAAAATCTGCGCCGGGGGCTCACGCGGGTGATTCTCCGCCAAAAGATATTGCGCGTGGAGGTTAAGAAGCCCAAACTTGTTTCGGGTAAGGGCAACATTCGCCGGCCTTCCCGCCGGAAAAAAGAAGAATTCGTAAAATGCATACGGGGCGAACATTTTATCGCCGTAGAGCGTCGCGCAAAAAATCTTATTTTCAGGCTGAGCCATGGCAAGATTATCTTGGCTCATTTAAAAATGTCCGGCCAATTCGCATACCAGACTTTTGACCATAAGCCTTCCGTCATAGGCGGACATCCTATCGAGCTATCCGAACGAAAACTGCCCAACAAGCACACCCATATTATTTTCGAGCTTGAGCGCGGCATTCTCTATTACAATGACACACGCATGTTTGGCTACCTGCTGTATTACCCGAACATAAAAACTTTTGAGGCCGAGAATCATTTCGGCCTGTATGGCTTGGAGCCTCTGGGCCGCGGCTTTACGGCCAAATATCTTTGCGGTGCCCTAAAAAACAAAAAGGGTAAGATCAAAGCGGTACTAATGGACCAAAAAATTGTAACTGGCCTAGGTAATATTTATGCGGACGAAAGCTTGTTTGAAGCAAAAATACGGCCCGCGCGCAGCGCAAATTCATTAACTTTAAGAGAGACAAAAGCTTTACATAAAGCCATAATTCGCATAATGAAACGAGCAATAAAAGTCGGCGGCTCTTCCGTGGCCACCTATCGCCTTCTGGACGACACCCGCGGCAATTATGCCCGGGAACACAAAGTCTACGGTAAGGGCGGAAAAAAGTGCGTCCGGTGTGGAAGCCCACTTGAAAAAACCGCTATCCAGACCCGCACGACTATTTTCTGCCCAAAGTGTCAAAAATAACTACTCCGAAGGCTACCGAGACATTCAGAGATTCTTTCTTGCCGCGCATGGGAATCTCGGCTATTACATCGCACTTGTTTAAAATATTTTTAGGAATTCCTGTCACTTCCGCTCCCATGATAAATACGTTTTTATTTTTTAATTTAATTTTTCGATAGTCAACGGAGTTCGGGGCCTGCTCTACCGCTATAATAAAATATTTTTCCTGCCTTAAGCTATGCAAAAGGGCGGGCAGGCTTTTTTTAGATTCCCATTTTACATATTCTTCCGCGCCGAGCGCGGACTTGGCCATATCTTTCCTTTTGCGACCAAATCTATCCAGCGGCGCGGGCGTGTAACCAGTAAGATAAATTTTAGCGATCCCCGCCGCGTCCGCGGTCCGGAACATAGCGCCTACGTTCTCCACACTCCGAATATTGTGTAAAATAACGACATTCTCCTGTTTTTTATTTTCTCTTCTATGTTTTTGCATCAATAATTATTTTACTAGCTGAAAAGGTTCACTTTGAATCAAAACGTATCCTGGGCCATCTGCGACATAAGATTCAATGCGTAAATCGTATTCTCCTGGAGTTGCTGAAATAGGTTTATCTGACTCTGCAAATAATGGAAAAACATGTTGACTATCCCATGTATATTCACTTTGCCCCTTTCTAAAAATTATAGTTCTGCCATCTTCTGTTGCTAAATTTGCATAATTAAAATCGCCTCCATCTATTTCAACAGTATTATTACAATTATCTTCAAAGGGCCAGGGCTGGCTCAAGACTATTTTATGAGTTTCTCCTATTTTCCACACATCCCCTTTTTTAGGAGAAAGAAGTGTAATGTTTATCTCTCCTTCTTGTTCTAACTGATCCAATCGGATTAATTTTCCATCAGCGAATTTATAATTTTGCATAACCTGTTTAGCCGGTAAATTCGAGCAGCCCGTTTCTCTTTCGATATTTAAAGTAATCACATTATTTTCTGCGGTGAGCGCCTTAACTGTGGCAAAAGACTCTCCTTCCCCTACGCTGGCCTGTTCAATCGTAGCTTGAGCGATTATAGAAAATTTATCTCCGTTTTTGTGGGCTACATTAAGAGATTGATCAATCTGGCCTGAAAAGCCCCCGACGTTGTAGTACCAATCCTCCAGAAGAAATAGCACTTCTTGCGTGCCATCTTTATCCAAGTCATCGATCACTATGAAATCCTTATTTATCTCTGATTCCGAACTATCCTGTTCGTATTGCACAGAAAGCTGTGCCACGCCTTCATGATAACTTACTTCTGTATTTGGACCGGCAAAAGTTGTCCCCGGGAAATAGATTGCATTCATGATTAGGTATTTAGAAAGGATATTTTCTTTAGGACGCAAACTTTGCCTTATTAATTGGTCTCCGTCGAGGTCTAGTTTATATTCGGCGGTAAATTCTTGCCGTCCGCGACCATCGTCGGAATCGACGCTAAAATTCATAATTATAATTCCATTTTCTATAACGATGGATATTATCTCGGTATTGTCATATAAATAAGAAATATTTTTAACTAAAAAAGGGGTTTCGTTGTTCAATAAAACTGCATATAGATGCAATTCATTATATTCATCTTTACGCCCTTCCGAATCAAAATACGTAGACTGGTTACGCACCACCAAAACAACATCTTCATTTCCATCCGCATTAAGCTCTCCGAAGGTTATAGCACCTTCGTCAATTTTCGATTCTGCGATAAAACCTTGACCTTCTCGTTTTGAAATACCATCTGTAAAGGTTATCTCATTGTCATTAGAAAAAAACTTATAAGTACCATTTAAAATTGATTGGGTTTTATTACCAAACTCACCGTCTTCCATCTCTTGTTTTGAGATAGGTTGCGAATCTGGAGAAGGCTGCCTTAATTTTTTATACTCCCAACTTAAATACCCTGCCATCATTAGTGCCACAAACCCGAGGGTGGATAACAGGGCAACCGCGAGTTTTTTATTCATACCTAAAGTATATCATTTAGAAACTCATGAGTTAACTCGGTAATTAAAAAAGCTTGGCTTGAATGTCTTCGGTTTTCTTTTGCTTTTGAGAAGGAGCTGGCTCGACCGGCTCGTCAAAACTTTCCCCGCTCGCTTTCCGGAGCGCCTGCGGCAGCCTGGAGAATGTTTCCGCGAACATGTCCATTGCCGTGGTGCCCCGAAGCGCCGCCGCGGGATGAAGCATGGGTAAAATAAAATAATTGTCGGCTTTAAACAGCTTGCCTTGGTCGCGCGTTATTTTGGCGAGCGGTAAAAAATAATTCATGGAAAACCGGCCCAGAGGCACAATTATTTTTGGAGCTAGTATTTCTATCTGCCTGGCCAGGTATGGTTTATAGCTTTCGATCTCTTCGGGGCTCGGGTCACGGTTTTCCGGCGGGCGGCGTTTGACGATATTGGTAATGTAAACCTCCTCTTCTTTCCAGCCCAGGGCGCGTATATGCTTGCGCAGGAGCTGGCCCGCGCGGCCGACAAAAGGCCGCTTCTCGCGGTCTTCGTTCATCCCCGGCGCCTCGCCGATGAAAAGAATCTGGCAGTCCGGATCACCTTCCCCAAACACGAGGTTTGCCTCCCGAAGCGGCAAACTCATGTCCCCCACCATTTCCTCTGTCAGTTTCTTAAGTTCGGTGCTCTTGTCCATACTTTAAGTATACTATGGGAGAAAATTTTTGCCCCGCATTTTTTTATGATAAGCGATGGCGAACCGGTGCGCCTCGCTGTTGCCCAGCAGTATCTCCGCTTCGTATTTGCGGGCGAGGATTTTGTCCCCGCCTATGGACTTGGGCCGATGATGTTCGTCCTTGACCACCGAAACCACGGGAATCTCCATGCCTGCTTTCTCTAAAGCCTTCCGGGCGGCATTTATCTGCGCCGTACTGCCGTCGACCACTATGAGATCGGGGTAGCGCCACTCGGAATGCGAGAGCCTTCTTTCGAGCACTTCCCGGAGCGCGCCAGTGTCGTTCGCATCTGTCTGCGTTCTTATTTTAAACTTCCGGTACTCATTTTTGGCAGGTTCCCCGCCTTCTAACACTGTCATCACCCCCACCATATTTTTGCCGCCCATGTGCGCTATATCATAAGCCTCAATACGGGTGCTGCCGTTCAGGATTTCGAGCTGCCCGAGGGTCCCGCCCCAGCCTCGTACCGGGGAAGGGCGCAGGGCCGAGAAATTATGAACGGTAGCACCCTCGTTCTTCAAAAGAGCCACATCGTTGATATGCTGGAGCGCAAAGAGCTGTCTTTTGAGCTCGCCCGCTTTTTCGAACTCGCGCGCTTTAGCGTAAACCTTCATTTCTTTCTTCAGGTTTCTTAATATCTGCCTCTTCCTGCCGGAAAAAAATAATTTTATATTCTTTATGTTTTGCTTGTATAATTTAGTATCGCTCAAGTCGGGCGCAAGATTTATCTGGCGGTAGAATTCGAGATAATTCTTGCTTTTTTCATCCAGATAAGGAAAGATGCGGCGAATTATTTTCATCGCTTCCCAAAGCTCTCGGCTACTGGTATATGGCCCAAAAACGGAGCCTTTGTATTTTTCCAAAACTCGCCCCCTGACTACTATTACTTTGGGTAATTTTTCCTTCGTTATCACCACGTAGTTAAAACTTTTATCATCTTTTTCCTTTATGTTGTAGTCGGGCTTATATTTTTTTATAAGGTTCGCCTCTAAAATGAGCGCCTCGAGCACGGAGCCGGTCACCTCCCATTTTACGCCGCGGGCCTCCGCCACCATTTCTACGGTTATGGGTCCCCTCTTAAGATAAAGGTCCGGATTAAAATAACTGCGGACCCGGGCTCGAAGCGAAGTCGCTTTGCCGATATATAAAATCTTGCCGCCTTTTACGAAAAAATACACGCCGGGTTTGTCGGGCAGATTTAGTTTTTTGAGTTTGGCATACTCCATGTTATTTTCTTAAAACTTTCTTCAGATATCTGCCGGTGTAGCTTTTGGTACTGCCCGCAACTTCTTCCGGAGTGCCTTTGGCTACAATATTGCCGCCCGCCACTCCGCCCTCCGGTCCTATATCTATTATATAATCCGAACTCTTGATGATGTCCAGGTTGTGCTCGATCAGGACCACGGTGTTGCCCTTGCCGACCAATTTGTTCAGAACCTCGAGCAGTTTGTGCACATCGTCGTAGTGTAGCCCCACAGTGGGTTCGTCCAGAAGATATATGGTCTTTTCTAGATGCGGCCGGTATAGTTCGCTCGAGATTTTCACCCGTTGCGCTTCCCCGCCGGAGAGCGTGGTCGCCGGCTGCCCCAACTCGAGATACCCGAGTCCGACGTCGAGAAGCGTCTGTAAGCGGTCCGATATGACCGGGATATCCTTAAAGAATTGGAGTCCTTCCTCCACGGTCATTTTGAGAACTTCGTGGATATTTTTCTTTTTGTATTTTACCGTGAGGGTCTCTTTGTCGAAACGCTTGCCGAGACAGACATCGCAGGTGACATAAACGGTCGGCAGGAAATGCATTTCCACTGCGATCTGACCGTTGCCTTCGCAGGCCTCACACCGCCCGCCCTTGACGTTGAAAGAAAAGCGGTTCGCTTTCCAACCGCGCAACCGCGCTTCGGCGGTCTCGGCAAACATGTCCCGGATATGGGTGAAAGAACCCGTGTAGGTCGCGACATTGGAGCGGGGTGTCCGTCCGATGGGCGATTGGTCAATCAAAATCGCCCGCGACAAGTATTCCGTGCCGGAAAAAGATGCCGCATTAAAAATCTTGGCGGTACGGTATTTGCGCTCGTAGCGCGCCTGCAAATTCTTGTAAAGTATCTCGTACATGAAGGAACTTTTCCCTGAGCCGGAAACGCCGGTGATAGAGGTCATAACCCCCAGCGGAACCTCCACGTTCATATTCTTGATGTTAAAAACTTTTCCGCCCGCCACGCGGAGAATCCCCTTTGGGTCACGCCGTTTTGCCGGAACCTCAATTTTGGTTTCACCCCGGAGATACGAAAGCGTTCGGGATTGACTTGGATTTTTCTTCGCGGTTAAAAGGTCATCGAGAAATCCGGAGACCACTACTTCTCCCCCATGCACTCCCGCCTTGGGGCCGATATCAACCATATAATCCGAAGCATAAATGGTATCTTCATCGTGTTCCACTATTAGTATGGTATTGCCCAGGTCCCGCAGATTCTCTAGCGTCTTTATCAAACGGTCATTGTCTCTCTGGTGAAGCCCGATGGTCGGCTCGTCCAGTACGTACAAGGCCCCGACTAGACGGGAGCCGAGCTGGGAAGCCAGGCGTATGCGCTGCGCTTCTCCGCCAGAGAGCGTGTTTGCTTTCCTAGAAAGCTCCAGGTAGTCCAGCCCGACATCGAGCATAAACTTAAGCCGGTCCGCGATCTCGCGCACCACCGGCAAGGATATCTCTTTCTCCTGCGGGGAAAGTTTAAGATTCTTGAAAAATTCATAGGCATCTTTGATGGAAAGAGAAGAAAGTTGCAAGATGTTTACCTGCTTCTTGCCATCGGCGAGAAATACATGGAGTGCTTCCGGACGCAGACGCGCGCCAAGGCAAACGTCGCAGGTTTCTTCGCCCATGAAATACTTTGTACCCAAACCGTTACAGGCAGGGCAGGCGCCATAGGGCGAATTGAAAGAAAAAAGGCGAGGCTCCACTTCCGGAAAAGAAAATCCGTCGTTCTTGCAAGCGAATTTCGCGGACATGATGAATTCTTCTTCGCCAATTCTCGTAGTTACCAGGCTGTCCGACTCTATGAGCGCCCGCTCGATGGCTTCTGCGAGGCGCATGCGGCTGCCTACCGGGTCGTCCCCAAACTCGTGCACTGCAAAGCGATCCACCAGGATGTCGATGTTGTGCGCCTTGTTTTTGGAAAGGGTTATCTGCTCCCGGAGTTTTTTCATTGCGCCGTCAAGCCGTATTTCCGCGAAGCCCTTGCCGAGCAAGTCATACAAGAGCTGGTAATACTCCCCTTTCCGACCCCGCACCACCGGCGAGAAAATTGTTATTTCCGTCTCATCCCATTCCACACCCATGACTTTTCGTTTGTTCTTTTTCTCTAGATTTTTTATTTTTTCCAGAATAAAATTCAGTATCTCTTCGTTCGAAAGTTTTTTGATTTCCTCGCCGCAGACGGGGCAATGCGGATGCCCGATGCGCGCGTACATCACGCGCAGGTAATCGTATATCTCGGTAATAGTCGCGACCGTCGAGCGCGGATTGTTGGAGCGGGATTTCTGGTCAATGGAGATTGCCGGTGATAGGCCGGAGATCTCGTCCACGTCGGGCTTGGGCATCTGGTTTAAGAACTGCCTGGCATACGAAGACAGCGACTCCACATAGCGCCTCTGCCCTTCCGCGAAAATGGTGTCGAAGGCAAGCGAAGACTTGCCCGACCCGGAAACGCCGGTGATAACCACTATTTTGTTGCGTGGCATCTCCACGCTGATGTTTTTGAGGTTATGCGTCCGCGCGCCTTTGACTATTATTTTATCTATATTTTTATCGGTTTTCATGGCCAGTTTTCCCTTACAACACAAATCCACCCCGTCGAGCTCCTAAGGGGTGTGTATCTCTATTAAACTATCCCGATTATAGCACAAAATATGAAAAATTTCTAATCTACAAAATAAGCGGGTACATACCGCAGTTTATATTTTTTGATAGCACGGACATATCTCTTCTCGCTTAAAAATATAACCGCTGGAAACCCGACGAATTCCAAGCCGCTTTCCGGGATGCTCTTGAGCATTTTCTTCGTAGCCAGAAAAGGGAAAGTTATTTCCAGATATTTGAAATTGTCCTCTTTTAATCTTTTAAGGTCGTAAAAAATAGAAAGCGCATTGCCGTTGAGCATTTTGACGAACTCCCTAGGCATATCGCTGAAACGTTTAAGGTAGGAAACCGACTTGTTGCCGATAATAACCTCCTCGAAACGTTTCCCCCAAAAAGCGCTCAATATGTCTTCTTTGGTCACCGAGGTATCTTTTATGTCCAAGACAATGACCTTGTCCGGAGAAATCACCTTTAAAATCTCCGCCAGAGGGGATACGCCGTATTTTTCCTTCAGTTTCGCAAACGGCCTGCGCAATTTTAAGAGGAATATGTATTCCCAAATATTGCCATGATAGCAGTAGACGATACCGTCCTTGGATTTTCGGATATCCAGCTCTATCACTTGAATGTAATCTTTAGCGGTTGCGGCCTTAAAAACTTCGAGAGAGTTTTCGCGATAAGTCTTGTAAGAGGTCCGGTCAAAAAACCCTTTGTGGGCGAAAATTATTTTATCTTTTAGGTCTATTCCGTAAGAATTCATGTGTTTACTACTTTAAATATTTTACCTGCAACGCCTGAATTTCATCCCTAAGTATCGCTGCGGACTCGAAGTCGAGTTCTTTGACCGCGCGATTCATATCCTTCTCTTTTATTTTTATTATTTTCCCGTAAACCACTTGGTTTCGCTCTTCGTCGGAAAGAGCAATGTTTTTTATAGAGTCGGATTCGTTTTTACCCTTGTTGCTTTTTTCTTTGGCGAATACTTTTTTGAATAATTCCACATCCAGCGCAAGCTCTGCGTTGACGGCCTTGCCGTGCTCGCTTTCCAGTTCTTCGGTGATGTCTTTGATGTTCTTCATTATCGTCTGGGGAGTTATGCCATGCTTCTTGTTGTACGCGAGCTGTATGTTGCGGCGGCGGTTGGTCTCGGCGAGAGCCCGTTCCATAGAGCCCGTCACCGAGTCCGCATACAGTACCACCCGGCCTTCCGCATTCCTAGCGGCACGGCCGATGATTTGTATAAGTGATGTTTCCGAGCGGAGAAAGCCTTCTTTGTCCGCGTCCAATATGCCGATGAGCGCCACCTCCGGCAAATCCAGGCCTTCACGCAAAAGGTTCACCCCCACCAGAACATCAAATGTCCCCCTGCGGAACTCCGTTAAGATTTTTATCCGGTCCATTGTCTTTATATCGCTGTGTAAATACTCCGCTTTGATCTTTTTATCCTTTAGATAAAGCGTCAGGTCCTCCGCCATTTTCTTGGTCAGGGTGGTCGCCATAGCCCGAAAACCGCGGGCAATGGTTCTCTCCGCTTCGATGATGAAATCCTGAATTTGACCCTTGTATTCTCCTTTTTCCGAAACCCCTCGTACAATGACCTCGGGGTCTACCAGCCCGGTCGGGCGGATTATTTGCTCCACGATTTGATCGCTTTCCTGCCTTTCCCGCTCCGCAGGCGTCGCAGAGGTATATATGACCGGACCAATGCGCTCCTCAAATTCTTCATATTTGAGCGGACGGTTGTCTTTCGCGGAAGGCAGGCGGAAACCGTATTCCATGAGCGTATTTTTGCGCGAAGCATCTCCGGCATACATCCCTCCCAATTGCGGCAGGGTCACGTGCGATTCGTCGATGATGGTCAGGAAGTCGGGAACATATTCAGAGGAGTCTTTGCTTCCAACAGATGGTTCTTGCCCTTCCAGAACAGAGTGCGAATGACGGCGAATATGTTCCCGACGAACTTTCGGAAAATATGACAGGAGCGTTTCCGGCGGTTCGCCTTCCTTTTTCCCGGACAAATGCCGGGAATAGTTTTCGATGCCGTTGCAATAGCCCACTTCGCGCATCATCGCGAGGTCGTAGTTAGTCCGGCGTTTTATTCTTTCCGCTTCCAGGAGTTTGCCTTCTTTCTCTAATTTTTTAAGCTGGAGCGCGAGCTCTTTCTTTATGTTTACGAGCGCCTGCTTCAGTTTCGCGTCTTCGGTGATGAAGTGCCTAGCGGGGAAAATAAATACGCTCTTTTCCTCGGAGATAATCCGAGAAGAAATGGGGTCGACTTTGGTTATGGCCGAAATTTTCCCGCCCAGAAGCTCCACTTGGTGCATAATAGTTTCCGAGACCGGCATGAATTCCACGCGCGAGCCGAGCACCCGAAAGGTGCCCGGCGTAAGGTCCGCATTGGTGCGCTCGAAGTGGATTTCGATGAGCCGCTTCATGAGCACGGTGCGTTCCATTTTTTGTCCCACCGCGAGCTTGAGGTTTACCTTCTCGTATTCTTCGGGACTACCTAAACCGTAAATACAGGACACAGAGGCGACGATGATGACGTCCGGCCGGGTCAGGAGCGCCTGTGTGGTTGCATGACGCAGGCGGTCTATCTCTTTGTTTATTTGCGCGTCCTTTTCGATATAAGTGTCCGA
>CAZWXV010000015.1:0-15458 GCA_964637995.1 uncultured Candidatus Saccharibacteria bacterium
AGAGGTCGAAGGTCCGATTCCTTCCACGCTCACAGATTTTCCCCATTTGCATACAATCAATGTTTCATTTATACTAGGAGAAAGCCTAAGCGGCTTTGTTTTTGTGGAAGAGAACAATAAAAATCTAACAGGAGGGCCTTGGTGGAAAGAAGGTGTCAAGCTCATGAGCGATGTTTCCACCTGGGTCGTGGTGCCGATAGTCGGCGCGCTTGTTCTGGGTAAATTTCTGGACAGGCGTTTCGGCACGGAGCCGGTAATTTTCCTTGCCCTGGCCGGATTCGGATTCCTAGTCACCTGCTACGGCATATGGAAGATTGTAAAAGATTATATGAAAAAATTAGAACGCGGAAACAATAAATAATTTATGGAAGAAATATCTCAAGAAATTACATTATTTGCGGAACCGATTTTACATTTTGAAAATTTTACCCTTACTAACGCCCTGCTCACGAGCTGGGTCGCCGTCGCGGTCATAATTATTTTATCGGTTTTTTTACGAAAAGGACTACGCGAGGTTCCCGGAAAACTCCAGAGTATTTTTGAAATGATGGTGGAAGGGGCGCTCGCCATGTGCGACCAGGTTACCAACGACCGCGCGCTGTCGCTCAAGATCTTTCCGATAGCCATCTCCGTCTTCTTTTTCATACTGGTAAACAACTGGCTGGGTATTATGCCACTTGGAGGTCTTGGTATAATTGAGCGGGGCGAGGAGGGGCTTGCCTTTATTCCCTATCTGCGGGGCGGTACGGCGGACATAAATACCACGCTCGCGCTCGCAGTAATGGCTGTGGTGGGCGCCAACATCTTCGGAGTCCTATCCCTGGGCGTATGGAAAACTTTAAACAAATATGTTAATCTAAAGGCGCTCGGGGATATATTCCGGAAGATAAGGCACGAGCCCACAATCATTCTGGTTGCTCCGATAACGTTCTTTGTCGGGCTTATAGAAATCATAGGCGAGTTTGCAAAAATAGCTTCGCTTTCGTTCCGTCTTTTCGGAAACGTATTTGCGGGAGAAGTGCTTTTGGTCTCCATGGCGGCTTTGGTGGCGTATATCGTGCCGATACCGTTTATGTTCCTTGAACTTTTGGTTGGGGTTATCCAGGCGCTTATTTTTGCGATATTAACGGTGGTCTACTTTACCATAGCATCAAGCGACCACGAAGAGCACGAACCTGCCTCGACTAGGCAAGGCGGGGAAGGCCACGAACACGGGAAAAGCGAAGAAAAATTAATCGAGCAAACGGCTTAAATTATCAATAAAGGTCAAAATTATTATTAGTTTAACAAAGATATTCACATGACAGAATTTTTTGCGAAATCGTTGGTGATGGCAGTGGGGGCTATTGCTCCGGCTATTTCCATCGGCTGGATAGGCTCAAAGGCGATGGAATCGATTGGCCGCAATCCGGAAGCGGCGGGCAAGATTTTGGTGCCAATGCTTTTGGCTTGCGCGTTCGCCGAAGCTATCGCGATTTACGCGCTCGTTATCGCGTTCTCTATTTAGCGAAATTAGGTTCTAGTTTCTAGGTTCTAGTCCTGTTTTTCTTTGGCTAGCACCTAGTGACTAGTACCTAGAAGCTAATTTTTATGGAATCAATTATAGGAACCTTTCACATTGACTGGAAAATCATCATAGCGCAAGCGGTAAATTTTGCCGTGGTCTTTGCCGTACTGTATGTTTTTGCGCTCAAGCCGCTTTCGAAGCTTATGGCCGAGCGGAGCGAGAAAATAGGCAAAGGAATAGATGATGCTAAGACCAATGCTACGCTTCTCGTAAAAACTAAAGCTGAATATGAGGAAGTGCTTTCAAAAGCTCGCAATGAAGCAAACAAAATTTTCCAAGACGGCAAGAAAGAAGCGGAAGCAAAGAAGGCAACGATGATCGAAGAAGCGAAAAAAGAAGTAGACGGCATTATCGCAAACGGGAGAAAAACTCTGGAAGCTGATAAAGTAAAAATAGTAGAAGAAGCTAAAAAAGATATAGCGACTATCGCGATGCTTGCAAGCGAAAAAATACTCAGCAGTAAACCCGATTTAAATAATTTGTAATATGACTGTAATATCAAACAATAATATAGCAGAAGCCATCTATTTAGCGGGAAAAGAGAAATCTCATACTGAACAGCCCGTATTTTTTAAAAATGTAGTTGAATTTTTAGCGCGGAAGAAGCTGCTCTCAAAAGCGCCGGACATACTTGCCCGTTTGGATAAAATTATCAATGACGATGAAGGGAAAATTGTGGCCAAAGTTTCTAGCGTGGAGAAAATGAATGAAGCGACAAAAAAAGAAATCACCCACAGTTTAAAGGAACGCTACGGAAGCAAAACTGTGATTTTGGAAGAGAATTTGAATGAAAAATTAATCGGCGGATACAAGATAGAAGTGAACGATGAAGTCATAGACCTTTCAGTCAAAAATCGGATGAAGCAATTACAAGAATTTTTAACAACAACAGGATGAGCACAAACCACATTGTAGAAAATTTAAAAAAAGAGATCGAGGGGTTTTCCGCCCAGATTAAAGCCGAAAAGATAGGCAAAGTGCTGGAAGTTTTCGACGGCATCGCCAAAGTGTCCGGGCTCTCCGATGTGAAGTCGTCCGAGATGGTAACTTTTTCCGGCGGAGAAACAGGAGTAGTGCTCAACCTGGAAGAAGATGCTATCGGCGTTATCATTCTGGAAGACTTTTCCAATATCAAAGAAGGAGATGAGGTCAAAGCCACTGGCAGAATTCTCCAAATTCCAGTCTCCGACAATATTTTAGGCAGGGTAGTGAATGCTTTGGGTGTGCCTGTGGACGGCAAAGGTGCCATCAAGGCGGACAGGGCGTACCCCATCGAAAAAGTAGCGCCGGGCGTGGTAACCCGCCAAGGAGTCGACAAACCTATGGCCACGGGGCTCAAAGTTATTGACGCGATAATTCCGATCGGCCGTGGACAGCGCGAGCTTATCATAGGCGACCGCCAGACCGGAAAGACCGCTATCGCCATAGACACCATATTAAATCAGAAAGGCCAGGAAATGATCTGCGTGTACGTTTCCATTGGCCAGAAAGACTCCAAACTACGAAAGATCGAGGCGCGTCTGGAAGAAGGCGGCGCAATGAAGTACACGGTTATAGTTTCCGCCGGAGCATCGGAACCCGCTCCGCTTTCTTATATTGCGCCTTACGCCGGGGTTTCCATTGCGGAATACTTCATGGACCAGGGCAAGGATGTTTTGGTCATATACGACGACCTTTCCAAGCATGCGGTCGCATACCGCGAAATTTCCCTCCTGCTTCGCCGCCCGCCGGGCCGCGAAGCGTACCCAGGCGATGTTTTTTACCTGCATTCGCGTCTCCTCGAGCGCGCTTGCCGCCGCAATGAAAAATACGGAGGCGGTTCCATTACCGCGCTACCGATAATCGAGACACAGGCCGGAGACATTTCCGCCTACATTCCGACAAACGTCATTTCCATCACCGACGGCCAGATATTTCTGGAGACCGATCTGTTCTACAAGGGCATCCGCCCGGCGGTCAATGTGGGCTTCTCTGTGTCGCGCGTGGGTTCGGCTGCGCAGATAAAGGCCATGAAGAAAGTCGCGGGAACACTCAAGCTCGACCTCGCGCAGTTCCGGGAGCTAGAAGCTTTCGCCCAATTCGGTTCGGATTTGGACGAGAATACCAAGCGCCAGCTCGAACGCGGCAAGCGCGCAGTGGAAGTGCTCAAGCAGAAGCAATATTCCCCGCAAAAGTTTGAAAAGCAGATAGTAACCCTTTACGCCCTGACCAAAGGCTATATGGACGACGTGCCCGTGGAAAAGATAAAGGAATTTGAAGAAAAGCTTGCCGACTACGCGGAACGGAACGCCAAGAAGTTTTTCAAAGAGATTTTAGAACAGCAGATGTGGACCGACGCGGGCGAAGCGGAACTTAAGAAAACTATCGAAGAATTTAAGAAGAATTTTAAATAACAGTTAAATGGCGGGAACAAAAGAGATAAAAAGACGAATAAAGAGTATCAAGAGCACCAAGAAGATCACCAAGGCGATGGAGCTCGTGGCGGCAAGCAAAATGAAACGCGCGGTTGCTTCCGCGCTAGCTTCGCGCCTGTACGCCGGATATTCCTGGGACATTCTCACATCTGTTGCGGAAAACATGCCCAAGTCCAAACACCCGCTTTTTACAGACAGGGAAAAGAAAAAAGATGAAGAGGAAAGGATACTCATAGTCCTCATTACTTCCAACCGGGGCCTATGCGGAGCTTACAACGCGCAAATTATAAAAAAAGCCATAGCTCTTTTGAAAATAGACCGGGACGGCGTAAAATTTGATTTTATTTCCATAGGCAAAAAAGGCGATGCCGCGATGCGCCGCGCCGGACAGAATATAGTCGCGAGTTTCCCCGAACTTTTGGATAAAATGTCTCTGGCTGCCATACTTCCGGTTTCCCGATTGGTCATGCAGGAATACGCCACGGCAAAATATAGCAAGATATTGGTAGCTTACACGGATTTCCTTTCGCCTTTGCTCCAGAAACCGAATATCAAACAGCTCCTGCCGGTTTCCAGAGAAGGCCTGGAAGGGCTTTTGGCAAACCTGGGAGGCGAGGGCCGCGGCGAAGAGATTTTTAAAAAACACGGTAAAATCGAATATTTGTTCGAGGGCGATTTTGAAGAATTACTGTCATCACTCGCGGAAAAGATAACTCGCATGCAGGTTTACCAGATGGCGCTTGAGTCGGGTGCCTCGGAACAGTCAGCGCGCATGCTTGCCATGAAGAATGCCAGCGAAGCGTCGGATGAAATGATAGGCGATTTGACGCTTGCGTTCAACAAAGCGCGCCAAGCGAATATAACCCGGGAAATTTCCGAGATATCCTCCGGCATGGCATCGATTTCATAAAATTAAAATTTATAAGTTAAAAATTTATCCAAGATTATGCAAGGAACAATCAAAAGAATTATCGGACCGGTCGTAGACGTGGATTTCGGAGAGACACTGCCCGCAATATATACGGCGCTCCATGTGGAAAGTAATGGCAAGATACTGACGCTTGAGACAGAACAGCATCTGGGTGGCGGACTGGTGCGTACGGTCGCTATGGACACCACAGACGGCTTTGCGCGCGGAATGAAGGTGACGAGCACCGGCGGGCCGATAAGCGTACCTGTAGGCAAGGAAACTCTCGGCCGGCTTTTCAACGTGCTGGGCGAAGTGATAGACGATGGCAAAAAGGTTTCCGGCGACAGGAAACTTCCCATACACCGCCCTGCGCCCGCATACACGGAACAGGCAACCAAAATCGAGATTCTGGAAACAGGCATCAAGGTCATTGACCTCATTTGCCCGGTTCTCAAAGGCGGCAAGGTAGGGTTGTTCGGCGGCGCGGGCGTAGGCAAGACTGTGGTCATTCAGGAACTTATTCACAATATCGCTTCCAAGCACGGAGGATACTCTGTTTTTGCGGGTGTCGGCGAGAGAACTCGTGAAGGCAACGACCTTTACCATGAAATGAAAGAATCCGGAGTCATCGACAAGGTGGCCATGGTCTTCGGACAGATGAATGAACCGCCGGGCGCGCGCCTGCGCGTGGCGCTTTCCGGACTCACTATGGCGGAACATTTCCGCGACGCCGAAGGCAAGGACGTGCTCTTGTTTATCGACAACATTTTCCGTTTTACCCAGGCCGGTTCCGAAGTTTCCGCACTTCTCGGGCGCATACCTTCCGCCGTGGGTTACCAGCCGACGTTGGCGACGGAAATGGGAATCTTACAGGAACGCATTACCTCCACCGACAAAGGTTCGGTTACTTCGGTGCAGGCGGTCTACGTGCCCGCCGATGACCTGACCGACCCGGCTCCGGCCACGACCTTTGCGCATCTGGACTCCACCGTAGTGCTAAACCGTTCGCTTTCGGAAATCGGAATTTATCCCGCCGTGGATCCGCTCGATTCGTCTTCCACCATTCTTGATCCGAACATCGTAGGGGCAGAACACTATGCCGTGGCCCGCGAGGTCCAGCGTGTACTACAGCGCTACAAAGACCTGCAGGACATTATCGCAATTTTAGGTATGGAAGAATTGTCCGAAGCCGACAAAGAGCTCGTCGGCCGCGCGCGCAAAATTCAAAAATTTCTGTCCCAGCCGTTTTTTGTGGCTGAGCAATTTACCGGTACCCCTGGCCAGTATGTTCCGCTCAAGGACACTATCCGTTCGTTTCAGGAGATACTGGACGGGAAACACGACAGCAAAGCGGAGAATGAGTTTTACATGCGAGGCGCTATGTCCTAGCGCCGAAGTCCGCCTTTAGCGGAAAGGGCACCTAAATATCTATGGCAAAGCAACTTAACCTAAAAATAGTAACCCCGGAGCGTCTGGTGCTGGAAGAGATGGTGGACCAGGTCAGCCTGCCTACCGTCTTGGGCGAGATAACCGTCTTGCCGGACCATATTCCGCTCATTACCACGCTTACTTCAGGTGACGTGGTCGCTTTTGCCCATGGAGAACATGTACCGATGGCGGTTGTCGGGGGATTTTTGGAAGTTAAAAAAAACGAGACAGGTATGACCGAAGTGGCTGTACTTGCGGATTTTGCGGAACATATTTCCGAACTGACCGACGAAAAAATAGAAACGGCCAAAACTCGGGCCGAAGAACTTCAAAAAATGAAAGAAGGCAAAGAAGTAGTGGATTTCGAGCATTTCGAAACCGAACTGGAGCGGTCGCTGACCCGGGTGAAAATTGCCGATAAGTGGCGTACCAAGAAGTATCGTAAATAAATGCCTAAATTTTACGTAGTTGCCACGCCGATAGGGAACCTGGGGGACATCACCCTCCGGGCGATTGAGACGCTTAAAAGCGTAGATTTGATTTTGTGCGAAGATACCCGGGAAACCAAGAAAATCCTCGACAAGTACGGTATTCATAAACCCACCATGAGTTATCATGCGCAAAGCAAACTCTCAAAAACTGACAAGATTTTCGGGCTGTTGGAAGAAGGCAAGAATTTGGCTCTGGTGTCGGATGCCGGTACTCCCGGAATTTCAGACCCCGGAGCAGTGTTAATTTCAAAAATAAAAGAGCATCTCAGCGATAGCGTAGATGTGGTGCCGGTTCCCGGAGCCACCGCGCTCATCGCCGCGCTTTCGGCTTCCGGTTTACCCACGCACGAATTCATTTTTTTGGGATTTCTGCCGCACAAAAAAGGTCGGGAAACTCTTTTCAAAGAAATCGCGGAGTCTAAGCGCACCACGGCCTTTTACGAATCTCCCCACCGCATCTTAAAGACGCTAGAATCACTCGTGAAATTTTGCCCGAATAAAAAGATGTGCGTAGCCCGGGAGCTTACCAAAATATATGAAGAATTTAAAACCGGCGCTCCGGCGGAGGTTTTGGACTATTACCTAAAAAATCCAGACAAGCAGAGAGGGGAGTTTACGGTTATTGTGGCCTAGAACGGATTGATGTTTATACGAACTCTATCCCTGGCACGTAATTTTTGCGCTTGAGCAGGTACCAGGCAATTGCCAAGATGATCAATATCTCCCAGATCGGATGTATGGGCGAGAATATTTTAGCCAATTGCCATACGGAAACCCACCGCACGGAGACTGAACCGCTGACTGTCTCGACGTTGTCGGTAAAATCCTCATCCTGTTCGGCGATATTTTCAAGTGATTTCTCGGTATTTTCAATCTGGCTTTTCAAATTTTGACTCTTAATGTTGAAAGTCGAATTCTCGGAATTTAAGTTCTCAGAAAGAGACTTTACACTGTTCACAAGATTTGCTTCCTGTGCTCTCAGGCTCGACAATGTGGCTGGGTCAGACGTTTTCGCCATAGCCTCGCGCACGCGGATGAGTTCCAAGGAGTTGGCGTTTATGCTGTTTTGAAACGCCTTGACCGCCTGCGTGTGGCTGGCGTTCAGGTCGGACAGCTCTTTTTTAAGGTCCGCCAAAGCGGTTTTCGCATTTTCTTCCTGCTCCTCGATATATTGCTTTTGGCCGAGCAGGTTCTCGGAAGAAGTGTTTTCCACTACGAGTTTTTCATGAGCCAGACCCTCAATCTCTTCTTTAAAATTTTCAAATTTACTTTTAGGCACTACAAAACTTATATAGGCGTACTTGGGAGTTTCGTTTATATTGTCTATTCTGCCGTCCGCATCCCGGATAGCACCTTTGACGTCGCGGGTCACATCTTTGACGTCGCGGGTCTTTATCTCGGTATTGTAATAAACCTTCATGAATTCCCGGGTGTCTTTTGCGGAAGAGTTGTCCTGATAATAAGGCCTGCCGTAATCAGGGTAAGCAATATTAGAACTATCTTCGGCCTGTGGAGCCATAACACTCTGCCCTCCTCCGACTCCGCTTACGCTGACTGTCTGATAAATTTTATCCTGCGACTTTACAAAAAACGTCCAGGCAATAACTCCCAGAACAACGAGAATTCCGACAAAAATAGCGGCCTTTTTCGAAACTCTGATAACTCTTTTTTGATTTTCCATAAGTAAATAGTATTACTTAACTCAAAAATTAGCAACTACAAGAGGTCTTCCGGGTCTACCTGAACTTCAAAAAATGAAGGCAGGGCGGATATCTTTGAGAGCAAGGTTTCATCGATAGAAGATCCGGCCGAAATATCGAACAGGGACCATTTCCGGGGCTCAAGCTTTACAAGAGCATTGGTGACATGTTTGCCCTTGTTTTTAGATATGAATCCGCTGAATATCTCCGGAGAATAATCCGAAAATGTTTCTTCCAAAAATTGGCGCGCTCTCCTGGTCTCTTCTTTGTCCCCCTGGTAAGTTATTTTTATGAATCTCTTGTAGGGAGGGTAGCCGAGCTTTTTGCGGTCTTCCAGCTCTTCTCGAAAATACTCCAATAAACTGCCTGACGCTATGGCACGGATGGCCGGATCATTCGGATTTTTGGTTTCAATTATTATTTTTTCGGCGGTGATTTCCGCGATTCGGATAGCGAGCTGTAGTATTTTCTCGCTCATTTTATAATTGGGAATGCTCCAGAGCGAGTCAAAGGATGCAATGACCGACAGAGAAACCTGCTTTTCCAGATAAAAGAAAGCCATCTCCGTGCATACGAGTATCGCGCCGGTCTCCTCTTCGAATTCCCGGGCTATTTTTTTTGCGCCGCTTGCGCTTTTTGCGGACTCTTTGTCGAGTTGGAATATTTTAACTTTCGGAAAATTCTTCTTAATCTCTTCGTATACCGCATCGGTGCCTATGCCCAAAGGCATCAGGTTCCAGCTGCCGCAGCCCCGGCAGGTTATATCCGCGCCCCAATCCTTCTCGCAGCGGTTGCAGACAAACATCCTTTTTTTACCATCTCCGCCCATATAGAGTACCAAGGGCGAGAAGCAATTTTCACACTGGAGGGTTTCGCCGCAGTCCCGGCACACGGTCTGGGTCGCCAGTCCTTTGCGGAGAGAAAAAATGACCACATTTTTTTCACTACGCAAAGCGCGGCCTATTATTTGGAGAGAGTCTTCGGAGAATACCTGAAAGCCGCCCCTAGGGTCTTTTTTTGGGTCTTTTTTGGTTCTTTCTTTTATTTCGATAATTCCCGGAAAATCAATCCGGAAAGACAGCGGGTACAGAGGGTGCAGATGATCCTCGTCTTTCCGCGCGATAGTTTCGAATCGGAGCAGGTCGTCGGCCAGGATGAATTTGGCGCCTATTTTCGAAGCGTATATTTCCGCAAAAACCCGCAGATCCAAATATGGCCTCGAAACGGTGCGGTAGGCGGAAGAACTTTCGTGTTCCAGAATTACGGTGCCGATACCGCATTTGGGCATGGACAAGAAGGGCGGAGTGCCCAAAATCAGCACGGGGTGACTGGAAGCCGCGAGCTCCTCATATCTTTTTAAGTTTTTTTTCGGGCTCGCGCCGCTCGAAAAAGTGAAAGTGAACTGCTCTATGCCCCGGGACAGGAGGGAGGCGAATTTGTTCACGTCACCTTCAGTGGGCAGAATTATGAATATGGATTTGCCGCGCGCAAAAGATTCGCGCACCAGGGTTTTATGGATGGAAATTCTGTCCGGAAGGGGATACTGGAACAGCAATTTTTCGGCGCGCAGATTATTTCCGGTATTTTGCGGAGAATTTATCTCTTCCTGCTTTATCTTAGCGAGGTGACTGTATTCTTCAATGAAAATATTGGGTATGAGGGAAGTGATGGCCGAGTGTGGAGGCAGGGCGAAATATCTGGAAACATCCGAAACGGCATCCAAAAATTCACTCGGGAAGAGCGATGGCCCCCTGTCTCCGGTTATTTTTTTTAAGTTGAACTTCAGTTTTTTAACTCCACCCTTCGCTTCCTCAAGTTCCTGCGAGGACAGCACCAAGGCCAGAGTGCTTTTATTTCTTATCGGCACGGAAACTATGTGCCCTGCGGGAACGGGCAGGCTCGTAAAATAGGTCAAAGCGCCCTTCGGAATGCCCTTCTTGAGAGGTATGACGGATAAGATTTTCATCTGATTTTTCAATTTCATTCTAACATAAAAGTGTGCTATATTGCCCTTATGGGAATTTTTTCAAAGAAACTCGGAATAGATTTGGGTACCGCCAATACTCTGGTATTTGCCCCCGGTAAAGGCATCGTCTTAAACGAGCCCTCGGTGGTCGCGGTCTCCGAGCAGGACAACAAAGTTCTCGCTATCGGATTTGAAGCCAAGGATATGATAGGCAAAACCCCGGAATCCATCATTACTTATTGCCCGATGAAAGACGGAGTTATTGCCGACTACCGGGTGACCGAGGCCATGCTCCGGTATTTCATCAGCAAGGCCATGGGCAAGTGGAATTTATTCAAACCGGATGTGATGGTTTCCGTGCCTGCGGGAGTTACTTCGACGGAGCGCCGGGCGGTAGTGGAAGCGGCCATCCGCGCGGGAGCCAAGAACGCGTATGTGGTCAAGGAACCGATACTAGCGGCCATCGGCGCAGGCATACCTATTTACGAATCCAAAGGATATATGATCGTGGACATCGGTGGCGGCACTACGGACGTAGCAGTAATCTCGCTCGGTGGCATTGTCGCTTCCACATCCGTGAAATGTGCCGGTAATAAAATCGACGCGGCTATCGCCGACTACATTAAGAAAACTTTCAACCTGGCCATCGGTGACCGCACGGCGGAAGAGGTAAAAATCCGCATCGGTGCTGCGGTACCGCTCGAGGAAGAGCTCCGTGTCACCATCAAGGGACGGGATTTCATTCAGGGACTGCCGCGTTCCGCGCAGGTGGGGACGAACGAGATAGTGAAAGCCATTGACGCCGAACTCAAGCAGGTGATTAAAGCTATCAAGGACGTTCTGCAGGAAACCCCGCCCGAACTTGCTTCCGACATTATCGACCACGGCATAATTATGACCGGTGGGTCGTCGCAACTCCGCAATTTTACGGACCTGGTATACAGGAAGACCGGCGTCAAAGCCGCCGTGGCCGAAGATCCCTTGTTCTGCGTAGTCAAAGGCACGGGCATAGCGCTCGAGCACCTGGATGTATACAAGAAAACGGTCTTAAGTAAAAAATAAAATAGCGATGAGTGTTTTTAAACAGCTAGACAAAGACAACCTGCACCATGCATACCTGATCGAAGGTGCGCAGGAAGAAGTTTTGCCCGCGCTTTTGGAGTTTTTGGAAGACGCAGGCGTTGCTACCCGCGCCAATTCGGATTTTATGCATATCAGCGTGGATGCTTTTAAAATGGAGGATGCCCGCAATCTCAAAGCTTACGAGAAAGAAAAAAGCTTCTCTACTGATAAAAAAATATTCGTGATTTCCGCCAACTCCATTTTGCTCGAAGCTCAAAACACCCTGCTTAAGGTTTTCGAGGAGCCGATACCGAATACACATTTTTTCGTGATTGTGCCGGATACCAACTCCTTGATCCGAACCCTTGTTTCCCGGTTTTTCGTAATTCGTCAGCCAGCTCTGGCGGAGGGCCGTGACAAGACAGCAGAAAAATTTCTGGCCATGTCCGGGACGCAGAGGCTCGAACTTATCAAAGGAATTATTGCCGAACCGGAAGAAGAGGAAAAAAACGTTTTCTCGGATTCCGCACGAGCTAAGGCCTTAAAATTTTTAAATAGTCTGGAGCTTGTTCTTCATAAAAAATCAGGGATAGGTGGTTTTCCCATTAAAAGCTTCGAACATTTTTTCAAAGTCAGGGAGATTCTCCGCATGCCCGGCTCATCCGTTAAAAATTTATTGGAGTCTGTCGCATTAATCACTCCTGTGATACAATAAAGATATGCAGTATAATTTTTCAGGACTAAAGACTGAACTTAAAAAAGTGGAAGAGTTTTTGGCCAAGGAATACAGCCAGCTAAACATCGGCCGGGCCTCGCCCATGATCCTCGACGGCCTAATGGTTGAGTCATATGGCTCGCATGTTCCCATAAAGAACGTGGCCTCGGTTTCCATCGAAGACCCAAAAACGCTCCGGATAACCCCTTGGGACAAAAGCCAGGTCAAGGGCATCGAAAAGTCCATCGTGGCCGCTAATTTGGGCCTGTCGGTCGCCCCCGACGACACGGGGCTTCGGGTTATTTTTCCGCAGCTCACCACGGAATCGCGGGAATCCCTCGTCAGGGTTCTTCGTGAGAAGCTGGAAGAGTCCAGGATAGCCGTACGCCGGGAACGAGAACGTGTGTGGGATGACATTCAAGCTCAAGAAAAGACAGGTAAAATGACCGAGGACGAAAAATTCCGCGGTAAGGACGATTTACAGAAAGTGGTAGACGAAGCCAATAAAAATCTAGAAACCGCTTTTGACCGAAAAGAAAAAGAAGTGATGGGGTAAATTCATGAACATACTGATTTTTATAATAATTCTTTTGGTGCTGGTTTTGGTCCATGAATTTGGGCATTTTTTTGTCGCGAAAAAGTTTGGTATCCGTGTGGATGAGTTCGGTTTCGGATTTCCGCCGAAACTCTGGGGCAAAAAATTCGGCGAGACGGAATACACGATAAACCTCCTGCCTTTGGGCGGTTTCGTGAAAATATTCGGGGAAACTCTGGATGAGGAAAATACTAACGGCCCCGACCGTGCTCGAAGCTTTATCCATAAGCCAAAGTGGCAGCAGGCGGTCGTGCTCGTGGCCGGGGTATTTATGAACTTTCTCCTGGCGTGGTTTTTATTCTCGTTTGGTTTCATGTCCGGGCTTCCGACCTCGGTGGCGCAGAGCCAAAGCGCGGGCTACACACTTGAGAACGTGAACCTGGTGATTGTTTCCGTAATGGCAGATTCTCCGGCCGCTGCTGCGGGGCTGCAATCGGGAGATAAAATAATTGAAATATCATTACCCGCATCTTCCGATTCAAATGATCATATAAGAGATCCGAATCCTGACGAATTGAAAAATTTCATAACTACCCGCGGGTCCAGAGTTTCCGAGGGATACCCCTTGGGCATAAGCTACATCCGTGGACAAGCCGAAGAATCGATAACTCTGGTGGATGAGCTCTACATCAAAACCGGACAGCCGACCCTGGGCATAGCCATGGACGAGATCGGTACGGCGAAACTCGGCATTTTCAGGGCCTTTGGTGAGGGACTGAAATATACCCTGCTTCTCACCAAAGCAACCTTCCTTGGACTTTATAACATCATTAAGGACGGTCTTTCGGGCAATGGCAGCATGGAATCCATAACCGGCCCGGTAGGGCTCGTGGGTGTCGTGGGTGACGCGTACCAGTTTGGCTTTGCTTATCTGTTATCATTTGCCGCGCTTATTTCCGTGAACTTGGCAATCATAAACCTCCTGCCTTTTCCCGCGCTCGACGGCGGCCGCCTGCTTTTCCTTCTGATTGAAAAGATAAAAGGTTCTCCTATGAATATAAAAGTGGTCAACGCTGCGAACTCCATGGGCTTTATCATTTTGATTCTTCTTATGCTTTTGGTGACCTATCACGATATTATTAAACTGTTCTGATCCTTTATGGAACAAAGATCTTGCCAAAACTGCAAGAAAGAATTTATTATCGAGACCGACGATCTCGGTTTTTATGAAAAAATAAAAGTCCCTCCGCCGACCTTCTGTCCGGATTGCAGATTTCTCCGCCGCTTGGCCAGCACCAACGAGAGAGTTTTATATAAACGGAAATGTGATATTTCCAGCAGTGAAATTTTTTCCATGTATCCGGCGGACGCGCCTTTTCCCGTATACAATACCGACGACTGGTATTCCGATAAATGGGATCCTTATCAATACGGCATGGACTACGATTTTTCCCGGCCGTTCTTTGAACAATTCCGGGAACTTTTACAAAAAGTGCCAAAGATGGCTTTGGTAAGGCAGGGATTATCCGTAAACAGTCCGTATGTCCATCGGGTAACCGACCCAAAGAATTCCTACATGGTCTTCCGCGCAACCACGCCGCTGGACTCTTTTTATTCGTATGTAGTGGAAAACCTGAAAGATACCAGCGACTGCGCCTGGGCCAGCAATCTGGAGCTGTGCTATGAATGTGTGAACTGCGAAAACAGTTACAATACCCGGTTTTCCCAGGAAAGCCATAATTGCCGGGACTCCTCTTTCTTGTATGCCTGTCGGAATTGTTCCAACTGCGTGGGCTGCGTGAATTTGATTAACAAGCAGTTTTGTGTCTGGAACGAACAATATTCCAAAGAAGCTTATTTTGAAAAACTGAAAGAGCTCGGCCTCCATACGGCCTCGGGAATCGAAAGGATGAAGAAGGAATTTCCGGAATTCAGAAAAAAATTCCCGCAAAAAGCTATCAATTCCATAAAATCCGAAGACGTTTCCGGCAACTGGTTTTCCAATTCCAAAAATGTCCATCAGTCCTTCGACTGCATCAATGTGCGGGACGGCAAGTTCCTGTTTTCGGTGTTTGATGCGCAGGATTGCATGGATTATTTCGAGTGGGGCAACAACTCGGAACTGATATACGAGTCCGAGAACTGCGGTATCAATTCCTCCCGTCTTTCCTTTTGCACCCAATGCTGGACCGGAGCGCATGATCTTTTTTACTGCGATTCCTGCCCCGGTTCCGGCTACTGCTTCGGCTGTATCGGACTCAAAAAAGGCGAGTATGCCATTTTGAATAAAAAATACACAAAGGAGGAGTATGAAGCGCTAGTACCCCGGATAATAGCCCAGATGAAAGAAATGACTTATGTGGACAAGCTGGGACGGCAATACGGTTTTGGCGAGCATTTTCCGGACGAGCTTTCCGTTTTCGGCTATAACGAAACCGCAGCTTATGATTTTTTCCCAATCGGTAAAGATGAAGCGCTGGCCCGAGGCTATGCGTGGAAGGACAGGGAAAAGAAGACTTACGAAACGACAATAAAAGCGAACGACTTGCCGGAAACCATCGCAGACGTAGACGACGGAATTTTGAAAGAGGTCATAGAGTGCGGCGAGAAAGACAGTCCGTTCTCCGTCGGGGCTTTTCGTCTCACGCCGAACGAGTTGGCTTTTTACCG
>CAZWXV010000015.1:15468-21548 GCA_964637995.1 uncultured Candidatus Saccharibacteria bacterium
TTGTTTCGACGTGCGGCACATGCGACGCTTGGGACAGCGCCCGCCGCTAAAGCTTATCAAACGGAACTGCGGCAAGTGTGGCGCGGAGACCCAAACGGCTTATACCGAAGAGTACGCGCCCATACTTTACTGTGAGGCGTGTTATAAGCAGGAAGTTTATTAATCTACGATGAAAACAAAATTACTGGAAGAAATACGGGCGGTAAAGACAAAAAGGGAACTTGCCAATATAGTAAAGGCGCAAAGAATCAGCGAGCTTGTGCTACGATATATCGTAGCAGAACTTTATACCGGCATGACGGAGATAGAAGCTGCGAATCTGATCAAAAAAGCATTCGTGAAATACGGCACGCATGTTTTGTCTTTTGCGCCGATTGTTGCTTTCGGCAAAAATTCCGCCAATATTCACCACGAGCCGAACAGGACAAAATTAAAGGCAGGGGACACCGCGATGTTCGATATCGGCTGCGCGGTCTCTCATTATTGCTCGGATATGACCCGGACATATTTCTGGGGTAGCCAAAAAGAAATCAGTGCGAAACAGAAAAAAGTATACCTGGATGTTTTGAAAGCGCAGGAACTTGCGGTCAGGAAACTGGAGAAAGGCGAGCGCCGGGCTTCCGTCATTGATGCTACTGCTAGAAAGTTTTTGGCGAAAAAATATAAAAAGAATTTCCAGCACGGACTCGGCCACGGCGTGGGCACGGTCATCCACGAATGGCCGAATTTTAAGCCGAAAAGTCCCGACATCATTCCCGCCGGCTGTGTCATGACCGTGGAGCCCGGGATTTACCTCAAAGGTTTCGGCGGCGTGCGTATAGAAGATATGTACCTCATCACCAAAAAGGGCGCCCTGTGCCTCACCAAGCCCCCTAAACGGCTCAAGGATGCGATTTTAAAGTAAGTACGCTATACTGGAACTTATGGCAAAAAAGAAGCTGAAAATAGGTGTTCTTTTTGGTGGCAAGTCCGCGGAGCACGAGGTGTCTCTTCAGTCTGCGCGTAATGTCATAAATAGTTTAGATAGAACAAAATATGAAGTTGTACCTATCGGCATAACCCAAGAAGGTAAATGGCTTTTGAGCAATACCTCAAATTACCTGCTCAATGAAAATAATCCGAAACTAATTAAGTTAAATAAATCAAGCAGAGAAATTGTTCCTCTGAATGAGGAAGTTAGAAATCGAGAAAAGTTTGATGTTATTTTTCCGGTCATGCACGGACCTTTCGGCGAGGATGGTTCCATGCAGGGACTTCTCAAGCTCGCGGGCGTACCTTTTGTGGGTGCGGGCGTCTTGGGTTCCGCGGTAGGCATGGACAAGGAAGTGATGAAGCGGCTTCTGCGGGAAGCGGACATACCCATTGGAAAATTTCTGGCGAGAAAATCCGGCGAAAATATAAATTTCCAAGAGATAAAAAAAACATTAGGCTTGCCGTTGTTCATAAAGCCCGCCAACATGGGTTCATCTGTGGGCGTAAGCAAGGCGCGCAACGAAGCGGAGTTTAAAAAAGCGACACAGGAAGCTTTTAAATATGACTCGAAGATTTTGATAGAGGAATTTATATCTGGCAGAGAAATCGAGTGCGCCGTGCTCGGCAATGACGAGCCGATAGCTTCCGTGCCGGGAGAAATAATCGCCAATCAGGAGTTCTACTCTTATAACGCAAAATATATCGACGAGGGTTCAGTTGCCGAAATTCCCGCAAAAATAGACAAAAAAACGGCGAAGAGAATACGAGAGCTCGCGGTTAGAACTTTTAAGGCGCTAAACTGCGAAGGTATGGGGCGCGTGGACTCTTTCCTTACCAAGTCGGGTAAAGTATACGTGAACGAGATAAACACCATACCCGGATTTACCGACATCAGCATGTACCCCAAGCTTTGGGAAGCGAGCGGCATTCCCCAGACCAAACTTCTGGATATCCTGATAAATCTTGCCATAGAACGCTGGAACAAAGAGAAAAAGTTAAAAACCACGGTTTTCTAATGCTGTTGCGTTTTAGCTGAATTTATATTAATATCTAGCCATGTCACAAGATAGGCTTATAAAGCTTGCGTGCTCTACTTGCAAGCGCATAAATTACTGGTCCAGCAAGAACAAAAAGCTTGTTACCAAGAAAATAGAGCTTCTAAAATTCTGCAAGTGGTGCAAGAAAAAGACCAAGCATAAAGAATCGAAAAAGTAGAAATTTTCAGGCTTTTCTGGTATACTAAAAGCGGCTTGAAGGCCGTTTTTGGCTTTGTAGGCTTTAGTTTTTTCAGGGGCGATTAGTTAAGTGGTATAACTACGGTCTCCAAAACCGCTGTCGGGGGTTCGATTCCCTCATCGCCCGCAGAGTGATATAATAAAATTATGAAGGAAAAGCGGTCGGCTCTTGAAGGTTTTGGCGGTACCGTATTGACTACTGGAACTCCTGCAGATATTTTAACGCAGGCGGAAAAAAGGGCGGCAGAACAGAATAAAAAACGTTCGATTAGGGAAAAAATTACAAGGAAGAACAGGGTTTCCGGAGTCGATATTCTCAGCGAAGAGGCGGCACAGGACAATGCGGTATTTGATCAGGAAAAGAAAGCGGAAAAAGAACGGCAGGAACAGTACCGGCGCAGTATTTTTAGGCACAATATTCTAACGCGGGTGATGTATTTAGTAATGCAAAGCGACGCATGGAGCTTTCTTTCCAGGAGAGACCTTTATGATATCGAAACTACGCTTGGGCCAAGTATTAGAGGTACGATAGACCGGCTAGAGAAAAGCGGCAATGTGCTTGAAAAGGCTCGAGAAGATTACGACGATGTTTTTGGTGATGGAGAATATGAAAAAAGAGCGGACAAAGAACTTTATCAAATTGTCCACGATTTAATAATAGAGGAGGAGAAAAAGGTCGCTTTACTCGACGAACTACGAAAGCGCCATCCTGAAAATTCATTATTTAAAACAGGCCAGCCACAAGTACCCGATAGTGCAGAAAATAAACGGGCTTACGCCAAGGTTTTTTGCGCTACCCATGAATCCAGTTTGGATCACATAAGCCAAGAAGGCTTGAGGTTTGCCGGAGAAGAAATGATGGGTACCAGTGTAACAGAAGACGGCAGAGCGGTAAACACCAACAAGATGGCACTTGAGAAGATTTTTCAAGAAGTTGCCCCCGAAGGCCATAACCGAAGATCTTCCGTTTTTGCCGTACCTGAATACCGGGACTCAAAACGCTCGGGCGCAATGCAGAGGATGGGGGAGGTGGTCCTGGAGATTATGGTAGATGCCGACAGTGCCATGGTTTTTGATGTCGAGAAATACAATTCTGTCGCGGAAGGCATGTGGTTAAACCAAGATAGTTTGAGCGATTCAAGTTTCCGAGAGCAGGCGTTGCAGGCGGCCAGAGATTACTGGAGTAGCGGTATCCCTTTATCTAAATATTTAAGAATGTCATTGGCTGAACAAGAGGAATTGTTTATCACACCAGAGATACTTATACCTGAAATTGTCCTGCCGGAACAGATTAATGTCGTTTCATTGAACTCCGATTCCCTCATTACCCGCAAGGTGTTATAATAACACTGTGACGGAACCACGAATGGATGTCGCTCCAAGCCCCCAGGAATTGGTCCTTAAGGAGCTCAAGAGGTTGCAAAAGGCGTATAAAAGAGACAGAAATGTGGCGGACTCGAAGTATGGCCGGGATTTTTTCAGTAGAATAAAGAACTTATTTTCTTTGCTACCGAAGAAGAGGCAGATAAAGCCGAAGTGTTTTTAAATTATTTGATTGGCGTGCTGAGCAAACAATAAGCTAATCCTTCTCCAGTGCTCCTAAAACGAAGCTTACCACTGCGAGCACGATGCCGAAGACAAAGGCCCACAAGAAACCATCTATGGTAAATCCCGGGACTATGGAGCTTGCGAGCATGACCAATAATGCGTTGATTACAAGCGCGAACAGGCCCAGGGTGAAGATGGTCAAAGGCAGGGTAAGCAAAATAAGTATTGGCCGGATTATGGTATTGATAACCCCTAAAATTACTGCGAGCACGAACGCCGACACAAAACCCGACACATGCACTCCCGGCAGGACGTAGGCCGTGACCAGTATGGCCAGTGTCGAAATTAAAAAGTGAATGATTGTTTTCATAGTGATTTTATTATAACATATTACAATAGTGCCTGCTTTTTTCGACATCCCTACCATAATTACCGCCGGGGGCTTGACCGGCATACTGGTCATGGTATTTCTCGAATCCGGGATATTTTTTCCTCTGCCGGGCGATAGCCTGCTTTTTACGGTAGGGCTTCTGGCGACCAAATTGGAATACAACGTATTCTTATTTACTTTCCTGGTAGCGGTGGCGGCCTTCCTGGGATGCCTGGCGGGATATTATATCGGCACCAAGCTCGATTATTTTTATAAGTTTGCTATCTGGCGGAAAATCATAAAAAAGCACTACCTGGATGAAGCTCACGAATTTTTCACGCGTCATGGGCTTTTTGCCATCGTACTTTCGCGGTTCATACCCGTGGTCCGCACGTTCTTGCCCATAGTGGCCGGCATGGCCCGCATGAAATATTCCGATTTCGTCCGCTATACCGCTTTTGCCTGCATGGCATGGTCGGCGGTTTTCGTATTGAGCGGATACTATTTAGGTAAGATCTTTCCCGAGATAGGGGATTATCTTACTCTCACTATCATTATCGTCGTGGTTTTGTCGATTCTCCCCGGCGTATGGCATTTTCTAAAAAAGAAAAAATCCGCCGCCGGTCCCTCGGAGTAAGCCGTTTGTTCGTCGCTTACTTTAAAATTTTTATATCCGCGCCTATGGAGTTCAGGCGCAGAGCTATTTCTTCATAGCCGCGGTTTATCATATACACATTTCGCAAGATTGATTTTCCCTGGGCTCCGAGCATGGCAATGAGGATTACCATAGAGGGGCGGAGCGCCGGCGGGCAGACCACCTGCGCGGCGCGGAGCTTGGTGCCGCCGTTCACGTATACCCGGTGCGGGTCGGCCAGGGTGATGTCGGCGCCGAGGCGGTTTAATTCCGCAAAATAAATGGCGCGGTTTTCGTAAACCCAGTCGTGAATCATGGTCGTACCGCGGGCTCTGATGGCAATAGGCACGAAAAAGGGCAGGTTGTCTATGTTGATGCCGGGATAAGGATTGGAATGTATCTTGTCGGGCAAGGCCACAAGTTTACTCGGGAATATCTCGATATCCGCGAGCTTGGTGCGGCCATTGTAGGACAAATAGCGCTTTAAAATTTTCCACTTCAGGTTCATCCTTTTCATCTTTTCGAGCTCGAGCGCAAGAAAGTCTATCGGGCAGCGGGTGATGGTGAGATGCGAGTCGGTAATGATTCCGGCGGAGATGAACATCATGGATTCTATCGGGTCTTCGCTGTTCCAGTACTCGACGTCCTTATTTATTTCCTTCACTCCATGCACCACCAGGTTCGAGGTGCCGATACCCTCAATCTTTACCCCGAGCTTTTCCAGGAAAAAACATATTTCCTGCACCATGTAATTGGCGCTCGCGAAAGATATAACGGTAAGCCCTGGAATAAGCGCGGCCGCGGAGAGCGTATTCTCGCAGGCGGTGTCGCCGGATTCGTACATGACGATTTCTGCCGGTCGGAGCTTTTGCGCCTGAAGCTCATATTCGTGAGTGGTTGTTTTTATTTTTACCCCGAGTTTATCCAGGGCATAGGTATGCGCCGCGATGGTGCGCCGTCCGAGCCGGCAACCTTCGGCGTGGGGTAGGGAAAAGGATTTTATATAATGAATCAAGGGGCCCATGAGCATGACTACGGAACGGGTTTTGACCGCCGACTCCACATTAATACTTTCCATTCTGAATTTTTTCGGAGGAGTGATTTTAACAGTGTTTTGTCCCGCCCAGGTGACCTTTACGCCGATGCTCTGGAGTATTTCAATGACCCGATAGGTTTCTTCTATGCGGGCGATGCCGTGAAGCGTGGTACAGCCCTTGTTCAACAAGGAAGCGCACAAAAGGCCCACGGAACCGTTTTTGGAAAAATTCGTTTTTATGCTTCCATGAAGTTTTCTGCCGCCGGTCACTTCAAAATCTATGGA
>CAZWXV010000016.1:0-906 GCA_964637995.1 uncultured Candidatus Saccharibacteria bacterium
GGATTACCGGCTTGAAAAGCCGATGTCCTAACCGTTAGACGATAGGGCCGTACTTATTAAATGCCAAAACATAATAGCATTTTTAGGTTTATTTGCAAAAAAAAATTAGCGAAGCCCTGAGGACTTTTACGTTCCGCAGGGCTCTGTTCGAGCCGATACGGCTCGTAAAAAATCTTGAGTAAAAAAGAACGTTCTGCCGTCCGCACTCCCCTCGCCGCTGGCCTTCGGCGAGGGGAGCACCGCGACGCTACCATGCTTCCTCCTTTCCTTGGTCAGTTGTCGACATCCAAGTCCTTGAACAGCGTCTCGAGATCGAGGTCGCTGTCGAGATACCACACGACAGCGTTCCAAGTCCGCTCGGAGCAGTGTTCGTATAGATAACCCAGCCCATGCTGGACTACGGCCGCGCACTTACCGCGGTCATGTATCGCTTCGTTGTGTTCGTCAGCCTCCGTATCGTATGAAGAAAACAAAAAGAGCAATCTCCTACCTGCTTCCGGTAAGAGCTGGAGCCACCTCGCGTCCCTTCTTTCGACCGGAACCAGTCGCAAAGCCGTGCTAACGGCCATATTCACACCTCCTCACACATGATTTAACACTAAAATGTCCTGTTTGTCAAAGCCGGAAAATTTTATTAAAAATGCTAAAAGTCCTGTGGACTTTTTACGTTCCGCAGGACTCGTGATGACGAGCCCTTTGATGCGGCGCTCGTAAAAAGATTATGGAAGTGTTTGAAGAACTGCTAGCCCCTCCCTGCTCCGGCCGCGCGCCGGAGCAGGGCCGCGGCCGCGGTTCACTCGCCGGATGGACCGGTCATGAGCGCCGGATCCTGCGAAGCCCAGACGTGCCTGTCCGGCACGACAGGGGCGGGCTCCTCTGTGGTCGCCGAGAACCGCGCGTATCTCC
>CAZWXV010000016.1:916-4646 GCA_964637995.1 uncultured Candidatus Saccharibacteria bacterium
CCTTTCCCGACTGCCAGCGATATTGATCCGCTGAACGTCGGACACGTCAAGCTCCGAACCGGACACGAAGAGAGCCCCTTCGCCTGCCTTGGCGAAGGTGACGTCCTTGGGATGGACAGCGCTACGAACCATCCCCTCTAAGCCCATCGGGCCTTCCAGCGAAAAAACGTTCGAACGAGTCACGAGGATTTGCATAGTTCTGTCTCCTTGTTGTTTTCAGCAGAGCTGTTCGTCCGTCGCCGGACGGTAATTCCGAATGCTGCCGTCGGGAGCGAGCTCGGGCCCCTCCGGCACTTCGGGTTCTTGGTTGGACTGCTTTACTTCGGTCTCTTCGTTGTTCGTGTTCGTGTCCATACGCGCTCCTTAAGTGTTTGCGGAGTTCGACTAGTTTTTTGGCTAGTTTGTGATGAACTCCAAATTTTTTATAACATTAAACTGAACCTTTAGCAAGCCTTAGCTCGGTTCGCTTTCAAAAAAACTACGGAGCGTATATACTCTTTAAATATGGCAAAAGTCAGGGTCGTGATTTTGGCGGCAGGCAAAGGCACGCGCATGAAGAGCGAGTTGCCCAAGGCACTGGCTCCCCTTTTTGGCAAACCTCTTTTGTCGCATCTGCTTGAGTCAGTGGACCAGGCGGCGATAGACCCCAAACCGGTTGTGGTCGTGGGATATGGCCGGGATGTCGTAATGAAAGAGCTTGGTGCCAAATACGAATACGCCGCGCAGGAAGAACAGCTCGGCACCGGGCACGCGGTGCTCGCCGCGAAAGATGCCTGCGGGGATGCAGAAAATGTAATGGTGCTTTACGTAGACCATCCGCTGATAACCCCCGGCACGATAAAAAAACTGGCGGAGAAACATTTTCAAACCGGTCCTAAAATAACCATGGCTACGGCGACCGTGCCCGATTTTTCCGGCTGGCGCGCTTTTCTGTATACTAATTTCTCGCGCATCGTACGGGATGACAAAGGCGAAATATTAAAGGACGTCCAATTCCGCGATGCGACCGAGGCAGAAAAAGAGCTCAGGGAAATCAACCCCTGCTATTTCTGCTTTGATGCCCCGTGGCTCTGGGATAAATTAAAAAATTTAAAGACTGACAACGACCAGAAACAATATTATTTGACCGACCTGATAAAACTCGCTATCAAAGAAGGAGAAAAGATAGAAACGCTCGACATTGACCCCAGGGAAGCGCTCGGGGCCAATTCTAAAGAAGAACTTGAAATTTTAGAAAAAATGGGTCGTATTTGAGCCGGAGCTTCCCCTCGTGCTATACTTTGCCCATATTATAATTTTATTTTTTTGACAAAAATATGAAGAATCCTTTTGAGAACGCAATGGCGCAGTTGGATAAGGCCGCCAAGCTCGCAAATTTCGGGGACGAATTCATCTCCCGTTTGCGCCAGCCGGACCGGGATGTGCGGATTTCTATTCCGATAAAGATGGATGACGGCACGCTTCGAATTTTCGAGGGCTACCGCGTGGAGTACAACAACGCCTGCGGCCCTTACAAAGGCGGCATCCGATACCATCACGATACGGAAATCAACGAAGTGAAGGCGCTCGCCTTCTGGATGGCCATCAAGTGCGCGGTGGCGGGCATTCCCATGGGCGGCGGCAAGGGTGGCATCACCGTGGATCCGGTAAAATTGTCCAAGGGCGAGCTGGAAAGGCTGTCCCGCGGCTGGGTTGGAAGACTCGCCGATATCCTTGGGCCTCATAAAGACGTGCCGGCGCCCGACGTAAATACTACTCCGGAAATAATGGACTGGATGGCAGATGAACACGAAAAAATCACGGGCGACAAGACCCGGGCGACTTTCACCGGCAAGCCGGTAGACAAGGGCGGTTCGGAGGGCCGCGGTCCGGCGACCGCCCAAGGCGGATTTTTCGTTTTTGAAGCTCTCCGAAGTGAGCTCGGCCTCCCGGAAAAATGCAAGGTAGTAGTGCAAGGTTTCGGAAACGTCGGCGGACATGCGGCCGACATCTGGCACAAGGCGGGACATACGGTTATCGCGGTTTCCAATTCTGACGGCGGAACTTACAATGAAAACGGGCTCGACATCCCGGCGCTAATGGAGCACAAAAAAAAGACGGGGTTTCTGCACGATTTTCCGGGCGCCAAAAACATAACCAATGCGGAATTACTCGCAACTCCATGCGACCTCTTGATACCCGCGGCGTTCGAGAACCAAATCACCGCCGAAAATGTGGGCAACGTCAAGACCAAAGCCATTCTTGAGCTCGCCAACGGACCAATCACGCCGGAAGCGGACGAGATATTGGGGCAGAAAAATATTCCGGTTATACCGGACGTCTTGGCCAACGCCGGCGGAGTGACTGTCTCCTACTTTGAATGGGAACAGAACCTCGCTGGCGAGCACTGGAGCGAAGCGGAGGTGGTTGGCAAACTACAACCGATTCTCGACGATTCCGCAAAAAAAATCTCTCAAAAAGCCAAGGAACTCAAAACGAATTTGCGCGCCAGCGCATTCGTTCTGGCACTTGAAAGAATCAAGGCAAAAATGTAATAATTGTTAAAGTGAAAAAAGTAGTAATATCATTTCTGCTTGTCGGTAGTGTAATTCTCGCTTTTTCCGCTCTGACTCCGCAGGTTGCCTACGGCGGCTTTTTGTCGGCTCCCGAATTCGACAGCTTGGTTCCCTGCAGCAAAAACTCGGGAACCGCCGAGGAAATGGCGCCCTGCTCGACTTGCCATTTCATCGTCCTCTTCCAAAGGCTGGTGGAATTTGCAACTTATATCTCTCTCTTTCTCTTGGTACTGGGCTTGATGATTTCCGGCGGCATGTTTGTCAGTTCTTCGGTTAACGCAGAGTTCCGTACTAAAGCAAAGGGTATTATTAAAATAACTATTACCGGTTTTCTGCTTGTGGCTTTCAGTTATCTTTTAATCAATCTGATTTTCTGGACTTTGGGCAGAGAGAATCCCGCGAACAGCTGGGGCAATTATTCCTGCAGCGCAACACAGCCATAAATTAGCGGTTGAGAAAAAATCTTAAAAATGTAATATAGGGCAGTTGGCAGATTTGATTTTGCGCGGTTAGCTCAGTTGGTAGAGCGTCTCATTGACGTTGAGAAGGCCATAAGTTCGAATCTTATACCGCGCACACATGAGAATTTTAAGCATTGAAACCAGCTGTGACGAAACCGGCATAGCGATAGTGGAGGTTTCGGGGGGCATCCAAAGCGCCTCTTTTAAAGTTTTGGCTCATCACGTATCCTCCCAGATAGATGTCCATATTCCCTACGGCGGGGTGTACCCCGCGCTGGCAAAAAGAGAGCATATCAAAAACTTGCCGATAGTGCTTGAAGAGGCTCTCCGCAAGGCGAAACTTATAAACAAGAAAGCGCCCGTAGATCCCGTTAGAGGTAGAGGGTCGCTGCGAGCCCTCGCGACCTCTAACGGGATAGACCTTATTGCCGTCACCTCGGGCCCGGGGCTGGAACCAGCACTCTGGACCGGCATAGTTTTCGCGCAGGAACTCGCCAAAAAGTGGAACATACCTATCATGCCCGTAAACCATATGGAAGGACATTTGCTTTCGGTCTTCGGAAAAAACAAAGGCACATTTAAAATTCCCAAGGTCAAAACTCCCCTGCTGGCGCTTCTTGTTTCCGGCGGCCACACGGAGCTGGTACTTTCAAAAAAGTGGATGCGGTATGAGATAATCGGCGAAACGCTGGACGACGCGGTAGGCGAAGCTTT
>CAZWXV010000016.1:4656-11927 GCA_964637995.1 uncultured Candidatus Saccharibacteria bacterium
CGCCCGGATGCTGGGACTCCCTTATCCCGGCGGGCCGCAGATTTCAAAATTAGCGGAAGCGGAACGCAAAAAAAATCCCCAAGTTCCCCAAGTCAGACTTGTGGGAAATTCCCACAAGTCTGACTTGGGGGAAGATATCAGGCTACCCCGCCCGATGCTCAAGAGCAAAAATTTTAAATTTTCTTTTTCCGGCCTTAAGACCGCCGTTCTGTACCTAATCCAGGACCTCGGCGGTTTGGAAAAAATAAATGAAGAAACCAAAGCGCGGATAGCCCTGGAATTCGAGAACGCGGCGATTGAATGCCTTACTTATAAAACAGCAAAAGCCTTGGAAAAATATAAGGTAAAGGCCCTCGTTGTCGCCGGCGGAGTGGCGGCCAACGCGCACCTGCAGAGGGAAATTAAAAAAATAACGGGTAAAAAAATAGCTCTGTATTTTCCACCAAAAGAACTGACTGGCGATAACGCGCTCATGATAGGCATAGCCGGCTATTTAGAATTAATAAAGAATAAAAAGAAAATCCCCAGGCCGGAAAGCATAAGGGCAGATGGAAATTTAAGCTTGTAATATGGTATTATTACGGCATGCAGGATCGGCTGAAAAAACCCTACGAGCCCCAAAATACCGAGGACAGGATATATAAGCTTTGGGAAAAAAGCGGTTTTTTTAATCCCGATAATCTGCCAGGCGAGAGGACTCTAAATTTCTCGGTGGTCCTGCCCCCGCCCAACGCCACCGGCGTCCTTCACCTCGGTCACACTCTGGAGGATTCCATGCAGGACACGATGATAAGGTACCAGCGGATGCGGGGCAAGCGTACGCTTTGGCTTCCCGGCACCGACCATGCAGCCATCGCTACTGATTCCAAAATGACCAAGATTCTGGAAAAAGAAGGCCTCAAGAAAAAAGACATCGGTAGGGAAAAATTCCTGGAACGGGTGGACGCATTTGTGGCGGACAGCAGAAAGACCATCGTAAGCCAACTCCGAAAAATGGGCGCATCCCTCGACTGGTCCCGTGAGGCTTTTACCTATGACGCGGAACGAAACATAGCCGTCCGTACCGCTTTCAAGAAAATGTACGATGACGGGCTCATCTACCGCGGGCACCGCATCGTCAATTGGGACCCCAAGGGGCAAACTGTTATCTCCGATGACGAGATAGTTTACGAAGAACGCAAGGGAAAATTTTACACATTTAAATACGGCCCGTTTGAGATCGGTACGGCGCGCCCGGAAACCAAATTCGGCGACAAATATGTCGTCATGCACCCCGACGACAAACGGTACGCGAAATGGAAACATGGCGACAAGGTAACCGTAGAATGGATCAACGGCCCCATTGAAGCAACCATATTGAAGGATGAGATGATAGATATGGAGTTCGGAACGGGGGCAATGACCATCACCCCGTGGCACTCGCATGAAGACTTTGCCTTAGCCGAAAAATATAAGCTGGATAAGGAGCAGATAATCGACCAGTATGGCAAACTCCTGCCTGTCGCCCAAGAATTCGCCGGCACAAAGATTGCGGAGGCACGGGAAAAAATAGCGGAAAAATTACAGCAAAAAGGTTTGTTGGTGTCCGTGGATGAGAACTATATCAACCGAGTGGCCACCGCGGAACGCACCGGTGGGCTCATTGAACCGCAAATAATGCTCCAGTGGTTCGTGGATGTCAATAAAAAAATCTCTGCGCGCGGGAACAAATCCCTCAAAGAACTCATGCTCGAGCCGGTACGGGACGGAAAAATAAAGATAATGCCGGAACATTTCGAACGCGTATATTTCAACTGGATAGAAAATCTGCGCGACTGGTGCATATCCCGCCAGATCTGGTATGGCCATCGGATACCGGTGTGGTACAAGGGCAGCGAGATATATTGCGGCGTGGAAGCACCGGAGGGCCCAGAATGGGTACAGGACGAGGATACGCTCGACACCTGGTTTTCTTCCGGGCTTTGGACCTTCTCCACATTAGGCTGGCCGAATACGACAGAGGATCTCAAAAATTACCACCCGACCAATGTAATAAATCCCGGTTACGAAATACTCTTTTTCTGGGTGGCCAGAATGATACTGATGTCCCAATATTTACTCGGGGAGGTTCCTTTTGAGACGGTGTATCTCCACGGTATCTTGCGCGATGCCAAGGGTCAGAAATTCAGCAAGTCGCTAGACAACGGAGTGGACCCGCTTGAGGTGATAAAAGAATACGGCGCGGACGCCCTGCGCATGTCCATGATTGTGGGCATCGGGCCCGGCGCGGACGGCAAATTCGACATCCAGAAAGTGAAGGCATACAGCAAGTTTTCCAATAAGATCTGGAACGCGGCGCGATTCGTCCTGGAGAACACCACTGGCGCCCAAATGGCGGTCAATCCGACTTATGACGAAGAAGATAAAAAGTCCGACCAAGAACTTAAAAATTTGATTGAGGAAATCACTAAAGAAATGGACGAGTATAAATTCTACATAGTGGCAGAAAAATTGTATCACTATTTCTGGCACACTTTCGCGGATATAATCATCGAGCGCTCCAAGAAAAAAATCCTGGAAAATAAAGATTCGGAATCCGCCAAGGCTCTTCTCTCGTCACATCTGACTACCCTGCTTCGGACACTACACCCTTTCATGCCTTTTATTACGGAAGAAATATGGTCGATGGTACCCATTACCGATAAAAGTTTGCTAATGGTAGAAAAATGGCCCGCCTACGCCAAAGCTTCGGCGGGCAAGCCATTATGACAATACCCGGCGGAGATCTGAAAATTTTTGCGATAGCTTTCGTTTTCGGCGGGCTTTTGCCGTCGCTACTTTGGCTGTGGTTCTGGCTCAAAGAGGATGACGTGCATCCGGAACCTAAGGCGATGCTCACCCTGGTTTTTCTTCTGGGTATAGGGGTGGTCATTCTGGTGTTGCCGGTTCAACAATTCATCGCCTCGATGGTGCACGATGCGGAAAGCAGGCTTGTGCTCTGGGCTGTGGCGGAGGAAGCCCTCAAATACCTTGCCGTGCTGGCCATAATTCTGGGCACTCGCGCCGCTAATGAGCCGATAGATTGGCCGATATACCTTATTACTGCAGCCCTTGGCTTTACCACGCTTGAGAATGCGCTTTTCATAGTAAAACCTCTGGCCGTAAGCGGCGCGACCGTAAGCCTGCTCACCGGCCATCTGCGGTTTCTGGGCTCGACTTTGCTTCACACCGTTGCGAGCGGGCTCATCGGCATATCCATGGGTGTTTCTTTCCACCTAGCGGGGTGGAAACGGACTTGCTATGTATTTGTCGGCTTTTTGGCAGCGGTGGCCTTGCACAGCGCGTTTAATTTTTTTATAATAAGGAATGGAGGCGCAGATTTCCTGAAAGTTTTTTCGTTTTTGTGGGTCGCCACTGTGATTCTCTTGCTTCTGTTCGAAAAAGTACGCCGAATGAGCAAATAATAAAATTATTAACCATAACTTGTCCGCCACGGCGGTAAATATGATGGAAAAGAAAAAAAGGGGTTTTTTTGAAAGATTGACCGGGAGCCTCTCTCTCGAGGAAGATGCGCCGGAATCAAAAAATGATTATCTGGGTCGTAACGGTAAGATGGAAAAGGCGGACAAAAAGAACGGAGCCAGCTGGATTGAGGAAGAAAATGACGAAGCGGAACTCACGGTGGACGTGTATCAGACACCGACCGATATTATCATCCAGACCATGGTCGCCGGAGTAAAGCCGGAAGACCTGGAAATATCCATTGCCCGCGACACGGTCTCTATCCGCGGAGAGCGCTCCGAATCGCGAACCATAGATGAAGAGAATTATTTTGCCAAAGAACTTTACTGGGGAAAATTCTCCCGCACCATTTCCCTCCCCGCAGAAGTTGAACCGGAAGACGTGGAAGCTACGGAGCGCCACGGCCTTCTCTCCATCAAAATCAAAAAGGTGGATAAGGAAAAGAAGTCCAATATCAAAGTGCGGTCAATATAGTTTTGTGCCTGGGGGGTGAATCGCACACCCGACCTGTCCCTCTTCAGGGGAACGCTCTACTACTGAGCTACCCAGGCATTTACTGTCGAAATTTGTCGAAAATCGAATTCACGTTCTCCACGTTGCTCTTGGTACTCCCGTAAATTCCTAGAATCTGCTCCGCGTATGGCTGGATGAAATAATAAGCGCCCGCCATGGAACCTATTATGAGCGTCCAGTATACGATACGCGCTATCCGCCCCCACCTCATGGAACGCGTGAGAGAATGCAACATTTTGTTATTCTCCTCGGCCAAGGCAACACTTTTTAGAAGCATCTCTCTTTCTTCGGGCGACATGGCTAAATACTATCAAAAACCACGGGAAAAATCCAATTCCCAATAAAGGGTTTCTGTGCTAAATTATAGCCATAGTCTTCGTAGTTAAATGGATATAACGACTCCGTCCTAAGGAGTAATTGCAGGTTCGATTCCTGCCGAGGACACCAATTAAAGCCCCAACATTTTTGCGATTTTTGGCCTGTCGAATCCTACGGTGATCTCGTCGCCTATCACAATGACCGGCACGCCCATCTGTCCGCTTTTTTCCATCATTTCCTGGCGCTTTTCCAGGTTGCTCGCGACATTATATTCCGTGTAAGCTACGTTGTTTTCCTTGAAAAACTCTTTCGCCATGTGGCAGAAATGGCAGGTCGGGGTCGAATAAATGGTAACGTTTTGCATGGTTTGTTCTCGTTTAACTTTCTAATATCTTAATTATAACATGCTTGTCAAGCGGTGCGGGATGCGGGAATCGAACCCGCGTCTAATCCTTGGGAAGGACTCATTTTACCACTAAACTAATCCCGCGTAAGTGGTATCTTAACCGCTTTATTCTTTCGGGGCAAGTGCCATGATTATCTTGAATACTGTGTCCGGATTGAGAGACATACTGTCTATCCCCTCTCTCACCAGAAACTGCGCGAATTCCGGATAGTCGGACGGCGCCTGGCCGCAGATACCGATGTATTTTTTTCTGTCCTTGCACTTATGTATGACTTCTTTAATAAGTTTTTTCACAGCTTCATCGTTCTCATTCCCCACATGGGCTACTATGCCCGAATCGCGGTCGAGCCCGAGCGTGAGCTGGGTCAGGTCGTTGGAGCCGATGGACATACCGTCGAAAATATCCAAAAATTCGTCCGCCAAAAGAACATTGGAAGGAATTTCGCACATGACATAAACTTTGAGCGTATTATCTTTCGCGCGGTCGAGACCGTTCTCTTTCATTACTTCTATAACCTTACGCCCTTCTTCCGGCGTGCGGCAGAAAGGTATCATGGGCACTACATTGGTAAAACCCATTTCACCGCGAACTTTCTTCATCGCGGCGCACTCCAGACCAAAAGCGGTTTTGAATTTGGGGTCGTAATAACGGGAAGCTCCGCGCCAGCCGAGCATGGGGTTTTCCTCTGCCGGTTCATATAACGCCCCGCCCAGGAGCGTGCGATATTCGTTGGTTTTGAAGTCGGAAAGGCGGATGATAACTTCGTGCGGAAAAAATGTCGCCGCGATTTTGGCGATGCCCAACGCGAGTTCGTCCACATAAAACTGCTTCTTATCTTTGTATAAAGGCGTCAGCCGGTCGATTTCTTTCAGGACCTTCCCGATATACGGAGTTTTTTTGCCTTTTCGAAGCTTATCGTAATCTATCAGCGCATTCGGATGCACGCGGATGTAGGAAGCGATAATGAATTCGAGTCTGCCCAGGCCCACCCCCTCCGCCGGCAAGCTGTGGTGCACGAAAACCTCATTGGGAGACCCGACGTTGACCATTATTTTCACAGGCAGTTTGCCTGCTTTATCCAGACGGTGCTCGGTCACCTTAAAGGGCACGATGCCTTCGTAAACATTGCCCACCTGACCCGAGGAAGCGTCCACGGTCACTGCCTGACCGTTTTTAAGCACACGGGTAGCATGGCCCGCGCCCACAATACAAGGAATGCCGAGTTCGCGGGAAACTATGGCGGCATGGGATGTGCGCCCGCCTTTGTCGGTGACGATGGCACTGGCTATTTTCATAATCGGCTCCCAGTCCGGATCGGTAATCTCGGTCACCAGCACTTCCCCTTTCTGGAATTGAGCGATGGCCTTCGAATTTTTTAGAACGCGGACTTTCCCGCTTCCTATCTTGGAACCGACGGATATGCCGCTTACCAGTATCCGGCTTTTCTTGTCCATCTTATATTCTTTGAGCACATTTTTATCCTCTACCGAACGCACAGTTTCCGGACGCGCCTGGACGATAAAGAGTTTACCTGTCTTGCCGTCCTTGGCCCATTCGATGTCCATCGGCTGGTAATGCCCGTGCTTAGCGCTGAAATATTTTTCCACTTCCAGGCACCATTTTGCCAATTTTACCGCTTCCGCATCGGACAGAGAAAATTTCTCCTGGTCCGCGGGCGTTACTTTTTCTTTTCTGGTGCCGTCTTTGGCGTAAACGAGCTTGATGTTTTTCTTGCCGATATGCTTGCCGATTATAGGGTTTGGGATGCCCTTATCGAGGGAGGGTTTGAAGACCACGAATTCATCCGGAATAACCATGCCCTGCACGATAAACTCGCCAAGCCCATAAATACCGTTTATGACAATAACCTTATCAAAACCCGTTTCGGTATCAATGGTAAAGGCCACGCCCGAAGACGCGAGGTCGGAACGGACCATACACTGAATACCCACAGACAGCGCGGCGTCAAAATGGGAGAAGCCTTTGTCCGCGCGATAGGAAATGGCGCGGTCGGTAAAAAGCGAAGCAATGCACTTTTTGGTGGATACCAGAATGTTTTGTATGCCGTGAATGTTTAAATAGGTTTCCTGCTGGCCGGCAAAAGATGCTCCGGGCAGGTCTTCGGCTGTGGCCGACGATCGCACCGCCGTGTCGCAATTTTTTCCGTATTTTTTCTCGAGAGCGGCGTATGCTTCCGCGATTACGGAGTTGAGATCTTCCGGAAGATTTGCTTTCAGGATTGCTTCCCGGACCTTTTTCCCGCGGACCTGAAGATTTCGGATATTGTGCGTATCCAGATCGGAAAGTATTTCTTTTATTTTTTCATCCAACCCCGTTTTTTTGAAAAAGTGGCGGTAAGCCCCTGCGGTAAGCGCAAAACCGTCCGGAATATTTACGCCCTTCGGTACCAAGTTCTGAAACATTTCGCCCAGCGCCGCATTTTTACCGCCCACTAGGGGCACATCCGCGATTCCGACTTCGCTGTACCACTTTATAAAATCTTCCGCACCTTCCGCCCTCCGCGCCTTTTCT
>CAZWXV010000016.1:11937-18932 GCA_964637995.1 uncultured Candidatus Saccharibacteria bacterium
CCCGCTCTTTCCATACCTTGCGCCTTTTCTTCTGCCATAAAAATTTATTACTTTTAATTTGATAAACTGGCTATTTTTAGTAATCGGTTGTATTTCGCCAAACGCTCCGGCTTGGACGGCGCGCCGGCCTTGAGCCCGAAACATCCAAAGGCGTAAGCCAGGTCGGCAATGAAATCGTCTTCCGTCTCCCCGCTTCGGTGGCTGATGATGAGCTCAATGCCGTTCTCTCGCGCGAGCTTCATCGTCTCAAGCGTCTCCGTGAGTGTGCCAATCTGGTTCGGTTTGATTATCATACCACGCACACTCTTCTTTTTGATCGCCTGCCGAAGAAGTTTGACGTTGGTAACCATAAGATCGTCCCCCACCACCAGTGTGCCGTATTCCGTAAGCTTACTGAAACTCTCAAAATCGTTTTCCTCAAAAGGATCTTCGATAGAGAGCGGCCTGAATTCCTCCTCTATCGACCTGTAAATGTCCAAAAGCTCTTCTGCCGATATGTTTTTGCCGCCGACCTGATACCGACCATCCGCATAAAAAGAGGTCGCGGCGACATCGAGCGCCACGCGGACCTTGCCTTCGAGTCCATTTTGCTTTATCGCCTCATGGAGCAAATAGAGCGGTTCCCGGACGTCGTTCACTTTTGGGGCAAATCCGCCTTCGTCGCCGAAGATTGCCGAACCCTGTCCGAGTTTTTTTATTATATTTTCCTTAAGCGTGTTTTGGATCAGAATACCTATCTCCAAAGCTTCGGCCGGATTTGACGTTTCCGGCGCAATCATGTATTCCTGAAACGCCAAACCGTTTTGGGCATGTTTGCCGCCGTTCAAAAGATTCATGTAAAGATACGGCACCTTGCGCGATGGCTTGATATCCGACAGCGTACGCAAATATTCAAAAACCTCCGGCCCCTCAGCACGAGCGGCAGCTTTTGCGCAGGCAATGCTTACCCCAATCATCGCATTGGCGCCGAGGTTCTTTTTATTCTCCGTTCCGTCGAGCGCTAGCATCGCCTCGTCTATTTTCCGCTGGCCAGAAATATCCATACCCGCGAGCGCCGGAGCAATAATTTCATTAACATTCCTTATCGCCATCTTTACTCCTCTGCCGACTGGACCTGCCCCGTAGCGAGCTTGCTCTGGTTCGGGGTCGCGCAGTTCCACAGCTTCATATGCGCCAGTCGAGGCTCCGGAGGGGACGCTGAAACTCCCGGCATAGTTCCCTGCTTCCACGGTCACTTTGAGCGTGGGGTTTCCCCGCGAATCCTTTATTTCTTCCGCGGTTATTTTGGTTATCGGATAATTGTCTACCATGCGCTTCTTATTTTATCACATTTTTGGTAGTATTACATTCGTGGCAAAGTTCCTACAAGCGCGAAATTGGATAATGGAGAAAAAATACAAATGGCTCCTAAAGCCCATATTTTTCCGCATGGACCCGGAAAATATACACGACATAATGTCCGCTCTCCTTCGCGTAGCGGGAAAATTTTTGATTATCCGGAAAATCGCTTACTTGTTTTGGGGCTATTCCCATCCGGCGCTCAGGCAGGACATTTTGGGAATAAAATTTCAGAACCCCGTGGGCCTCTCCGCCGGATTTGACAAGGACGCGACCCTAATCGACATAATGCCGTCTCTGGGCTTCGGATTTACGGAAGTGGGCTCCATAACCGGCGAGCCCTGCGAGGGCAATCCCAAGCCCCGGCTCTGGCGGCTCAAAAAATCAAAATCGCTAGTCGTGTATTATGGTCTGAAAAACGAAGGCTGTGAAGCTGTTGCCAGCAAGCTAAAAGGCCAAAAGTTCCCTCTGCCCGTAGGCATCAGCATCGCCAAAACCAACAGCAAAGAAACTGTGACAGACGATAGCGCGATAGCGGATTATTTTAAGACTTACCGCGAATTTGCCGGTATCGGAGATTACGCGACAATAAATATAAGCTGCCCCAATGCTTTCGGCGGCCAGCCTTTTACCGACAGCGGCAAACTCCAAAAACTATTGGAAAAGATTTTTTCTATCCCCAAAACCAAACCGATTTTCCTTAAACTTTCACCGGACTTGAACCATGAAGAAATCGACAAGATTCTCGAAGTTGCTGATAAATTTCCGATAGACGGGTTCGTGTGCACCAATCTGACCAAAAACCGCGATAAGGACCTGAATAAAAACCTTTTAGATAAAAATATTCCCGCGCAGGGCGGAATTTCCGGGAAAGTCGTGGGCCAACTTTCAGACGATCTGATACGATATGTTTGCCAAAAGACCAAAAATAACCCGAAAAAACCACTAATTATTGGCGTGGGCGGGGTATCGAGTGCGGAGGATGCCTACAGCAAGATAAAAGCGGGGGCAAGCCTCGTAGAGCTCATAACAGGCATGATATTCGAAGGCCCTCAACTCATAAGCGACATAAACATGGGTCTGGTCAGGCTTCTAAAAGCCGACGGCTATAAAAATATCTCCGAAGCGGTGGGGAAAGAATAATCTAGGAGGTTTTCCGGAGCAGGAGCATCAGGTCCGCGACGTTGGCGCCGGTGGGGCCGGTCACGATCATGTCGCGCGTTTTTTGGAAAAATTCGTAAGAGTTGAAACCGTGCAGATAAACTTCGCTGTCCATGTCGAGGCTTTTGGCTTTCGCGCATGTGTTCTCATCAACGATTGCGCCGGCCGCATCGCTGTTATCCAGGCCGTCGGAAGCCAGGGATATGAATACGGAATCTTTATCAATTTTATGCATACAAGCCACGGTAAGCGCCATATGCGAATTTCGGCCGCCCTTGCCGCGCCGGTCGCTTACTTTGAGCTGGGGTTCCCCGGCGGCAATAATTACGGCATTCTCTTTCTGATTTTCTTTACCGGCAGTAAAAATCTTGTTAAGAGCCGGCTCCATGTCGTCGTAGAGTTCTGTTGAAATTACGTCCGCTGCAAAACCAAGCTCCGCGGCTTTTTCCGCCATGGCCTCTGATGCGGTTTTGTTGGAAACCAGGACAAAATTCCTGACCTTTTCAAAATATTTATCATCTTTAGGCGTTTCCGTCAGCTTAAAGTCGCCAAGACTGTTGTCCGCGATAATTTTTGCCGCATCCGCAATGGTCGAAAGGTCCCTGTAGGTAGGTCCGGAAGCCACATCGCCAAAATTATCTCCGGGCACATCCGAAAATATAAGCCCGATGACGGTGGCGGGATACGCTATTTTAGCGAGTCCTCCGCCTTTGAGCACCGAGAGGTGTTTCCGCACCGTGTTGAGCACCCCGATGGTCTTGCCGGTTTTTAGAAAAGATTCGTAGAGTTTGATGCCCTGGTCCCGCTCTTCGTCCGAACTGCACAACAGAGCCGAGCCGCCGCCGGAAACCAGAACAATTAGCAGGTCATCTTCGGAAGAATTTTTGGCCATTTCAAATATCTTTTTACCGGCTAGGACGTTGGCCGCAGAGGGTTTGGGATGGGTACCGACAAAAGTTTGGATGTGTTTTAACTCTCCTTTCTCGAGACCAACCACTGCGCCTTCTTGGATTCTTGACCCTAAGATTTTCTCCAGAGCCAATGCGGCCGCGTAAGAGGCCTTGCCGAAACCGACAACTTTTATGTTTTTAAATTTAGCCAAGTCAAAATTTTCTCCTTGCACCTTGAGGATATTTCCCTGGAACGACACGGAACGCTCGACAACTTTCTGTGTATCCAGAGCTTGTAGTGCCGCCTCGGCTATGAGCAGCGCCGCGCGGCGATTTTCCGTAGTTGCCAATTCCTCGAAATTCTTTATTCGAGTTTCCATATTACAAGCTAAACTAAGTTTTCCGGGTGTCCGGCAATAAAACTTTTGATGTTATCTACGGTGACCTTGGAAATTTCCGCAACGGCTTCCAGTGTGTAAAAGGCGGAGTGCGGAGTAATCAGGACATTCGGCATCCTCATCAATTCGCGGTTTAACTCGCACACAGGGGTCTTCTCCCCTTTCTTCAAATTCTTCTCTTCTTCCAGGACATCAAGCCCGGCAGCGGCTATTATGCCTTCTTTTAGCCCCCATACCAAAGCTTCCGTTTCTATGAGTTCTCCCCGTGCGCTATTTATGAGGTACGCTCCCTTTTTCATCAGGGCAACATTTTCTTTGTTGATTAGGTGGTTGCTTTCCGGAGTGTAAGGAGTATGGAGAGTAACGATGTCTGATTCTCTCAGAACTTCCGGCAGACTTTTATACTCAAAATCGTGTTCCTTGGCAAAAGCCTCGTCCGGATAAATATCGCAGGCGACCACTTTCATCCCGAACCCTTGGGCGATCTTTATCACATTCTTGCCTATCTTGCCGGTACCTATGACTCCTATGGTTTTGCCGTGGAGGTCAAAACCTTCCATGGTGCTGTTATAGTGGAAATCCATGGTGTTCTTGACGTAATTGCCCGCTTCCATGAGCTTCCGGGAAAGATTCAAAAGCAGTCCGAAGGTAAATTCCGCAACCGTATAGGAGCCATAAGCGGGCACGTTCGCTACCGGTATGCCTTTGCTCTTAGCGTATGCGACATCGATATGGTTATAGCCGGTGGAACGGGTGGCTATGAATTTCAGATCGGGCATGGCATCAATCACGTTTTTGCTCATGGTCGAATCCACGAAAACACAGGCCACATCGGCATCTCGGCCTTTGGCTGCACTGTCTTCATTCAATATCTCATCTATAAAAATTGTTTCCGTACTGTCAAAAGCAGAGAGAAATGGCGCACGCTTACCCGGGTCCACGCTAAAAAAAGCTATTTTCATCCCTCTAGTATATATTATTTAAATAAATTTACAAAGAAAGACAAGAAGCTGGAAATGCGGCCCCGTTCCGGCTCTTCCGCCGTCGGGGCCTTGTCAACTATGATGATAACCTCCTCACCTTCTTTGGCCAACCCGTAATTTTCCCGGAAAAACTCTTCCTTGCCGCGGTCGGTCTCAAGTTTTTCGATATCCGCGCGCAAGGCTCCTTTCTGTTCTCTCAAGGTTTCTGTTTTTGCCTCCGCTATCTCTTTATTTTTTCTGGTCTCCGCCATTTTACCCCAAAACCGGATGACGCTCCAGGAAAAAATAAGAATAATGATTCCCAGAACGATTAGCGCCGGCGGGGATTCCATTATGCTTTTTTTTCCTCTGTTTCTTTCAAAATTTCTCATAACTGTCAAAATATGTTATACTGCCAAGTATATGCTTTTCAATAAAAAACATCAAAAGAAGGTTCAGGCCGTCTGGGCAGTAGTTTGCGTACTGATAATCATATCCATGATACTTCTTTACGCGCCCATCTTCCGCTAGAGATCTTTGGAACGCATCATTTTGAGGAATACTTCCTGGGGAATATTAACCTTGCCCCTCTCTTTCATTTTTTTCTTGCCTTTTTTCTGCTTTTCCCGGAGTTTCATTTTACGGGTGATGTCGCCGCCGTACATGTGCTGGGTCACATCTTTCTTCATGCCCGAGAGCGTACGCGAAGAAATTATCCGGCCCAAAGCCCGGCCTTGGATTTTTAGGGTAAACATCTGGCGGGGCAAGAGATTGGCAAGTTTTTCCACTGCCTGCTCAGCTTCTTCTTCCGCACGCTTCCTGGAAACTACGCGCGAAAAAGCGGGGACTATTTCGTCAGCCACCAAAACATCGAGTCTGGTAACATTGGCTTCCCGGAGCTGCCCTATTTCATAGGATATGGAACCGTAGCCCGAGGAAACACTTTTAAGCTCGTCAAAAAAATTACGCATCAATTCCCGCAGAGGCATCATGACGGAAATGGAGGAGCGGTTGTCTCCAAAGTTATCGGTCTCGCCGATTTCGCCTTCATGGTCAAACAAAAGCTGCATGAGAGCGCCCACGTATTGGATTGGAGTAATAATCTTTAGCTTTACCCACGGCTCGAATACTTTTTCGATGTTGCCATCGTCCGGGAAAAAATACGGGGAATAAATTTTTTCTCTCTTGCCGTTCCGGAGCAGCACCTCGTAGGTAATGGAAGGAGTGGTTATGACAAGCTCGAGGTTGAATTCCCTTTTCAGACGCTCGGTAATTATCTCGAGGTGGAGCATGCCGAGAAATCCACAGCGAAAACCTTTACCCAGAGATCCGGACGCCTCTTCTTCGTAAGAAAAAGCGGAGTCCGAAAGTTTCAATTTGCCAAGCGCCAGTTTTAATTCTGCGAAATCATCCGTGTCTTCCGGAAAAACCGACGCCCAGACCACCGGTAGCGGCTGCATGTAGCCCGGAAAAGCAGGCAGCGGATTTCGGAACATGGTAATAGTATCTCCGACCGAGGCTATCCCCGGCTTCTTGATGCCGGTGATAATATAACCGGTCTCCCCGCTTGAGAGCGTTTCCGTGGGAGTTTCTTCCGGTGAAAATGTGCCTACTTCCAACGCCGAGAATTTTTCTCCGGAAACGGCAAAAAGCAGAGTATCCCCTTTTTTCACTCTGCCGTCCAAAATGCGCACAAAAACTATGACGCCGCGGTGATTGGAATATTTAAAATCGAAAACCAAAGCCCGCAAGACATTCTCGCCGTGATTTGTTTCTTTCGGTTCCGGAACCCGTTTTATCACTTCCTCTAACAGATTTTCCACGCCTTCGCCCGTGCGACCGGAAACCAGAAGTATTTCTTCGGGTGCGCAATTTAAAAGCTTGACCACTTCGTCTTTTACTTCCTCCACCCGAGACAGCGGAGAGTCTATCTTGGACAGCACGGGGATAATCTTTAGTCCTCCTTCCCGCGCCATAGCGAGCGTGGTCAGCGTCTGTGCCTGCACGCCCTGTGTTGAGTCTATAAGTAAAATAGAGCCCTCTACGGCTTTGAGCGCGCGGGATACTTCATAAGAAAAATCTATGTGCCCCGGAGTGTCGATAAGATTAAGAATATACTCCTGTCCCTCGTTCTGCTCGGGACCGTCAGAATGATAAATCATTCTGACGGGTTGCATTTTGATAGTGATGCCGCGCTCGCGCTCAAGTTCCATGGAGTCGAGCACCTGGGCGCGCATCCTGCGCGC
>CAZWXV010000017.1:0-10250 GCA_964637995.1 uncultured Candidatus Saccharibacteria bacterium
CAAAAAGACCCGTGCGTAAATTTCCAACATGCATAAAACCCGTAGGGCTGGGCGCAAACCTGGTTACTACTTTCTCTTTCATATTTAACATAATAACACAGATTTATTTCTCGTGTTTCAGAGCCAAATCTACAAGGACACGGGCTATTTTCCCCGCCGCGCCGGGCTTGCCGAAGATCTTGGCATTCTGCTTCATATTGTCGTAAAGCACCTGATCACTCAACATCCTTTCGACTTCCGAGTATAAAATGTTCGCGGTCATATTCATCTCTTCCACCACGCTGCCCGCCCCTGCTCTGGCATAGCTGAACGCATTCTTTCGGGAATGATTCGCATTGGACTCCGTGAAAGGTATCAAGATGGAAGGCACACCCCAGGAGGCTATTTCAAAAAGGGTCGAGCCCGCGCGAGAGACGATAACGGTCGCCGCGCCGGCGGCCATTTTTAATTCCAATGAGTTTAGAAATGCCTGCGGTATGTATCGCGACTTGTTCTTGTTGCCTCCAAGCACGACATTTGCCTCGCCGGAAACAGTCTCGAAATTCCGGATGCCGGTCTGGTGAATAACTTGATATTTTTCGAGCAGTCTAGGCAGAGCGTCAAGCACGGTATTGTTTATGAGTTCCGCACCCTGGGAACCTCCCAAGATCACAATGACCGGTGTATCGTTCTCAAGCTTCCAATATTCGAGCGCCGTCTCCCTTCCTGCCGGCTTTTCGATTTCGCGCCTGATGGGCTGGCCGGTCCAAGCGGTACGGTCCTTCGGAAAATAGTCCGCGGCTTCCGGGAAAGACACGGCAATACGCTTGGCAAAATGTCCCGCCCATTTGTTCACGCGACCGGGGGCGGAATCGGATTCGTGTATGACCACAGGTATGCGTAAAATGCGCGCAGCGAATACCGCTGGAAAAGAAGCATATCCGCCTTTGCCAAAAACAACGTCGGGATAAATGGAGAAAAGTTTCCATATGGCAGAAATTGTGCCGAAAAAAATCCTGAAAATGTCCGTGAAATTTTTGAAAGAAAAATATGTGCGCATTTTGCCGGAACCCACTTCCTCGTACATGAGCTCGTTCTGCGAAAGGAGCTCCCGGTCATAGGGGCTGTCGGAAACATAATATAGCTTTGCGCCGACAATGTGCTCGCGGTCTATTATCTCATTTACCCCCTCCGCCACTGCGATAATCGGGTAAAAATGTCCGCCTGTTCCTCCGCCCGTGAATACTATTTTCATACCTTTTTTTGATATTTAGATACGTGCAGCACGATGCCCACCGCCGCCATGAATATCATGAGTGAAGTCCCTCCCTGGCTCATGAACACGAGCGGCACTCCGGTCAGCGGGAAAACCCCTGTCACCGAAGCGATATGCATGAATGACTGCACAGTAATGAGTATAACAATTCCGGAAACTAAAAGTCCACTGAAATAATCCGGGGCGCGGTTGGCAATACGGAACCCGCGCAGGAGGAAAAGAAGGTAAAGCACTATGGCGGAAAGCGCCCCAGCGAAGCCAAGCTCTTCGCCCAGAACCGCAAAGATAGAGTCTCCCTGCGGCTCCGGCAGGTAGCTGAATTTTTGCACGCTCTGCCCGAAACCCCGCCCGAATACGCCGCCGCTCCCGAGCGCGATGAGAGATTGCTGTATCTGATAGGATGCGCCCTGGGAATCCTGCGCGGGATTGATGAAGGTTTTCACTCTGGCCTGGAGATACGGCGTAAAGTAAACCAGGGTGCCCAGAAGCACCGAGAGTATCAGCCCCGCGCCGAAAAGATATTTCCACGGCACCCCGGAAATAAAAAGCATGGAAAGGCCCGTCACCGCAATCAAGATAAAGCTTTTGGTGTCGGGCTGTTTGAAAAGTATGAGCGCAATGACCGCAAGCATTATACCGAACGGCAAGATACCCCACTTCCAGCTTTCTACGCGGCTTTTGGCCCAAGCAAGCCATGAGGCGAAATAAATTACAAAACCGAATTTGAGTAGCTCTACCGGCTGGAAATTGGTAAATCCGAGGTCAAGCCACCGGCGCGCCCCGCCATGGCTCCAGCCGAGCGAAGGCACAAAAACCAGTGCGGTTAAAATGATAGAGCCGAGAAATATCAGCAAGGAATATTTGCGCCAAAATTTATAATTTATCTTGTAGCAGACGTAGAGAGCCACGAGGCCCAAGCCCAAGCCCAAGCCGAGCTGGCTCCAGAGCACGGCGTAAAAAGTGTCGGCGTTTTTTGCGAGTACTCCGAGCGACGCGGAAATAAACACCGCTACTCCGAGCCCGAGGAGCAGAAGCACGACCACCAGAAAAAATTTATCCGCTTTTTTATCCCGCATTCGAATTTCAGCGGCTCACAATGGCCAGAATTACGCCAATAATCGCGAAAATGACCGAGAACACCCAGAAGCGCATGGTCACCTTATATGACGACCAGCCGATAGCCTCCAGGTGGTGGTGCAACGGTGCAAGCTTGAAAATTTTTTTGCCCCCGCGCAGTTTTTTGGAAAAAATTTGTAGGATTACCGACCCGGAAGTGATGACCAGGGGCAACGCAACCACAGGCAGTATGAGTACGGAGTCCGTGAGAAACGCGAGTGTAGCGAGAGTGATGGTGAGCCCCATGATACCCGTCTCTCCCATATAGAACCTCGCCGGCGGAATGTTGAACCAAAGAAATGCCAAAATTGTGCCGGTAATAACGCCGGAAAAGGCCGCGAGGTCGATCTGGTTATTGGCAAAAGCAATCATGGCGTACGCTCCGAAGATAGACGCGAGCACTCCGCCGGAAAGCCCGTCAATGCCGTCTATCACTCCCCCGGAAAAAGTGGCCAGCGCGACCAGAATGAAAGCCGGCACAATCCAAATTCCCAAATACCATATTTCGCCAAACGGTATATGGATGCTGTCCATGCCCAGTTTGATGAAAAACCAAGTGCCGATGCCGAGCGACACGAATCCGATTAGAAATGCCTTCCATTTGCGCCAAGATGCGTCATCCCGGGCCAGGGCGCTATGGCCATATATCTGTATCAGGTCATCCCAGAGTCCTATGAGAGAACCAAGAAGGAGCGTGCAGAAAGGTATGAGGGTCTGATTTCGGCTCAAAAAATTCATTTTTTCCGTAGTAGTTCCCGGAAATACCATCGGCAAAAAGTAAAAAATGAGCGTGGTGAGAAGAACCGATACCCAGATTATAACGCCCCCGGGACGGGGGGTGTTAAGCTCGCTTGCCTCGTTGTGAATACGGACAAAATCCGGAGACATCGCAATGCCGTTCCTGGAATATTTCTTCCACATCTTGTATTTATAAAAAAAATGCGTAGCCGCGGGAGTGAGAAATAGCGCAATAAAAAACGCCGCCGCGGTCGGAATGGAGATTTTTACCAGGTTCAAAAGCATAGATATATCATATCATTTTAGCAGTTTTTAATAAATATCTAACAAGTTCTATAAAAAATGATTCAGCAGCTCAGACATGGTAAAACCTTTAAATTCACCATCTGTAAATTGCATGTTGTCGCGGAACTGGTCATGGCGAATATTATGCAATACTACTTCTCTCCGCTTGATTCTTCTGTATATGGCTATAAATTTTAGGAGGCATCTAAATACATTTGCAAAGCGATCACTTGTAGAATATATATCAATAAAATCTATTGATATTGGCCGCGGAGTGTATACTCCGGAAAGAGATACAATCTTGGTGATGTTTGATGTATGCTTGGTGGCCTTGATGGCGATCTGGGTACCCAGACTCGTTGATATAATTTTAACCGGTCCTTTGTCTTTTACAAACAGAGCGAGCCTACGTGCAGTTCGATTTACCACATGGGGCCATATTTGGCCGGACCAATCAAAATAAATCACCTCTCGATTGCCATTTTCTATCAGCTTGAGCCATTTTTCATGTTCTTTGACGTAAAATGGAACGACATTAAACATTTTATACCCCAGCACGATAAATTTCTGGATCCACTTTTTATTTGATCTTAAGTAGCTTGCCCCTTCAATAATTATAATCTTTTCTTTCATTGTTTTTTATGTTTAGCTATTCTATCATTCTAGATATTTTAATATTAATACACTTCCTGTTGATAGCATTTTTCGCAGTAGACTATTTCCGGCCTGTCGGGTGCATAGCTCGTCTCAAATTCCACTTCGCACAACGCTCCCCCGTGAAAATGATTTTTTTTGTCGCACATGCATGAGCGATGCCAAAGTTTTCTAGGATTGCGTAAAGTAAACCTATCTTGCCGCCGACACGGAAAACATTTCTCTGGTATAGGCAACTTAAGTATTTTGTATAAAGAAAGTTCTAATGGAGTAGTTCTAAAAGCCGTAGTGCACAGAGTATACTTCTTTCTATTCTCCGCAGAATTTTGTGAAGAACATTTTATTACTTCCCCTGTAATTTTATAATCACGAGCCGGCCTGTCATGCCAAGAATAGCCAGCCTTCATAGCTTCGTCTTTAGTTAGAGGAAAATAATCTTGTGCCATTGTTTCATTATAAGCAAACGGTGAAACGTTAGACGGAAAATATTCACCCCACTCCCCTGTCTTGCGCATATGCTCAACAATTTTTGCTTTTAATTTTATATAATCTCCCTTGGTATATTGCTTATTCAGAATACAATATTGTTTTTGTTTAAGACCAAAACATCCAAGGCAGTCCTGCGCACCAAAACACATATCGCAGTAATATGAATCAGTAATAGTGCTATGACAACTTCGAGCTACAATAGTTCGAGTTGGGACCGCTACACCCTGAATTTCATACGACAACTCACCAATAATTATCTCGGTACAATCTAAACAGTCAGCTGTTTTAAACCACGCGTCTTGCATATAGGCAGCATCTTTCATGTCTCGGCAATTGAAAGATTTTTGTGTACGTTCTACATTTTCCAAATAGTCACCGGAAAAATTTTGTGCTTGAAAACCATGATAGTATTTAAACGGTAAGCTAAGTCTTAATGTTTTTGCTTTATTTATTATTTCTTGGATGGATTTCGCATTGAAAGAAAGATCTTTGATCCTTTGCGCGTATTCTTCCTTTGTTAGTTGTTTATTAAACCAACAATTTTTCTTGCTTCTCAAGCCAACGCAACCAAAACAATCAATACACCCCCTGCAGTCATTGCTAAAATAAACATTTACACAATTAGCGGAATCTTGTGACCATGAACAATGTGAACAATTAGTCATATTTAAACACTCGTAGCAAAATTCACATTTATTTATCATGTAGCAGTCCGAACAAGAAAAACTGTAGTCGCACCAACTGCCGTACATGCATTTTTCATTATTCCCACTTGTAACAAGCATATAGCAATCCTTATTGTCTTCGGCTTGATTCGTGTATTCGCTGTTTACGCTATTGGAATTAACCATGGCTACGTGTGGTACTAATCGGCGAAGCTCTTCGTACTGCTCAAAGAATGGGCGGTTAAAATCAAAATCACGACCGTATTGCATGGCATCAAATTTATCTGATTTCCAGTATTCCTGTTCGTATACGGGAAATGGAACATCTTGCCGGTAAATTGAAATAATATCTTTTCCGGTGGCATCACATTTTCTCTTATAAAAATTATATTCGTTCCGGTCCAGAAGCCTGCGAAGATAACGACAGTGTGGGCAAAAGGTCGGCGGCGGGACTTTTATTTTTTCATAAAATCCGAAATCATCGGGTTCTATAATAAAATCCTTTTTACAATTTTGGCATATTCTGTTTTCACTTTTGTATCCCATTTTTCTACTTTAGTTAAGTAAAGTATTTTAGTATGGTAAAGTAGCTAGTAAACTTCTTGTTGGTAACACTTTTCGCAGTAGACTATTTCCGGCCTGTCGGGTGCATAGCTCGTCTCAAATTCCACTTCGCACAACGCTCCCCCGTGAAAATGATTTTTTTTGTCGCACATGCAAGCACGATGCCAAAGTTTGAAAGGGTTCTCGAGTTTTAACCGTGCACTGTTGCGACAATAAAAACATTTTCTTGGAATCGGTATTTGGTGTTTCTCGTAGAACAGAAACTCGTTTTTTACAATTTTATAATTACGATCACATTCAATGCAGCGTAAAATTTCGCCTAAGATTGATTCGTTCACCTCTCTAATAGAATCCGGAATTTTTTCCGGTGGTAGAGTTTCCTGGCCGCTGGTCTTTTGCACCTTGTCCCACCATTTAAACCCACGCTTTATAGCTTCTTCCTTGGAAAGCGGAAAATATTCCTGCGCCATAGTTTCGTTATAGCCAAAATGGGACATTGTGACTGGGAAGAACTCGCCCCATTCCCCCGTCCGCTTCATGTGCTCTACCAGCTTCTCTCGCAACTGGAAATATTCTTCTTTTGAATACTCTTTGTTTAATATAGAGTATCGACCGTGCTTAATGCTGGAACATCCGAAGAGCTGTTTAGAAGAGTGACAATTTTCCACATACGCCAAATCTTCGCTTTTAAGGGAGTAAATAGAAAACAGAACCTTATGGTCATGATCGGGAGTCAGACCTTCGTAACACTGAGAACATTCTCCTGCTGGGTAAAGATCCTGACTGTCTTTAACTTCATTGGCGTGGATAATAAAACGGGCATCCTCGCCGGCCCTAAGCATAAAGCTGTCTTTGCAATTTCTACAATTGAATAGTCCGTCGCCGGTTGAGTTTACGCAATTTCGAAAATTCGCATGCCTTCGTATTTGCTTGGAAAGAAATTCTTCGAATTCATGCCTAGCTTTTTCTGTGCCGGAATTAGTGTCCAAATGATAACTATTCAATATTCTTTCGTACCCTTCTTTAGTGTACTGTTTGTTTAAAATACAATATTTCTTTTCTCGTAAATTGGCACACATAAAGCAGTCCGAGCAACCCTTACAATCGTAGCAAAAAGAACAGTCCGTAAGGCCGGTAGAATAGTAGCAATACCTACAATTATAGGAGTGCTCGATAAAAATGCTTTCATAAATAATTTGCGAATAATTGAAAACATCTAAAGAATCAACTATGTCCTGCGTTTCTGGTCCGGCTACGTTGTAATAGTACAGACAGTATTCACTTTTCCAGGTCAATGCTCCCATATAGCAATTTTTAGCAAAAGTGGTGTTTTGGGTGTATTCGCAATTCAAGCTACCGACCCCGTCGTCATTAAAAAGCGCCGGCAAGGGCACTTCGTCTTGAAGCTCCCGGTATTGTTCAAAGAAAGATCTGGAAAAATCTATCTTTCTGCCGTAATTTTTCGGATCCCATTTATCGCTCCACCAGCACGTATTGCAATAAACTTTAAGAGGCTTGTCCGCATGGTAAAGTGAAATTATTTTTCGATTGCATAAATCACACTTACTGTTGTAAAAGGTTAGGTCATTGCGCCAAGCGAGCCTTCGTTGTAGCCGACATTCCGGGCAAAACGTCGGTGGCGGGACCTTTATTTTTTCGTAAAATCCGAAATCGTCCGGCTCGATGACGAAGTCCTGTTTGCAGTTCTGGCAGACTTTAATCTGAGCCTCCATTATCCCTATAATATATAACTTTTTTGATTAAAATGCATCTGTGTGGTATTGTCTTTTGGTGGAAAGAAAAAGTCTAAAAATCACTCTGCCGCTCGTAGTGCTTATATTATTTTTGATACCCATCATAACCTCTTCCCTGCTCGACCTGGAGCAGAAAAAAAAAGACGAAGAGACGTATAGGCAGTTCTTGGTGCGGCAGGAGGAAAAAAGAGTCGAGGAAGAAAAAGCGTACCTCTTGGGGAAATTTGAACCGGCCGAGCGGGGAGATTTCGTTTTGATACCCAAAGAATACACTACCCTTCCCAACCCCATGTACCTAAGTAAAGAAGCCTGGGACGCGTTCCTTCTGATGCATGCGGCCGCGAATTTGGACGGCTTGGACTTGAAACTTGCTTCGGCAACCAGAAATTTCGATTATCAGGCAGGCATCTGGGATAAAAAATGGACGGGAGAAACTTTGGTGGAGGGGCATAGCCTAGCGGAAAACATTCCGGACGGTTTCGAGCGGTTTAGGAAGATATTGGAATACAGCGCCGCCCCGGGCACTTCGCGGCATCATTGGGGCACAGATATAGATATCTATTACGCCATACCTTCTTTTTTTGAAACTCCCAAAGGCAGGCAAATATACGACTGGCTCGTGCTAAACGCACCAGAGTTCGGATTCTGCCAAACCTACGACACCAAAGGGTCAACGAGATTGGCAGGCTACAACGAAGAAAAATGGCACTGGTCATATCTCCCGCTCGCAAAAAATTTCACTGACAGATACAAAACTTTAATCAGGGAAAGCGACCTCGGCGGCTTCCTCGGCACAGAATACCTCGCGGGCCAAAATATCATCAATGATTACGTACTAAGCATCAACCCCGAGTGTTTGTAAATTTTTAACTCTGGGTATTTGCCGGGCTTCCCTCTTCCTTGGCGGACACTTCTTCCAGATTTTTGGCGGCGGATTCGAGGGAGCCCCTGACTTCCTGCCACTCCGACAGTTCCTCTACGGAGCGGATGCCGAGATATGAAAGTGTGTCTAAGCTGGGCTTGTAGATATAGCGCCTGCTGTCGCGCTCGTCGGTGGTCTTATCTACGAGTCCGCGCACGGCGAGCGCCCGGAGGGTGAAGCTTGAGTTTACCCCGCGGATATAGTCTATTTCCGCCCGGCTGACGCCGCCTTTGTACAAAATTATGGACAGGGTTTCGAGTGAGGCCTTGGACAGTTCCTTGTTTAATTCTTCTTTCTGTAGGTTCTCTATTAGTTTTCCAAATTCCGGGGCGGTACCCAGAGTTATTTCATTCCCGTTTTCAAGTAACGCCACTCCCCTGCCCGACAAATCATTTTTTAAATTAAAAACCGCGTCTTTGATCTCATTCTGGGGAACTTTCAAAATATCTTCCAGTTTTTTGTAAGACACAGGTTCCCCTTTCCAAAACAAAACTGCTTCCAATTTTTTTTCTAAATCTTTCATATTTTTTCAAGTAAAATATCCCCGCCATGGATTTCCTGCATAGCTTCTATGAGCCCCTGCCTGACCATTTCCAACATGGCAAGAAATCCTACGATGACAACAACCTTCTCCTCTTTCGTATGCGCGCCGCCGTTTTGGCCATGCAGGTCTTTGAAACTCATTTTGAGGGACTTTTGGATACGTTCGGTGAGATTGTCTATCATCTCTTCGATGCTGATGACTTTCCGCACTTCCACTTCGGGCATGAAAGTTTTTGTGGGCATTGCTCCGAGCACATTTTTCACAAAGACCATCATTGCTTCGCGGGTTATCTGCTCGTCCGGCAGGAACACTACCGTGCCGTGTCGGCGTTCTTCCGGAGCGAAAATCATTTTTTTGCCGAAATTGCTCTTGATGCCTCCTCCCAGCCGGGTGAAAAGTTCATAGAGGCGCAGGCGTTCTTCCAGACTCCGGATGTCCCCTTCTTCTTCGGAAGTAAGCTCCAGATTGGGCAAGAGAGACCTGGATTTTATCAAAAGGAGCGTAGAAGCCACCACCACGAAGCTCGCTACCTGCGCCGGAGGCAAGCCACCCAGTTCTTTCATGTATTTTAGGTAATCTTCAGTCACTTGCGCTAAAGACACGTCATTGATGAAGAGCTTTCTCTTTTCTATGAGGTCCAGAAGCACCCCGAACGGCCCCTCGAAAACAGAGGTCTTTATCTTATAACTTAGGTCTTCTTTTTGCGCTTCCACCCTTATATATTAGCATTTTTTTGAAAAAAAGATATACTGAAAATTATGAGGAAAAACGTCCGGCTTTCAAAATACATTGTACCTTCTGAATATAAAATCGAGCTCAAGCCCGACCTGGAGAATTTTACTTTTTCGGGCATTGAAACAATCAACCTCTCAATTTTAAAAAGTACAAAAAATATCACCCTCCACTCCAAGGAAGTAGACGTCGAGACAGTACATGTGGTTTTGAACGGGGAAAAAACCTTTGCTAAAGTTAGCTACGACAAAAAAGCCGAGACTGCGACTTTTGCTTTTCCAAAAATAATTCCCGCCGGAAAAATAAAACTTACGTTGGTTTTCAAAGGAATCCTCAACGACAAAATGCGGGGGTTTTATCGCAGTTGTTATAGCGTGGATGGCAAGGAATGCGTTATGGCGACGACGCAATTCGAAGCCACGGACGCGCGGCGCGCTTTCCCCTGCTTCGACGAACCGGCCCAAAAGGCAGTATTTAGGGTATCTCTCGTAGTGCCAAAAGGAAAAACGGCTATCTCCAATACTCTGCCCGT
>CAZWXV010000017.1:10260-16781 GCA_964637995.1 uncultured Candidatus Saccharibacteria bacterium
TACCTTTGGATAAATGGTCTTAAGCTTTTTAGCAATTTTTACAAAGGTTTCTTTGAATATCTGGAGAAAAAAAGCAGGGGCGGGAGACTCGTCCGCGTATTCACAGTCCCGGGCAAAAAGCACCAGGCCAAGTTCGCCCTCGATTGTGCGGAGAAAATACTAAAGTTCTATGAAAAATATTTTGACATTAAGTTTCCCCTGCCCGCGCTCGACATGATTGCTATTCCGGACTTTTCATCGGGCGCCATGGAGAACTGGGGCGCGGTCACTTACCGCGAAAGCGCCCTCCTGGTGGACGAAGCGCATTCTTCGGTCTCAAACAAGCAGTGGGTCGCCCTCGTCGTCGCGCACGAGCTCGCGCACCAATGGTTCGGCAATCTGGTGACCATGGAGTGGTGGACACATCTGTGGCTAAATGAGGGTTTCGCATCCTACATTGAATACCTGGCGATAGACAAACTTTTCCCCTCCTGGGACATCTGGACCCAGTTTTCCACCGACGACACCGGCCGCGCTCTCCGGCTTGATGCCCTGGCATCCACCCACCCGATAGAAGTGGAGGTGCATCATCCGGACGAAATAGGCGAGATATTCGACGAAGTTTCCTATTCCAAAGGCGCGTCCCTCATCCGCATGCTCGCGGAATACCTGGGCGAGAAAGATTTCCGCGACGGCCTGCGCCACTACTTGAAAAAGCATAGTTATCAGAACACTTCTACCCTTCACCTCTGGCAGGCATTCGAAAAGGTCTCCGGACAGCCCGTGGCCAAGATGATGAAGAATTGGACCGGCAAACCCGGCTATCCGGTGGTTAAGGCAAAAATAGTAAAAAATAAATTGTCTTTGTCGCAAGAGCGTTTTTTCGCGAGTCCTATCTCCAAGAAAAACACAAAGGATAAAACTGTTTGGCAAATACCGTTAATAAATTCGTCGAAGGAACAGAGCCGAAGCGGAGCGCAGAAACACTTTTTGAGCCGACTTTCGCAGGCTGGCGAGCCGAGAATGAGCGATTTTTTAGCAAAAAAATACGCGACGGCGAAAGAAGTCGTTTCAAGCTCCGCTTCTTCGTGGATTAAATTGAATTTTGGCGAAGCGGGTTTTTACCGCACCGCATATTCCAAAGGCCTGCTGGAAAAACTCCGGAAACCCATCCAAAATAAAGAATTGGACGCCCGCGACCGCCTCGGCGTCATCCGCGACCTTTTTGCCCTCTCGGAAGCCGGCACCATCCCCACCACGGATGCCTTGGAATTTTTAGGGGCATACAAGGGGGAAGATAACTACACTGTGTGGTTGGAGATCGCGAGCGGCCTGGCGCGCCTTAGGCAGCTCCTCGTAAATTCTAAGGCCACTCAAAAATTGGATGAGTTAACCCTGGAGCTCTTTTCTCCGCTCGCGCAAAAGTTCGGCTGGAGCAAGAAGGACGGCGAACATCACACGGATGCCCTGCTCCGGTCGCTTGCGCTAGACCGTGCCGGGCAAACGGGCGACAAAAAAATAATCTCCGATGCGCGCAAAAAATTTGCGCAAATCAAAAAAGGCGCGCATGTATCCCCCGACCTTCGCGGAGCCATATATTCCATCGTGGCGACCTGGGGCGGACAAAAAGAATATGATACCTTCTTAAGGCTCTATAAGAAAGAGACCCTACACGAAGAGAAAAACCGCATCGGCGGGTGCTTGGGAGATTTCAAGCAAAAGAAACTCCTCGCCCGCGCCTGCGCATTTGCGATGTCCTCCGATGTGCGCCCACAGGACAGCGTCGGCATTCTCTCCGGCGTAGGTGCCAATCCGCTCGGCCGGGATATCTGGTGGGATTTTATGAAGAAGAACTGGCAGACGCTCGTCACCCGCTACGGCGAAGGCGGCCTGACCTTGGGCCGCGCCATGAAAGCCATCGGCGGCAGTGCGGAAGCAAAACACCTCCACGGCATCAATAAATTCTTCCGCACTCACCCCGCTCCCGGCGCTAAACGCTCCATAGAACAGGTCCTGGAGCGCCTCGAAGGCAATATCCTTTGGCTCAAAAGAGACAGGGATAAAATTGAGGGGTTTTTAAAATTCATTACATAGTAATACTCACGTATGGGATTTTTGGAATAAATTTAATTACCCCTGCTAGGGCCTATTATAGCAAATTCAATAAAACTTGACAGATAGTGTATACTGAATAGATGAGTAAAGAAGTAAATGGGCGGAAAACGGAATATGAGATAAATGACATCTTTTTAAAGAGATACTCGCCGAGGGCGATGTCGGGCGAGGCTATTTCAAAGGAAGAACTGATGACGCTTTTTGAGGCTGCCCGTTGGGCGCCGTCGTCTTATAATGCCCAGCCGTGGAGGTTCATATATGCCATGCGGGACACGCCGGAATTTGAGAACATGTTTTCCCTGCTGGTGGAATTCAACCAATCCTGGTGCAAAAACGCGTCCGCGCTTGTGACTGTGGTTTCCAGGAAAAATTTCGAACACAATAACAAGCCGTCCGCAACCCATTCCTTCGACTCGGGCGCGGCATGGGAGAATTTGGCTCTTCAGGCGCAAACTATGGGCCTCGTGGCTCACGGCATGGAAGGTTTCGATTACGCTATGACCAAAGAAAAACTCGGCGTGCCAGACGATTATTCCGTAGAGATGATGTTCGCCATCGGCAAACACGGAAAAATTGAAGACCTGCCGGAAGATATGCGGGCGGGCGAAACACCAAATGACAGAAAGCCTCTGGAGGAAATAATTTTCGAGGGCAAGTTCCCGTCCAAATAAATCACAATGAATTGAAAAATTCCTCCATCTCTTTGAAGGACGAAAGGGTCACGACTTTTTCGCCGTAGGGGGCGATGAACTCGTGGATGGTCGGCTGGCCTTTGCGGTAACCGATGCTGTATCTTTTGTAAAAAACGTGCCGCATGAATTCGAAGAGGTCGCCCGTAGTTTCATTGTCGCTTCTAAAATGCCTTTTTACCAAATACGTCCACTGCGCGAAAAGATTATTGTGTTTGAGGCAAATGACCAGGTCCGCTGATTGGAGTCCCGGCTCAATCATGTGCTCGGTCGCACCCTCCACTATCCATTTGTCGCCCTTGTAAACCTCGGCGATGGCTTGTACGCTGTCTTCCTTGCTCCGCATTTTGGTAAACTTTACTTCGTAGTAGAAATCGTCCGTGGAAAAGTGGGGTATGCCCAGTTTTTGGGCAAGCTTGCCCGCCAGCGTGGATTTGCCCCTCGCCGCGTCTCCGGTAATAATGATTTTCTTTATGCTCTTCTGTCCCACTTGCGTATTATACCATATCAATTATCGCGAAGCTGGCCCGCGCGCCGGTCGGTGGGTTATCCACAGATTATATTAGCTATGTTGACTTGATGTGCTACTATTTTGGTAATGAAAATAATCGGAGTTATCAACTTAATCGCCCGCCGCCGCGCTTCAAGAAAACTTGAGGCCGCTTCAGAGTGTTTAAGTAAATAACCATCCAATGCAAAAAATATTCAAAAGCGGCCTCAAGTCAGAGGCCGTTTTTGTTTATTATTAATAATAAGAGATAATTTTATTATGAAAAAAGAAAAAATTGTTTTGGCTTACTCGGGCGGTTTGGACACTTCTATCATTACGAAGTGGCTGGTTGATAAAGGATATGAAGTTATCTGCTGTTTGGTCGATATAGGGCAAAAGGTCGAAGACTTAAATAAGATAAAGCACAAAGCCACTGCTATCTGCGGAGCCTCAAAAGTCTACGTCGTAGACGCGCAGGAAGAATTCGTAAAAAAACATATCTTCCCCGCAATGAAATGGAATGCTCAGTATGAAGGCGAATATTATTTGGGGACTTCCCTTGCCCGTCCGCTTATAGCTCTAAAGCAAATTGAGATTCTTAAAAAAGAAAAAGCCACGATGGTGTCGCACGGAGCGACGGGAAAAGGCAACGACCAAGTACGTTTTGAAATGGCTTATTATGCGCTAAAGCCGGATGTAAAAATACTGGCACCATGGAAAAATGAAGAATTCCTCGCTCAGTTTCCGGGCAGGCAGGAAATGATTGCTTTTGCGAAAGAGCACGGTATCCCGATCAAAGCCACCAAAGATGCGCCCTGGTCCACGGATGAAAATTTGATGCACATTTCTTTTGAGTCAGGCGTGCTGGAAGACCCTTGGTTCAAACCGCCTATCGAAATGTTCGAGTACACCGTCTCGCCTATGAAAGCTCCGGATAAAGTCACGGAACTTCTTCTTTCATTTAAAAAAGGAATTCCGATAAAGATAAACGGGAAAGCTTTATCACCGCTAAAAATTATGCAGGTGTTGAACAAGCTCGGCGGCGAGAACGGAGTCGGACGCTTGGATATGGTTGAAAATCGTTTTGTGGGAATGAAATCCCGCGGCGTATATGAGACCCCGGGCGCCACTATCCTTTGGAAAGCCCATAGGGCCATGGAAAGCATAACCACGGACAGAGATCTGATACACTTACGGGATAAATTGATGCCGGAATTTGCCGAACTGGTCTACAACGGCTTTTGGTTTTCCGATAAAATGAAAGCCTTAAATACATTCATCGATGAAACTCAGGAATACGTGACCGGTACGGTAAGGCTGGAAATTTACAAAGGCAACGTCACTATTACCGGCAGAAAATCCCCCTATTCTCTTTATGACATCAATATTGCTACAATGGACAATGACGGCGGCGCCTATACACCTCACGATGCTATCGGGTTTATAAAATTAATGGCTTTGCCCCAGCGTCTTCAAAATATTAAAAGAAAAATAAAAAATGAAGGCAAAAAATAAAAAATCAAAAAAGTCTGAAAAATTATGGCAGAAAAATGGCGCCACAAAGCTAAATCCGCAAATTGAAGATTATACGGTGGGCACGGATTATATTCTAGACCAAGAGCTGGTCGCCTATGACGCCTTAGCGTCTATCGCGCACGCAAAAATGCTTCACAAGATAGGGGTATTGTCCACATCCGAAAAGACATCTCTTCTGAAGGGCCTCAATACAATTATCATGAATTCAAAAAAGGGTAAGTTTGAAATTCGGAAAACTGATGAAGATTGCCATACGGCTATTGAGAATTTCTTGATAAAAAAGTATGGGAATGCCGGAAAGAAACTCCATACGGGACGCTCGCGAAACGACCAGGTGCTTGTCGCCCTAAGATTACATATGAAAGATAGGCTATCGGAAGGAATCAAGGCTGCGGAAAACCTGATACGCGTATTGGAAGTTCAGACAAGGAAATATTCAAAAACGGCCATGCCGGGCTATACCCACATGCAACGAGCTATGCCTGGCACAGTCTCACTCTGGCTTGGGTCATTTTCCGCTTCGTTGAAAGATGATCTTATTTTGCTCCAAAGTGCTCTAAGAGTAATCGACCAAAACCCCTTAGGCTCTGTGGCTGGCTATGGAGAAAATGTCCTGGGTCTGAATAGAAAAATGACGACAAAAATGCTTAAGTTCGCCAAGGTTCAGGAAAATCCAATGTATTGCGCAATGTCGCGGGGGAAATTCGAGCTTTTAACCTTACAATCTTTTTACTCCGTTATGTTTGACCTCGGCAAGATGGCTACCGACCTCATGCTCTTTACCACCAAAGAGTATGGTTTTTTCTCCCTACCAAATGAATTCACTACCGGTTCCAGCGTCATGCCTCAAAAACACAACTATGATGTCTTGGAGCTGGTACGGGCAAATTCGTCTTTGTACAATGGAATACTTGTACAATTGCAAAACGTAATTGATAAATTGCCGTCAGGCTACAATCGGGACTTCCAGCTTACAAAAGAACCTTATCTCAGAAGCACGAAGCTTGTCCTGAAAACAATAACAATTATGACCTTGGTCGTACAAAATCTCAAAATCAATAATGCAAACCTAGAGGCAGCTTGCACCCCGGAACTTTATGCCACGGAAGAAGCTTATAAATTAGTAAAGGAACAAAAAATACCCTTTCGCGACGCGTATAAAATAGTAGGTAAAAAATATCAGTAATAGTTTTCCACACCCCGACAGTTACTTTAGTTGACTAAAGTACTTTAGTTTGCTAAAGTAGACAAATGAGCAAGGGTATGAACAAAAATACGAGTATTAAAACGGCCAGGATGATTACCGAGATTGGCGCTGATACTGACTGGAACACCAAGGCCGGCAAGCAGCTGGTTGAGGCCGTTTTGGCGCTTAAAACAGCTGACGAAACCAAACGCTTCCTGCGTGACCTCCTGACGCCGGCGGAAATCGCCGAATTCGCAAACCGCCTCGAAGCCGCCCGCCTCCTCTCCCGCAATGTCCAGTACAATGCCATCAGCGAAGCCACCGGTTTATCTTCCGCGACTATTGCCCGTATCGCCAAATGGCTTTACGGCTCGCTCGGCGGCTATCGGTTGGTACTCCCCCGCATCTCTAAGGTCTCTTTGCATCACCACAACTCTTCCCAACTTAGGAAAGGGTTGTCTTTGAGCTCGTAAATTATTTTTAAAAACATTTTCGAACACAACCCCTTCCAAAGTTGGAAGGGGTT
>CAZWXV010000018.1:0-5621 GCA_964637995.1 uncultured Candidatus Saccharibacteria bacterium
AAGGACCCGAGAGTTTCCATAATCCACCTTCGGAAAAGTAGTATACCTCCTGGTCATTATAATCGCTCGAATCGCCGCTGTCGGTTTCAAAAGATATGCCGTAACCCGTGTCGCAACTCTTGGGGTAATTGAGCGCGGACAGCGGGCTCGGCAATATTTCGTCCTCACCGTCCACGAAACAGCGATACGTGTATGCCGTTCTCAAATTGCGGGACAGCTCGTTCATGGCAAATCCCGCGCTGTCGAGTATGGACCGGAGGTTTTGGGACTTTTGGTGCACCACATTGGCATTGAGCAGGGCATTGGTGCCCATAAGGACAATGAGCACAAAAAGGGAAACCGCTATCATGGTCTCGAGGATGGTATACCCGCCGGCAATCTTTTTTGTTGTGTTTAGAAAGCGTGTTGGCATATCATTTAACCTCCATCTTACCCGAAGCGGAAACCGTTATGAATGCTTTTAAGTCCTTGGGCGATTCGGCGGTGATCTGAACTTCGGTGTTAGAAAACTCAACCTTGTCAGAAGATATGACGGGTTCGGCGCTGGTCCTTGAGAAAACAATTGTCGCGTCGGACTTGGAATCATTCAACCCCGGCGCAGTAAACAACAGGTCAGTGATTCTGTTGCCCTTGGTCAGAGTGATTTTTTCCAGGCATTCCCCGCTACAATCCATGGAGGAAACGCCCAAATTAAAAAGGCCGTCGCTGTCGTAGTCTGCGAAATAAATAAAATTCTTGTCTTCGTCGGAATTGGCTTCAAAATAAAGCCCGTAAGAGGGTTTCCAGCCCGCCGGGGCCAGGAGCGCCAAAGCGCCGGCGCGGGAATCGCTTTGCACTTTTATGATCTTGAGTGCTATGTCGCTGCCTAAATTTCTGATATCTATCTGATCCTGAAACCCTTTGTAGTTGAACATGGCCACGCCGGACAAAACGGAAAAAATACCCAGCACCACGATCAACTCAATATAGGTCATGCCACGTTTTAGGTGCGCGCATTTCCGGTCTTTATTTTCGGATTTTTGAGCCATTACAAATTGAAAAGAATTATGTGAAGTTCGAATAAGAATGCCAAAAGCGCTCCCAAGACCAGATAAGGCGCGAACGGCAGTTCGCTGTTCATTTTATACTTCCGGGAAAACGCCACGAGGATAATACCCAAGATAGCCCCCACCCAAAAAGAAAGCACAGCGCCGGAAAGCAGCCGGGACGGACCCAGGAGCCAGCCCAAACCCACCGCAAGCTTTGCATCCCCTAACCCCATCCAGCGGCCGGAAGACACTAGCCAGAGGAGCGCAAACGGCGCCGCCAAGATGAATCCGGAAAGAAACTGCCAAAGCGTTGGCAGGTGTGGATAAAAGAGCCGCGCGTCATCAATATTGAAGAAAAACATACCTGCGAAGGCGAGAGCTCCCAGAAGGAATGCGAGCGAATCCGGAATTATTTTATGCTTGATATCATAGACCGCGACCACAATTAAGAGCGAGAACATAGCCGCATAAAAAGCATAGGCGGCCACAAAAGCGAATGGCGTTAAAAAGAACGCGCCTTCCAATTTCAGGTAAAGGGCGGCAAAAACGACTCCGGTAACAAGCTCGATGACCGGATATTGGGATGATATTTTGGTTTTGCATCGAAGACAGCGGCCTCTTAAACAAAGGAAGCTCAAGACGGGTATGAGTTCGTACCAGGAGAGTTTTTTCTGGCAGGACATACAGGCGCTCCGGCCGGCGAAGGAACGATTGGTATTCAGCCGAAAAATAACGACGTTAAGAAAACTGCCGATAATGAGCCCAAGGCCGAAGAAAATTAATGCAAGTATGGCTGTCATAATAAAAGTGGCAGAATTAATTGCGTGATAATCAAACTATATTATAACACAAAAACCACCGGTAAAGGTGGTTTTTGTTGAGAAAGTAATATGAAATTACTCTACGCAGCCGGCTGTGGTAATCTCTGCGTCCAGAGTTCCTTGGGTATACGCTGTACCAGGAGTAGGAGCTGTGACTTCTTTTGATTTACCTGTACTGTCTACACACCAAGCTTTATCTGTAGCTGACTTATATTGAGAAACAATAGCCCAAGATGCTCCGGCGGCGGCTTCCGCACAGGCGTTCAAAGCGCTGGTAGCGGTTTTTGCGGCCGCAATCGCACCGATGACATTGGCATTACCAAAAATACTACTACCTGTCACTGTGGCGGGACATGTGGCTACGGCTACGGCTGCAACGTTACAACCAGTTGCAGTACCATAACAATTAAAGTCAGCGTACAAAATCTCTGCTTGGGACCTGATTCCTGACAGATTGGCTTTCACCGCGGCATCAGCTCCTTTCGAGCGGGCATTGTTGAGAGAAGCCAGAACAACGGAGGCAAGAATACCGATAATCGCAACCACCACCAAAAGCTCAATCAGCGTAAAACCTTTCTTGAGATTCTTCATAATTTATTTTTAATACTATTAATATCTTATCTATCGGGTCTTAATTAACATACCCGGCAGAATAATTTCGACTTATTTGTATAATCATATTATAACACTGCCGAGTTTTTTGTACGCAATAGAGTTATCCACAGACCCCTACCCTTGGCAAGGGGGAGGCTGAAGATGGAGGGGATCTTAGCTTATGCCCCCTGCCAAATTGTAAATCGGCATAAGCACCGAAACGAGTAAGAGACCGACGCCCAAGCCCAGCACAACTATCATGACCGGCTCGATGAGGCCTACCAGGGTATCAATAGCATCGTCCACCTCGCGGCGATAGAATTCGGTCAGGGTTTTCAGTATTGAGCCAAGCGAACCGGTTTCTTCGCCAACCTGAACCATCTGAATCAGGATGCCCGGTATCTCTTCGCTATACCTTTGTAGCGCGGCGGAAAGAACCAGGCCGGATTTAACGTTTTCGGCTACTTCCTTCATTATATCCCTGTAGACCAAGCTCCCGACAACGTCTGCGGTAATATCAATGGAACGCACTATGGGTACTCCGGAAGAAAGCATGGTGTTCAGGTTATCGGTAATTCGGGAAAGGTAGAGCTTTTTGTACAGGTTTCCCACGCCGGGCACCGACAGACGGAACTTGTCCAGGTAAACTTTACCCCGCTCCGTAGAGCTAAGACGCCATACCCATGCGCCTAGAAATCCCAGAAAGATCAGAACGAAAAATCCATAACTAACAAAAAATTCCGACAGAGCAATGATTATCTTGGTAAAAACGGGCACTGCCTGTCCGGACTCGGTAATGATAGCCGCGAGTTTGGGGATAACCACCGTAAACATAAGCGACATCACTACAAAGAACGTGACCACTACGAAAACGGGGTAGATAAGGGCGTTTCTGGTCTTGGAGGTCAGAGAATACTGGCGATCCAGATAATCCGCAAGGTGGAGAAATGTTTCATTGAGCTTGCCCGTCTCTTCTCCCACTTTGACCATATTCACATAAAAACTCGAGAATACGTCCGGGTGTTTCGCCAGCGACCCGGAAATGGAAACGCCGGCCTCCAAGTCGTCGGAGATCTCCGTGAGTTTGCGGCCGAGCAGTTTGCTTTCGGCATTTGTCGCCAACATGGTAAAGGCCTTTAGCGCCGACACCTGCGCTTCGAACAAGGTAGCGATCTGCCGGGACAGTATAACCACATCCTTGGGCTTTACCCGGTCAAAAAAGGATATCTGGAGAAGGGATTTTTTCGCCCCCTCGTCTCGGATATCCAGTATGACCAACCCGCGGCGCTGAAGACCGGAAATGGCTATGTCTTTATTGGGTGCGTCAATTTCGCCCTCTTTATTCAAACCTTCCGCATCCAGCGCTTTATATTTGAAAAGCATTGTTCTCTATGTTAAATCAAACGCTCAAGCCCTTTGGGGTTGAGTGAAAACTGGTAAGCATTCTCTATGGAGATCTCTCCGGCCCGCACAAGCTCGATAAGAGAATGGTTTAAATCCATCATGCCTTGTTCCATGCCGGTCTCGATGACCACATCTATCTCATGCGTGCGCTTTTCGCGTATCAGGTTGGCCACTGCGTTGTTGTTGAGCAGGAGTTCGTACGCAGGTACCAGGCCGCCGGATATGCGCGGCACAAGTCGCTGGGAAAATATACCCAGGAGGGACGATGCGAGCTGGGTACGGATCTGGTCCTGCTGGTCGCCGGGAAAAGAATCGATTATCCGGTCGATGGTCTGAGAAGCATTGTTGGTGTGGAGTGTGGAGAGTACTAAGTGTCCGGTCTCGGCCGCGGTTACCGCGGTGGAAATAGTTTCCGGGGTACGCATCTCTCCGATCATGATAACATTCACATCTTCGCGGAAAACTTCTTTGAGCGCAACATGAAAATCCTTGGTGTCGATGCCAACCTCACGCTGGTTTACGATGGATTTATTTGCAGTGTACACGTGTTCAATTGGATCTTCGATGGTTACGATGTGTCGCGCCTGCTCATTGTTTATGACATTCACCATTGCGGACAATGTCGTGGACTTGCCCTGCCCAACCGGACCGACAACCAGGAAAAAACCCTGCTTTTTACGGGCCAAATCCGCCAAGACCGGCGGCAACTTTAGTTCCGCCATGGTTTCCACTTTGGGTACCAGCCGGAATACCATGTTGGCCACGCCTTTCTGGAAAAAAGCATTACCCCGAAGTCTGGCTTCCCCACGGAAATCGTAAGAGAAATCCGCTTCCAGATTTTCCTTGAAACTCTCCAGTTTCTTCGCGTCGAGGATTTCGCTCAAAAACCCCATCATATCTTCCTGGGTCAGCGGCTTGTATTTCGCGAGGAAGATGAGCTCCCCGGCCACACGTATCGCCGGCACTCGGCCCGCCCCCAGATGCAGATCGGAGCCGGCTTCGTGTATCACAGTTAGAATTAGTTCTTCGAGTGTTTTTTTGTATTCCATAATATTATTGCGGCACAGTTCCCTTTTTACTTTCTAAAATTTTTACCACCTGGTCGATAACTTCCTGGGGCGTGGAGCTCGCTTTCACAATATATCCGGCGACTCCCAGTCGGCTGCCCTCTTCAATGTCCTTTTGCTCGCTTTTGTTGGAAAGAATTATCTTAATGCAGCTTGGACACAAATTTTCCTTGTTTGTCTGGGTCAGCGTCTCAAAGCCATCCATTTCCGGCATTATTATGTCCATGAGTATCACGTCCGGGCAGAGCCCGCCGCGAAGTTTTTCCAGGACCGTCACGCCGCTTCCGGCGGTATGCACCTCGAAATTATTCTGGCTGAATTTTAGAGCATACATATCCAGAAGAAAATTGTCATCATCCACTATTAAAATTTTCCTTTTTTGTCCTTCCATGCCTTTGATCTCATGAGAACTCACTAAATTATACCATAGAAAGCTACCGGTCAGAACGCGCTGTGGACAACCTTATTCGTTTTCACTGTTGAAATTGTACACTTCCGTAAAAGGAATTAGGCCTTCCAGGGATTTGAGCATGGCATCTTCGCGCATCATGAGCATACCATTTTTGCGCGCCACTCTATATATCTCGGAGTTGACCGGATTTTTCAGTATGACATTCTGCATCTCTTTATCCACTTTGAACATCTCAAAGACCGCAATGCGGCCACGCGTACCCGAAGGGCACTCCGGTGAAGGCACAACTTCGTAC
>CAZWXV010000018.1:5631-16247 GCA_964637995.1 uncultured Candidatus Saccharibacteria bacterium
TGTCCCCGATGTTCGGACGAAATTCGGCCGGCAAGTCTTTCATCTGTTCCTCTACCTGCGTGCGGACGCTAGGATCCATGGGCACTTCTTTCCGAGAGGCAGGATATGTCAGCCGGGCCAGGCGCTGGGCAATGGAAACTATAAGCGTGGGCGCAATGAGGTAAGGATCGACGCCCATGTCCACCAAGCGGGGAATCGCGCCGACCGCCGAGTTCGTATGGAGTGTTGAAAGCACCAAGTGTCCGGTGAGCGCCGCTTGTATCGCCAGCTGGGCCGTTTCTTTGTCGCGTATCTCGCCTACCATTATTATATCCGGGTCCTGCCTCAAGATGGAACGGAGGCCCGAGGCGAAAGTGTAGCCTATCTCGGGCATCATCTGCGACTGGTTGATATCCGGCATGTGATATTCCACCGGGTCTTCCAGGGAGACTATGTTCGACGTTTCTTTGTCAAGTTCATTCATCATGGAATAAAGCGTGGTTGATTTTCCGGAACCGGTGGGCCCCGTAATCAATATGAGGCCGTAGGGTTTTTTGATGGCATCACGTATAATCTTAAGATTAACTTCCGATAACCCCAGCTGGTCCATGGGCTTTACGCCTTTTTCGGAATCAAGTATTCGCATCACGACTTTTTCTCCATAGTATGCCGGCATTGTGGAGACTCGGAAGTCTATTTTGCGCCCGTCAATATTCGCACTGAAAGACCCGTCCTGCGGCTTGCGTTTCTCGTCCAAGCGAAGCTTGGCTAATATTTTTACCCGGGCTACGACTCCGGAGTATACGTTCGGCGGCAAGGTGATGGTGGTATGTAGCATACCGTCCACCCGGAAGCGCACCTTGATTTTTTCGCCGGTGTGCTCTATGTGGATATCCGAAGCGTTGCCTTCCAGGGCATTGCGCAGGATTACCGCGACTATCTTTATTACCGGAGCATCTTCTACGATCTTGCCCTCTTCTCCGGATTTAATATTTTTTATCTCCTGGCTTAAATTTTCCGCGCTTGTTTTCTTGGCCTCATCGAGTTCGTCCGTTCCCAATTCCTCCAGCGCCTCCTCCACTTGGCTTTCCATGCCTTTGTAGGCCTCGACTATATTTTTATAGTCACTTCTGGATATCAGGAAAACCTTAAAAGGAATGCCCAGTTTGGTGGAAATAAACTCTAGCGCGTCCATCGCCTGTATGTTCTCAGGATCCAATATGCCAACTTCCAGCACCCCGTCTTTCAATTCGAGAGGCACTATTTGATAATGTTCGGCCGAGTCCGCAGAAATGTATTTTAGCGCTTCAAAAGACATCTCCTCGACATTGACCTTTTTAACCGGCAAATTTAAATACTCTCCTTTCAATTGAAGAATCTTGTCTTCCGCGAGTCCGGTTTCAATAAGCGCCTCGTCGATGCCATCCCGGTCGTTTCTGGCCCGGCTTTTTATCTCGCCGATCTGGCTCTTATTTATTATTCCCTTTTTAGCTAATTCGTCTAAAAAACTCATTGTGTATGTCCTCGGCCTTAAGGAGTAACTGTAAATTGCCAAGTACTCGTACTCTTACCCTTATTGTTGGATACAAAAAAACTATAGATTCCCTGCCCAACCGCCTGTGGCTTGGTCAGGCCGAGCGGCGTAACCGAAGAAGGAATAGTGAAGACAAGAGATGTGCCGTCGGAAGAATTGAGATTTTGTATGGGAGATGATTTAAAACTTACTTTATTTCCATTTTGACTGAAACCGAAACCATTAACGGTTACTACCGTACCGACCGGTCCGGATAAAGGCGTAACAGAGGTAATGGTGAGAGGGTCATTAAAATGATTCGCTGTCGGAGTGTCTGGAGGCGGAACAATCGTGTCAGAATTTTCTTCTTCGCCAGGATTCTCTTCAAGGTCAGGGACGGGCGGCTCTTCCCCTTCCGGTTCCGGGATAGGGACCGGTACTGGTGCCGGAGTTATGTCTTGACCCAGCGGAGCAAAGGGGTTGGGTCTGCCCTCATTGCCGTCCGGCTCAAGAGTAATGCTTGAATCAGTCAAGCCTTGAAAGGCCGGGTCGGAGAAAATAGCATCCTCCAGTTTGATGTTTTTGACATTAAGAAGAAGGGTTAGGAAATCCCCGGCAGCAAGTGACGCGCCGTTTTGAGAACCTGCACCGGAAACCGGAGCGGTTTCCGCATTGACCGCGGTAGAATTGGGCGCTGAAACCAGGGTGGCATCATCCGCGGGTTCAGGCTTTAGAAAGAAAATATATATAGCCACAAAAACTGCGGCAATGGCTACGAATATTATAATGTTTCTTACTTTAGGCATTGCGCTATTGGTTAATTCTTGAGCCAGTAGGTTTTAATTTTGAAATTATAATCATATAAGCTGGCGGGAGCTATTTTGCCCAAGCTAGGGCCTTTATCGGACGAGAAAGAGATGGCGGCTATGTCTACGATGCGCAAATTATTTTCCAGATCCCTGGTAAAATTTATGAAATTATCGTACGGGGCGGAAGTGTTAAATTCCAGATCCATCGTTCCATAACTTTTGGAGGCTTGTTTTGCGCCTGTTCTTTGCACCACACTTCCGCCCGCTGCGGGGGCCCCTGCTGTATCGACAGTGTTGTACTTCACATCCTTGAGGATCATACCGTAGGGAGAGGCAATTTGTTCTATTTCTAGGATGAGACGTATATTATCGGCACTTTCCGGCAATAATTTTTCCAAACGGGCAAGGTCTTCCGTCCTGAATGAATTGTATTTGGCTGCAAGCTTATCCCGTTCATTTTCCAGCGCTTTGGAATTGCCAAGTGCTTCATTGTAAGAGGATATCTCCGCCCGCAGGGTTGAGAGACCGCCATAAATAGGGACCGCCATCAGGAAAAACGCCGCTACGGCTAATGCTATTAAAATTAAAGGCGCAGCAAATTTCATATTTATTCTATGTTTTGTTGGTCAGACTGGACAATGGTTTGTTTATAATCCAAAAATGTGGGGTCTATCGAAAAATCCAAATCAAACAAAACATTGCCGGCCGGGTCCAAGGTTAGGTTGGAAAAGATGGGATCGATGAAATTTTTATTCTTGGTGAAAAGATCCGATTGAAGCGCGACGGAGCGGTAACCCACAGCCTGTCCTTTCATTTCAACTTTAACTGGCGCGTTGCGTTCTTCGCCTCGGGTATAGCTAAAGGCAAGGAAACGTACTGTTTTCATAGTGATCTTTCCCAGTTCGGCAAAAATGGGAGTGACGGCCACATGGGCTGAGAGTATCTCGTTTCCCGCGCGCAAACGTTTGTCGAGCGTCTGCAATTCGGTTATCTTGGAGGGCTCAAAGCGGTTTTGTGCCAGCTTCAGATTCTCTTTCATGCTTTCTATATTTTTCGCGGTCAGTTTTTTGTAGAAATAGAGGCCACCGGTAGCTACGAGCACCGTAAACAAAATAAAAAGTGATATGATGACCAAAGGTCCAACCGGGCGCGAAGAAACCGCCCTTTCTTTTATTATAGGCTTCTTGGGTATAAAAGATGTTTGAAAATTCTGATCCATCTAATCTTTACTATTATATTACAAATGGAAGTTTAAAAGAAGCCAATTGTGCATAACTTGCGTTTCTGTTTTTATTGGAGCTTCCTGAGCGCGAGGCCCAGAGCAACGGCAAATTCGGGACCCATGCTTTCAAGCACTTTGTCCAAAAACTGGGGGGCGCCTACCTTGGAAAAGGGGTGGCCAATCTCTATTTCCGCCCGGAAATTATCAGAGGCCACCTCGGAGAGTCCTTTGAGGAGTGCTCCGCCGCCGGTGAACATGATTTTGCTCACGGTTCTGCCATATTTCTTCTCATAACCCAAAAGAACATTGTTCGTTTCGGAAAAAATATAATCCACATGGACTTTGATGATATCGGCCAGGCTTTTTTCGGCCGGATTGCCAAATAAGCCGAAATCTTTTTTCATTTTTTCCGCATCGGAAAAAGGAATGCTCAAAGACCTGGAGATGGAATTGGTAATGTCGGCCGAGCCCCGGTCGATAGTATGGTAACTTTTTACCATCCCGAACTCTACGAGCGTCAGCTTGGTCCGGGAGGCACCGAAGTCGATGAGCAATACGGGGGAAAGTTCATGCTCGAAATTAGCCCGGATGGAAGAAAATATCTCGATTTCAAAAAACGAAGCGGAAAATCCGCACTGCGAAACTATCGAACGATATTTTGAAACAGCATCATTTTGAGTGGCAACCACGAGCACAGAAAGCCTCTCCTTGCCCGGACCAGGCACAGCGGAAGTATTGAGCTCCTCAAAAGAAGCTTCTTTTTTGGGCAGAATGAAATAATCTATGGACACTTCGTCAATGGGTACGGGTATGTACTTTCTCGCCTCGGTGGGAACAATAGAAGCTATCTCGCCCTCGGTCACCTGAACCGGCAGCTCCAGAGTAAAAACCAGACTGGATTGGATGGGAATGGCCAAACAGAGATCCGAACCCAGGATCCCAGACTGCGAAAGCACTTCTTTAAGAGCCAAGGCGGTTTGCTCCACCGGCAAAGCCGCAACTCGTCCGGCTTCCATGTTGGCATAAGGACCCAGGGCAATCGCTCCGTAAGTTTCGAGCACGGCAAGGCCCTTCTTTCTCTTTATCTGCACCACCTTAATAGCCGAAGTGCCTATGTCCACTCCTATGGCCGAGCCCCCATCGGCATGCCCTGCCTTACTCAAGCCCGAAAATATGTTTTGCAGGAAATTGGCCATTTGCATGTTAAAATACCCCTTAAGTATAGCATATATGCATTTTTGGCACACAATTCTCTCGGTTATTTTCCCGGAAAAATGCCTCGGCTGCGGACAGGCTGGTATTGTATTTTGTCCAGAATGCCTCGCGACCTGCCCGGAAGCCCTGCGCGAGAGCGCTAAGTGGATTTTCCCCGTGTATGATTACCGCCATCCTCTGGTCAAAAAATCCCTTTTGCTTTTCAAGTATAAAAACAAACGGCTGCTGGCGCCCATTTTTGCCGATATTGTCTGTCAAAAAATAGAAGAGGAGCTTTCGGAACTTTGGGTAATGGAAAATTTTCGCGAACCTCTTTTGATACCTATTCCCCTCTCTAAAAAACGGCTCCGCGAGCGCGGATACAATCAAGCGCAATTGCTTTGTGATGAAATTTTAAAGATAAGCCGGGAACGTGGAAACGCGGGCTTCCAAACCGCAAATAAAGTTTTGGTGAAGCCCGAGGACACGGAGCACCAGGCGCGCATCACGGAACGGCGAAAGAGGCTCCGGAATTTGCGCGGGACTTTTGCCGTTACCGGCGGAGAACCGATAAAGGGCAGGAATATTATTCTGATCGATGATATTTTGACCACGGGCGCAACGCTTTCGGAAGCCCGGCGCGTCCTCAAGGACGCCGGTGCGCGCAAGGTCATAGCTTTTACTGTGGCCCATTAAGGCCGCGATGCGCCCACAGATCCCAGATCATGCCGGCAATGTTTTTGGGTTTGCCTTCCAGGGCGTAGTAGTGCAAATCTATGTAGGGCAGCGTATTGCACTCGATTATTCCCCACTTCTGGGAATGGGCCGGCCGCGCGGGATCCGGCACAATGCAGTCGAAACCGGCCACCGCAAGCCCGGTTATTTTCACTGCCTTCTCGAAAATAGGCACGAAGCTCGGGTCAAGCTCGTCGAGCATCTCCTTGGTCGTACCGCCAAAGAGCCTGCCCACACGATGCGACAAAGATAATTTGAATTTAACCGGCAAGACATCGCCTAAACCAAAGCCCTGTCTCCGGATATAACTTTGAAGTTCGTCGCCTATGGAAATTTTGTCCACGCGGCTATGCCGTTTCGCGTCCTTTTCCTGTATAAGTTCCCGGACGGTTTTTACTCCGTTGCCCAAAACACATGGCGCCTCCCCGCGATAAAATCCGGCGAGTTTACCCCGAACCAAGGTCGCCCGGCATACATAACCCTCCAGATGTTCCTCGGCAATAAGATGGGGACTTAGGGCCTGCCCTATCTTCACAGCATCTTCCATTTGAGAAAAAGTGCGTATGTTGGTGATGGTATGCCTGCCCCGCGATCCGAGTTTTGGCTTAACGATGATGGGTTTATCCATTTGTTTAAAGATGCGCGGGAGGGCGCGTCTGGAGAGCGGGAGGAGAAAATAAGCCGGAACCGGGATTCCATTTTTCTTAAATTCCTCTTTCAGGGTAAACTTGTTGTCCCAGTCCTTAGATAATTCCAAGTATTCCGGTGGAATGGGTAGGCTGTTGAAAAAAATCTCTTTCGGCTGTCTCTTATTCTCTAAAAATGCGCGGTAATATTCCATGGGCTTGCCCCAAAGAATCAGCTGTTCCATCCGGATGCCGCGGCGCGCGGCTTCTTCCCAGACCACCCGGGAGCGGAAAGTTTTGGACTTACTTATGTCGTCTGAGAAATGCGCGAGTCCCACATGCGCGAAAGTTTTAAAAGTAAATACCGGCAACCAGTCTGCAAATTTTTTTAAAAAGCGCGGGGCGCGTTTGGATACGCTCAATATGTGCGGCTCGAGCACAGAAGATATGAGGCTGTCGAAATAAAAAAATGCGTGGGAAACCTGCGCATCGCCGCAGTAAGAGCAGGAACTTTTTTTGAAATGTGGTTCGTCTTGTTTTTCCATAACCGGAAAGAGACAGCATCTGCTGTCTCTTTATTATAGTATCAAAATAATTTAAGTCTTAGTGTCCTCCTGTCATGTTATTATTTATGCTAATTTGGGCTAATAATAGCCGACCTTCCATATTGTACCACAGGGCGGTTTTCATAGGCAATAGCCAAAGATTGACTTGCAAGGCTAGAGCGCTTATATTTAAAGCATGAACCATTTATTTTCCAAAGAAGGCAAAGTGGTCATGCAGGCACAGGCGGAAATGTCCGGAGATAATATCACCGGCACCGCGACCTTTACCGAATATGAATTCGGGACCCAAAGACTGGTAAAAGTAATACTGGAACTTTCCGGGGACAAAGCCAACTTAAAACTCGGACTCCACGCTGTTCATATCCATGAAAAAGCGAGCTGTGAAGGACATTTTAAGTGCGCCGGCGGGCATTTCGACCCGGGACCGGCAGGCAATTCCGACCCGGATGTTAATCACCCCTTCCACGCCGGCGACCTGCCGAATATTTTGGTAGATGAAAACGGCAAGGGCATCCTCGAAGCCGTGACCAGCCGAGTCACTTTATCCGAAGGCCCGCTCTGCATACTCTCCGGCATTGGCACTTCGCTTATGGTACACGGCAACCCCGACCCTTACCGCGGCGGCGAATCGGGCTCCGGTATCTCCGGCGGCCCCCGCATCGCCTGCGGCATCATCAAGCCCGTTAACTAGGGTTTAAATAATTCTTCCAGTTCTTTTTTCTTTTCCGGAACATATTTTGCCTGATAAAATTTTTCGAGTATTTCCTGCTCCGCAAAATGAGTCTTTTTGTCGAGCGCCGTATCAATAAGTTCGTCGAGTGTCAGCGTAATTAGCTCTATTTTTTCACCCGCGTCCAAATTCAGGTCCGCAATTTTTTTTAAACCCTTGGCAATAAAAGTGTAGACTACCCAGTCAACCTTGCCCACGGGAAAACGTGTATCCCATAGTATGAACTCCTCCGCTATGTAGCCGCTCTCCTCAAGAAGTTCTCGCTTAGCGGCAGTAAGCACATCCTCATCTTCGTCTATCCTGCCCCCGGTCGCACCGATAAACGGCGGCCGGCCCGGCTGTTCCTGTTTGGTCAGAATTATTTTACCGTCCGGCAATACCGCAAACACCACCACTGTATCCGCGCGTTTTACTTTTTCGAAAATCGCACGCGAACCGTCAAACATCTCTTGCTCCCACTGATAGACGTCAAATATTACGCCTTTGAATACCCTTTTGGCATTTAGTGGGATGGGTTGATGCGATTGTGGACGTTCTATGACCATTATTTTTTTTCTTTCAATATATCCCGGATCTCGGTCAAAAGCTCTTCTTGTTTGCCGGGCGGAGTATTTGACTTATTCTCCTTTTTATTAAACCTGTTCACCACTTTCACCACGAAGAATATAGCAACGGCTATTATCAGGAAGTCGGCGACATTCTTGATGAAATTGCCAATTAGCACGCCATGCCAAGTCCAATCGCTGAATTCCGCGACTTTTAGAACCGGAGCTAGCGAGGGAAAAATAACATCATTTACCAGGGAGGAGACTATCTTCTGGAAAGCCGTACCGATGGCAAGACCCACCGCGAGGTCGATGACATTGCCCCGGGCGATAAACTGCTTGAATTCGTCCCATAATCCTTGCATATAATGATTCTAGCACCCGCTAGTGAAACTTAGCAAAGTATTCGCCGCCTCCCGTGGCGTTACGCGATAAAATTTTCTAATTTCTCCAATAATTCAGGGAATTGCGTATATCCGGCCTTGGTATTGAAATGCCCGGCGTTAGGCACAAAAGATAACGGAACGCCCAGATTTTTTGAGAGTTCTCTTCCATTGTCCAAGCCCACCGAAGGGTCATCGTCCGAATGGAAAACTACAAAATGCCCCGCGTTCCTTTTTATCGCCTGCCAGTCAAAATCAAAACCGCTGAAACTGCTGTCCCTGTCGTAATTTCGGATAGGCCTTACTCCTATCGGAGCCCCGACTAAAAATACCGCTTTGACGGGGTGCTCTAATTTCTCCAAAACTCTTAGCGCAAAAACCCCTCCCAGACTGTGACCAATGATTACCGTATCCTCGTTTATTTCTTTCTCGTAATCTTTCAAAACCTCAAACCACTCGGCTATTTTCGCGGGCACAACCGGCGGAGAAGGAAATTGAGGCACAAAAACTTTATGGCCTTTTTCTTCCAGCTTCTCTTTCAGCCATGGAAACCAATTTTCTTGCGGATGTCCCTCCGTTCCGTGAAAAATAAAAACGTTGCTCATTTTTTATCTCTTCCAATCCCTTAGTGTTTAGGATTTCTTGATTCCTCTTCCATGGCCTGCCTTACCTCCTCTTGGCGTTTCTGAAGTGTCTTTTGGGCATCTTCTATTTTTCTGGAAATTTCCCGCGACTCGTCCATGATCCTCTGCTGTTTACTATTCAACTGGCGAATTTCTTCTTGCCAGTAATAAACGTCTGTTTGTAACTGTTGTGCTCTACTGCTGGACATAAATTTATAAGTATCTAAATTTATTAATTTCGACTTACTTTAAAAGTATACCACACGGCAATATAGCCTGTCAGCGCAAGCTGGATGGTGGGCGTAAAGCCGGTATTTAATATAGGTATAATGGGCATGGCGGCATCGTAAACCCAGCGGCCGCTATTAAGAGCCCAGATTTCGATGCCTATGGCCAAGACGAGCCCTCCCGCGATTACAAAAGCGGTTTTATTTATTTTAAATATGCGAGCGAGGGTTACGAGCGCAAGGATATATATTCCGTCCATAATTGCGGCATACAATAAAATAAGGTTTGTAATTTCCCCTCCCCTGTAGCTCGCATACAAAGTGCTATGCGAAAATTCCCAAACGAGGTTTAAGGCGAAGGCTATCAGAAATACGAGGAGGAATTTTTTAAACATATTTATGCTGGCAGGACACTTGGGTTAAGTGCCCAGTGCCTCAAACCATGTAGGGGTATTCTAGCACATTTGCGATACTCACATTCAGGTACTATTATTGCTTTTTTGCGACACGAATAGTAAATACCTAGAGCAAAGGGGGTTGCTTTATAAAATTGCAGACCTTATTTCCTCTATTCTTTTATCCTTAGCTTCTTCTCTTACGTCGTATGCCTTACTATTTATCTTATACTGAGCCTGTTTAGATTCTTCTTCATGTGCTCGTTCAAGTCCTTGATCGACAGAACCAGCTTCCAGCATACCATTTACAATTGGACCATATATGTCTATGATCTCATTTGCAAGAGTATAATCAATTTCTTCGTTATCATATAAAAATTTATCCCCAACCACATCGAGTGCAGCTTTTATTCTTGTTTGAGGTCCACTTCCAAAATCTATCTGCTCCTCTTCACAAGCTATATCAATCTGGTGCGCCTTCCCGTCTCTTCCTAATATCTCCCCTTTTAGACGATAACAGCCGTCTCTTCTACCTTCTTCTTTATGTAATTTTATATTGTTATACGCCTGTTCTATGGTTAAACCTAATTTAGCAATATTGTCTGCGAAAGTTGCAGAATCAAATGTTCCTCCTCCTGATCTTCTCTCAAGCTTAGCTTGCCTTTGTTCACTCATCTTTCCCTGAGCCGTACCCTCAACTGTTCTTTCCGCTTGATCCTCTTCGATTGCACGAACTGCCTTTGCTTTTGCTGCCGCTAAAGCCTCAGGATTAAGTGGTTGATTATTGCGCCCAGGTCCTTCCATCATTGGCATAAATTTATTTGGTTAAAATATTAACACCTAAAGTGTATCCCCCGATACATTAAGTCAAGGGCACATATTAACTCACTAGCTTGGACGGAAATTTTGCTGGAATTTTGTTTCCAACTAGGAAAACTTTAGGAGTTTGTGTTGGCAAGAATGTCATCTGCCATAAGAGAAAACTCAAGTGCGTCCTCTAGGCATGCGGAAGGGGCCTTAGACTCTATAAATTCTCCCGCCATTACATAATTACCTACCAGTTTGGTCG
>CAZWXV010000019.1:0-14832 GCA_964637995.1 uncultured Candidatus Saccharibacteria bacterium
TGCGAAAAATGTTATCAGGCGGAAGTTTACTAGGTTTTGTGGTAAAATAGGGATAAGCATATGCCCAAACCGAATCGAGTCCAGATAATCAAATACGGACCGCCGCCGCCGGAGCTGCCGGTTTTCGGCAGAGTAGACCCCGCGGAAGTGTCTTTCATTGGCCGGACGAACTACGTGGCCTCACTGGAAGAGAAAAAATTTCTTTTCGGCATCAAGCGGGTGGACCGCCGCCGGCACCTGTACATCATCGGAAAATCCGGCGTGGGCAAATCCAAGCTCTTGGAGCTTTTGGTTCGGCAGGACATCAGCTACGGGCACGGGCTGTGTTTTATCGACCCGCACGGCGACGAATTCAAGAGCATATTGGATTTTGTACCCAAAAACCGCATCGAGGACGTATGCATTATCGACCCCACGGATCAGGATTTCCCCGCCTCCTTCAATCCGCTCGCGAACGTGGATCCCGCATTTAAATTCATCCTAACCCAGGGGCTCATCGAAGTCTTTCAGAAACAATTCGGCGCCAACTGGACGCCGCGGCTCGAGCACGTATTCCGGTTTACCTGCTTGGCGCTCCTGGACTATCCGCACGCGACCATGCGCGGCATGATTTCCATGCTGACCGATCGAAATTACCGCCAGAAGGTCGTAGAGTACATTACGGACGACATGGTCAAGAGATTCTTCGCCATAGAATTTGCCGACTGGTCGGAAAAGTTTGATACGGACGCTATCATTCCCTTAGTTAACAAGCTGGGCCAGTTTCTGTCCGACCCGCTCCTCCGCAATATTTTCGGACAGAAAGAAAATAAAATCGACATTTCTACGCTTATGAGGGAGAAGAAAATCATACTGATCAACATTTCCAAAGGCCGTTTGGGTGAGGAAAACTCATCTTTCTTAGGTTCTATTTTTTTAACAAAGATAAAACAGGCGGGTATGGAACGTGCCGCTGTTCCGGAAAGCGAACGCGAAGACTTTTACCTCTATGTGGACGAGTTCCAAAACGTCGTGACCCAGACTTTTGAAAATATTTTATCCGAGGCGAGAAAGTATGCCCTAAACCTGACCATAGCGCATCAATATGTCGGGCAGATAATCCAGCGTGTTCACCAGGCAGTACTCGGAAACTGCGGGAGCGTTATAACTTTCCGTATCGGCGGCGAGGACGCGGTGAAAATGAAGCCGGAATTCGCCCCACTCTTCGACGTCAAAGATATGATCAACCTTGCGGTGACCGAGTTCTATATAAAAATGACCATAGACGGAGAATCGTACGACCCTTTTTCGGCGGAAACGCTCCGAGTATTGCCGCCTACCCATCCGTCTTATCAGAATGAGATTATCAATGCTTCCCGCCGCAAGTATTCTATTCCCAAGGATGCCGCGGCAAAGCTCATTGCCCAAGAAGAGGCCACAATCATCCGAAGTTCGGAAGAGAAAGCCATCATTGAAGGTAAAACCAGGTCAAGGGAGGACACAGAAGGAACGAACGGAGGAGATGCGGGAAATCAGTCACAAGAACGGGCTTCACAAGAGGCGGAACCTATGATATAGTGGGAAATCTCTGATTAGAATCTAAGCTTATATTTTCAAATGTCCAAAGATTATTACAATATTTTAGGTATAAACAAGAGCGCTTCCAAGGACGAGATAAAGAAGGCCTTTTATAAAATGGCGCACAAGTACCATCCCGACAAGAAAGGAGGCAATGAGCAGAAATTCAAAGAGGTGAATGAAGCTTACCAGGTCCTATCGGATGACGAAAAACGTTCGAAATACGACCAATACGGTTCGGGTTTTGAGAGCATGAGCGGAGGGGGCGGCTACGGCGGCGCGCAGGGTTTTGGCGGTTTCGACTGGAGCAATATGGGCGGCTTCTCCGCCAGAGGCGGACAGGCAGACGGCATGGACTTTGACTTAAACGATATATTCAGTGATTTCTTTGGCGGGGGCATGGGCAGGACCGCCGCACGCCGGGGTCGCGACATTTCTACCGAGATACAGATCTCTTTTTCGGATGCGGTTTTTGGCACTAACAGGAAAATTTTGATCACTAAAACTTCCGCCTGTTTGGTCTGTCATGGCTCAGGCGCCAAAACGGGCACCAAGATGGAAACGTGTAAGCAGTGCAATGGCCAAGGCAGGATACGGGAAGCGAAGAAAACAATCTTTGGCACGATAGCCAATACCAAAACCTGCGAGGTTTGCTACGGTACAGGCGAGACTCCCAGGGAAATTTGTGATAACTGTAAAGGCAAAGGTGTTCTCCGCCGGGAGGAAGAAGTATCCATTGAGATACCGGCGGGCATACGCGACGGGGAAATGATACGCATGACGGGCATGGGCGAAGCCGTATCTCGCGGCACCTCGGGCGACTTGTATATAAAAATAAATGTAGCCTCCCATCCGGTTTTCAAGCGGGAAGGCCACGACTTGGTAATGGATCTGGATCTCAAGCTCTCCGAGGCGCTTTTGGGCACCAAATATCCTATCAAGACCTTGGACGGCGAAATAGAGATAACTATACCTGAAGGTGTAAGCATTAATGAAGTTCTGCGCGTACGCGGCAAAGGAGTACCGCAGGGCCGCGGCAGGCGGGGGGACCTCTTGGTCAAGCTCAACATTAAGCTTCCGAAAAAACTTTCCCGTAAATCACGCGAGATAGTGGAAGAACTTAAAAAAGAGGGGATATAATATGAAAAATAAATTTGTTACGGTTGCGGGAGTTCAAACTGTCGTATCTTCCGATCTAGACAAGAATTTGAGAAAAACAGCCAAGTTAGTGGAACGGGCGGCCAAAAAAGGCGCGCAAATTATTTGCCTGCAGGAATTATTTCAAACGCCTTACTTTCCTATTATTCCAAAAGTGCCCAAAGAAAAATATTCTGAAACTATTCCCGGGCAAACCACTAATATAATGGCTAAATTAGCTAAAAAGCTGAATGTGGTGATTATCGTCCCAATTTTTGAAAAGTCCAAAAACGGTAAATATTACAATACCGCGGTAGTGTTTAATGAAAAGGGAAAAATGATGGGTAAATACCACAAAATTCATATTCCTCATGACCCGGGTTTTTACGAAAAAGATTATTTTGAAAGAGGTGATTTAGGTTATAAGATTTTTAAAACAAAATTCGGTAAATTCGCTGTGCTTATTTGCTTTGATCAATGGTTTCCGGAAGCCGCAAGAGCCGTAAAGCTAAAAGGTGCGGAAATAATCTTTTATCCTACAGCCATAGCCAATGTCATAGGCTACATACCGCCCGAAGGTGACTGGCATGATGCTTGGGAGACAATAATGAGAGGTCATGCTGTAGCAAATAGCGTGCCTGTGGTAGCAACCAACAGGACCGGAATAGAAGGTAAATCACATTTCTGGGGACAATCATTTATTTGTGATGCTTTTGGGAAAGTTCTAAAGCGCGCAAGCGCCACGAAAGAACAAATCATTGTCGCCAAAGTTGATTTAAATATGAATGATTTTGTTTCAGACAGTTGGGGTTTTTTAAATGATCGCAGGCCGGACACATACAAAATTTTAACCGACAATAAGTTCGTCAAAAATAGAGCACGTTCCAAAAGTGTTGAAAAGGAAGAAAAAAGATTGAAAAAAATTTTAAAAAGATAATGAACAAAGACACTCCAAAATCTTTGGGTTTCATTATGCCCACGGAATGGGAAAAACATTCCGCGACATGGCTTGCCTGGCCTTATGACGAGACCACTTTTCCTAAACGTATACCGGCAGCCGAAACAGTTTTTGTGGAAATAATTAAAGCAATTTATAGGTCAGAAACAGTTAAGCTTTTGGTATTAAACAATGAAATGAAAAAGCACATAACAAAGCTTTTAGAGGATGTTGATGTAGATGTTAAGAAGATAGACTTTATTACAACTAAATTTGCTGATGTATGGACTAGAGACTATGGTCCTATTTTCTTGGTAAATAGATTACAAAAGTCATTGGCATGGACTAAGTGGGAATATAATGGGTATGGAAAAGGAGACGATCCATATTTTTCACCCATATTGATAGATAATGAGGTTTTCAACAATATAAATTTGCCCGGCAAAAAATTCCAGCCGGATATCGTGCTCGAAGGTGGAGCGGTTGATGTAAACGGAGAGGGCGTGTGTCTTACTACCGAACAAACTTTATTGAATCCGAACCGCAATCCCGGTAAGAGCAGGGAAGATATGGAAGGATATCTGGGGGATTATCTCGGCGTACAGAAGGTAATATGGCTTGGGTTAGGGCTGATGAATGACCATACTGACGGGCACATAGACGAGATTGCGCGTTTTGTTGCTCCGAATAAAATTGTTTGCGCGTATGAAGACAATACAGAGGATGAAAATTTTAAAATTTTAAATGACAATTACCAGGTTCTTAAAAATGCCACTGACCAGGAAGGCAACCCCTTTGAAGTAATCAAATTACCAATGCCGCATATGCTCTATGACGACGGAGTTAAAGCACCGGTATCTTATTGTAATTTTTATATCGGGAATGATGTGGTTTTGATGGCAAAATTCAATGACCCGAATGACGGGAAAGCCTTGGAGATTATTCAATCTTGTTTTCCTGACCGCAAAGTTGTGGCTATAGACTGTACAGAAATAATTTATGGCGGCGGCGGAATTCATTGCATGACCCGCGAGCAGCCGGAAATTTAAATTTTAGAAACTTTCTGCCCTTCCGGCGTATCTTTTATTTCGTAACCGAGTGAGTTTATCTTTGACCGTAGCCCGTCGGATTTTTTGAAATCTTTATCGCGACGTGCCTGTTCGCGTTCTGTTGCGAGTTTTAAAATTTCTGCGGGGACTACCTCTTCTTTTAAATTCTCAAACCCCAGACCCAACACTTTATCGAAATCCAGAATAGTCGCTTTTTTGTCGGCATCAGGGAGCCCCTTCTCTTTTAAGAGATCCCAAAGCAGGGCTACAGCCTTGGGCGTGTCCAGGTCGTCTTCCACGAATTTTTTAAACTCGCCCTGGTACTTTTGGCTTACCCGACCTATCTCTTCGCCCAGGTCCAAATAGAGCCCGTAGAGGCGTTTTAGGGCCGTTTGTGCGCCATGCAGGGCTTCCTCGCTAAAGTTTATCGGAGAACGGTAGTGAGACATTAATACCCATAATCGGAAGGCCATAGGTAAAATACCGGATTCCAGCATACCCCTGATCGTCTTGAAATTGCCCAAACTTTTGGACATTTTTTTAGAGTCAATATTAAGAAATCCGGTATGTACCCAATAACGTACCAAGGGCGTCAGTCCAGATGCTGACTCCATCTGAGCTATTTCGCATTCGTGGTGCGGAAAAATGAGGTCTACTGCACCGCCATGAATATCATATTGCGGTCCAAAATTAGTTTCAGTTATCGCCGTGTCTTCAATGTGCCAACCTGGCCGGCCTGTTCCAAAAGGTGATTGCCATGACGGCTCGCCGGGTTTTTCCGCTTTCCAAAGGCAAAAATCATTCCAGCCGCGCTTACCAACCGCCTCGTCGATCCTGGACACCGCGTCGTCCGCTTTTAGTTCAGTGCGGCCGGAAAGCTTGCCGTAACTTTTGAACTTTGCCGTCTCAAAGTAAACGCCATCAGGTATTTTGTAGGCGTATCCTTTTTCCAGAAGCGTATCTACCTGCTTTATTATCTTGGGTATAAATAAAGTGGCGCGCGCATATTTATTTACCGAATCAATACCCAAAGCTTGCATATCTTCCCGATAGATCTTTTCGTATTTTTCCGCTAGTTCTTTCCAAGAAACCCCTAGATCCTTGGCTCGGTTAAGTATCTTATCATCAATGTCGGTAATGTTCTGCAAATAAAAAACATTATATCCTATATAGCGCAGGGCTTTTGCCAAAACATCGAATTGCGTGTAAGTTTTACCGTGGCCCAGATGTGGGAAGTCATACACAGTAGGTCCGCACACAAACAAGTTTACCTGACTTTTTTCGATGGGCGCAAACTCTTCTTTTTGCCGCGTGAGCGTGTTATAGAATTGCATTGTCCTTGAATTCGTTCCGGTAGATGGAGATGAGGGTGTAGAGCAGGCTGACGGACAGAGGGCCCATGAGGATGCCTACGGGTCCCAGGAATGCGATTCCGCCCAGCACGGAAAAGAGTATGAGGAGCGGCGGGATGTTTATTTTGCTCCCGACGATATAGGGCGAGAGGAAGTTATCAATTAAGCCCACGGCGACCGTGGCCCATACGAGGAGGCCGATGGCGGGCATGGTATTCCCCGAATTAAAAAGATAAATTATCGCCGGTACGGAAACCAATGCGGTACCTATCGAGGGGATCATGGCGCAGACTGCGGCCACTACGCCCCAAAGCGCCGGGTTGGGAATTCCGAAGATCCAGAGCCCGATGCCCATCAGTGTTCCCTGGATTACTGCGATAAAGAGTGAACCCTTGATTACTCCGTTTACCGCAAGCTTGAGCCGGCGGATTATCTTCTCGTCGTCCTTGTCTGCAAGAGGGGAAATGACCACTACGGCTTTCCGCCAGCGCGCGCCGTCCTTGAGGAAATAAAAGATTATAAGCAGCATGAGAATAAAGGAGAAGAACGCGGAAACAGTCGCGCTGAAAATTTTGGTGATATTACCCGACACATAGGATACAAAGCTCGCGGCTTTTTCGTTGACATCTATAGTTACCCCCGCAGGCAGTATCCGGTTGATAGTATTGTCGACCGTTGCCATGAACGGTTTAACACCCTGGTCTTCTACCACCACGCGGTAGACATTTTGGCTCTGGTTGAAAACCAGCACGCCGATGCCTAAAAGGGGACCGCAGAGGACTATAACGAACAAAAGTACGGTAATGAGCGCAGAAAACCAGTTTGGCAACTTTCTCCTTTCAAACCATTCGTAAATAGGATGGAGAACTATGGCGAAGGACATGCCCAGGATAATGGTTATCCAGAATGGCCGGAAGACGAAGAAAGTAAAAACGAGGGTGGCCAAGAGAAGGCCGAAAAAGAAGTACTTTTCTATGGATTTCTGTTGCATGCCTATATTGTACCAAACACTTGCCTTTTTAGACAATTTTTTGTAATATGGGCCAGTATGAATAAAGTGTTGAGCAAAGATGAATTTGCGGTTATCCAGACAGGAGGCAAACAGTACAAGGTCTCCCAAGGAGGCGTGCTTTCTATTGAGAAAATCAAGGGCGCCAAAGACGAGTATAAGAAAGGGGACAAGATTTCCTTTGACAAAGTGCTTCTCGTGGACGACGGCAAAGATACGACTATCGGCACTCCGTATATCCCGGGCGCTAAAGTAGACGCGGAGATAATGGAAATCGGACGGGCCCGCAAGATTCTGGTAGTCAAATACAAGCAAAAATCCCGCTACCTGCGCCGCAACGGCCACCGCCAGCCATTTTTCAAGGTAAAAATAACTTCGATAAAATAATATGCGACATTTGAACCAAAACATGATGGCAATGATGATGAACAACCGAATGTTCGGGGTTGCTTATTGCGTTGCATAAACTAAACTAACTTTTAAAAATGAAACTCAAAAAGCACTCTCGAACGGGTGTTTTTTTGTTCTTTGTGTTTCTGTCGCGTTCTTTGTCAATTTTCAATAACACTTAACTACTAATGAGGTGAGAAAAATGGGTGACAATAATTACCCTACACAAGAACAGAGACAAAGGTGGGAAAATTTCGTCGATAAAGTCTATGAGGCTCACCCTAAAGATCCTGCAAAGTTTATTGCTCAATGGGAAGCCGCAAGAGACGCCTGGAGTTTTGGCTCTGGAACTAGAGAAGCCTTCGATGAGGCGACAAAACAGGCCTTGACTCCAGACTCGGAAGGAGGTGGGAAAGTGAAAGCGAAGTAGCTATCGCGGGTATGCGGGCGGCCAATCGGTCGCCCGTTTCTTTTTATTTACGAACAAGGTCCTCTAAAACTCTTAGTCTATCATATATGATATATTAAGAAATCAGAGAATAGTTACGTAATGTATTACGTAATACATTACGTAAATAATTACTGAGTTAACTCATGAGTTATTACAATTTTAGCGCCGCGATAATCATTATTGCCGCGGCGGTGAAGCGGACGATATAAACCTTAAGCGCGTGTTTCTCGAGTAGCTCGGGGAAAAAGAAAGAAGACAAAAATACTATAAGCATAGAGACAGGAAGAGAGATAATCGTGGTCGCGATGCTTACGTTTATTGCAAAAGCGGCATTGGCCGATAGCGTTCCGAACATTCCTACGAATGCTGTGGTGATGATTATTCCATATTGTTTTCCGGTTAATTTTTTTAACTCGTTTTTAAAAAAAGGTATGGTGGTGCAGAGCCAAATTTGGCCGAGCAGGGCGACCCAGAGGCTGGTGTCCCAGAAATTAGTGTCCGCCACCGCTTTTTTTATGAAAAGGGAAAGGAGCAATGAAAATACCATGGCCAAGACGGCTAAACCCGTACCCCGGTTAAAAAAAGATTTAACGTTTAAATTTTCGTCCAGGCTGGCAAAAATACCGCAAATAAAAATCAGCAATATAATGAAGTATTGATTGAAAGTTAGGATTTCTCCCAAAAAAATCGCACCCGCGAGCACGGCGATAGGGGTCCGGAAATTCGCCAAAGGCGCGATGACGGAAACATCCAGTTTGTAGAGGCTAAGTGTGAAAAAGACGCCAGTCAAGGTATAAGCAACGGAAGCGAGGATTATGTAAAGCCAATGCGCGGGAATTCCCGCGCCGAAATAGAATGCCAAAATGGCCGTACCAATCAGGACAAACAATTGCCAAAGAAAAATAAAAAGCCAGGGATTTTTGACCGAATGCCTGCTCGTGATTTTGGCCAATATTCCCTCCAGGCCGTACGCTATAGAAGCGACCCACGCGAAAAAATATACGTTCACCTAGCTATTATATAGATATTTTACTACTAGAGCCAATTTACGACGGATGGATAAACCAGCCGCGTTTTTTAGCATGTTTGAAACCTTTTATATATAGATATATTCCTAGAGCGAAATAAAACAAATTGAGAATGACAATAATGAATACAGTTTTTGTATCCGGAAATTCTCCCCGAAGAATAATGGCCCTGAACGATTCAAAAATATAACTGATAGGGAAAAGGCCCGCGATTTTTGCAAGCCACAGCGGCAGAGTGTCCAGGGGATAAAAAATGCCGCTTATCGGATAAAGGACCGCGATGAGAGACCAGGCGATATTCTGCAGTCTCGTGCCGAACCGGAAAATAAGCGAGGAGGTAATATAGCCGAATGCCCAGCCGAATACGAAAATATTCAGCACGAAAAATAAAATCGGCAGGCCGGACTGAAATAAATTAAAACCGAACAACTTCCACGAAAGCAGAAGGAGAAATGTAGTGGTAATCAGCACTTTAATCATTGAAAGAATAAGGGTGCCTATAATTACCTCGCCGATAGACAGCGGCGAAGAAAAGATGTTGTACAAATTCCTGCTCCACGCATCTTCGAGAAGAGATACGGTGATGTCTCTCTGAATATTATAAACAAGTGTCCATAGTATAAGACCCCCAAGCATAGCGGCGGTTACGCCTACCTGCATATTTAGCTTGTCTATATAAACTGTCAGCAGCCCGAAGGTTAACAGGTCGATTGTCGGCCAGAAAAAGATATCGACCTTGCGGTCCATGGACGCCAAAATCTCGTACCAATGGCGCAAGAGAAATCCATAGATTCGTTGCGTTTTAATCATTGTGTTCTTCGTTGGTTAAGTCTCCCGAGGCGAGCTTGATAAATACTTCCTCCATATTGGGCACTTCCAGGAACTGCTGCAAATTTTTCGGAGTATCAATCTTATAAATATTCCCTTTATTGAGGAGCGCGACCCTGTCGCACATTTGCTCCACTTCGGGCATATTGTGCGATGTAAAAATAATCGTGAGCTTCCTCTCTTTCTGTATCTCCCGAAACATGGTGCGTACGTGCGCGGCTATTGCCGGGTCCAGGCTTGCAGTCGGTTCGTCTAAAAGCAAAAACTCCGGGTCGTTTATGAGGCTCTTGCAGAGGTTAATACGGGTTTTTTGTCCGGCGGACAACCTGTCTATCCTTTCGTTCCTCAAGTCCGTAATCTGAAATTGCTCGAGCAGGTTTTCGATTTTTTGTTTATAATCCTTTACCCCATAAAGATGGGCGAAAACCTTAAGATTCTGATATACGGTCAGGTTTTGCGCCAGTTCCGCGTACGCGGTGGCGATGTTCATCTTGGTTTTTATCTCCTCCTCATGTTCAAAGAAGTTCTTGTCGAAGATTCGGACCGAGCCGGAAGAAGGGGTCAAAAGCCCGATCAATATGTGAAGCGTGGTGGATTTTCCCGCGCCGTTCGGGCCCAAAATCCCGAATATTTCTCCCTCCGCCACGTCAAAACTTATACCCCCGAGCGCCTGAGTGGCCTTTTTGCCCTTGCCGTAAACCTTTTTCAAATTTTTTACCTCCAGAATATTATTCGGCATACGTTATAGATGTTTAAGAGCCAATAGTTTTACTGCCTGTTTTTTAAGGCATTGCGCAGAGTGTCATTGTCGGAATATTCGAGTTCGGTGCCGGTGGACAGGCCTTTGCCCAAGGAAGAAACTTTAATCCCTAAGGATTTTACCAGAGATTCCAATTCTTCCCTCACATAAGTGTCTGTATGGTCGCCTTGCGGACTGATAGAGAAGGCTAGAATGATTTCTTCTAGGCCGCTCTTTTTTTCACGGCTTATTTTTTTCTTTAGTTCCTCTATACGTATGCGCTGCTTGGTTGTTTTTTCCACGATGGGCACCAGCCCGCCCAAAATAAAATACTTGCCGTGGTAAGTCCGGCTTTTTTTGACGCTTTCCAGGTCCGAATCTTTTTCCACCACGAGCAGGGTGGCAGGGTCGGTGCCCGCGTCCGCGCATATCTCGCACAACTCAGAAGAAGACGTAACAGCCTTTTTTCTTATGAAAAACCGGAAACATTCATGGCACTGGGCGACTTCCTTTTTAAGTTCCAGGACTAGTTCTGAGAGGTTGGTGGCGTAAGCGGGAGTGCGGGACATAAGAAAATACACGAATCGGCGCGCCTGCCGCTCACCGATGCCCGGAAAGTCTTTGAAGATAGAAGCCAGTTTGTCTATGACGTCCATTAGCCCATTTTAGCACACTAAAATTCATCCAGCTCGCCGCCGATTTTAGACGGGGCGAAATCGCTTAAGCTGCTCTTTTCCAGGCTTAGGAATGTGGTGGTTTTCTCATCGAAGTAAAGTTCCACTTTGCCGGTAGGGCCGTTTCTGTGCTTTTCTATCAAAATTTCCGCGATGTTGGTCTTTTCCGATTCATCTGCGCCTCTTATCTTGTCTTCCCGGTGGATGAACATTACCACATCCGCGTCCTGCTCAATGGAGCCGGAATCGCGCAGGTCGGACAGTCGCGGCTTGCCGCCGCGGGATTCCACCGCGCGGGAGAGCTGGGAAAGCGCCAAGACCGGCACATCCAGTTCTTTAGCCAAACTTTTGAGCGAGCGCGAGATTTCCGTGACTTGGTTCACCATGGAATCGTAATTTTTGGAAGTGGTCATAAGCTGGAGGTAATCCACGACCACGAGATCCAGGCCTTTTTCCGCCTTGAGGCGGCGGGCAAGCGCTTTCATCCGGACGATAGAATTGCCCGGCTGGTCGTCTATGAATATTTGCGCCTTGGCGAGTTTGTCGAGCGAATCGCGCAACTGGGAAAATTCTTTGTCCGAAGACAGACGCCCCGTGCGCAGGTTCCAAGCGTTCACGCGGGATTCCGCGGAGAGCATCCTGTCTACCAGTTGCTGGGAGGACATTTCGAGCGAGAATACCAGGACAGATTTTCCGTGGAGTACACCGGACATGCGCGCTATGTCGAGCGCCAGCGTGGTTTTACCCATGGACGGACGTGCGGCAAGAATCACCAAATCCGATTTCTGGAGTCCCGAAAGCATGGTGTCCAGGTCCTTGAAGCCCGTCGCAAGACCGCGGAGCATACCCCGGTTCTCATGCAGTTTCTCGAGACGTTCATATGCCTCGGGCAAGGCATCCTTTAAGTGCACAAACTTTTGATTTTTGGGACTGGACACTACGCTGAAAATTCTTTTCTCTGCGGCATCCAGAATATCATCCATCTGATCGTCGCCCTCTTCGAAAGCGAGTTCGGATACGTAATCAGCCGCCTCGATTAAACTGCGCAGGACATATTTTTTCTGCACGATGTCGGCGTAATGCTTCACATTGTGCGAGGAGGGGACCAAGCTCACAATATCCGCGAGGTATTTATTCCCGCCGACAGCCTCCAAAAGTTTCTGTTCTGTCAGTTTGGTGGAGAGCGAGAGCATGTCTATCGGCTCGTTCTTGGTCGACAGGTCCAGCATGGCCCGGAAAATCATTTTATGTTTTTCTACATAAAAAGAATCGGGACTCAACATGTCCTCCACTTCGTGCATTGCCTCCTTCCGGAGCATAAGGGACCCTAATACCGCCTGTTCGGAAGGGATACTTTGGGGCGGGATACGCACCCCGGTTTTTCGCGGAGTATGCCTGTTATTTTGAGCCATAAGGGCATTCTAGCATGAGTACAGTATTAGAAAAGAGGTAAAAGTGCGTAAGAGTGTTATTAAAATGGGGACAAATATGTTATTATATTTTCATGTCAAAAAAGGTATTTTTATCGGGTATCCAGCCTTCGGGCAAGCCCCATATCGGGAATTATTTCGGTATGATGAAACAGATGATTGATTTCCAGGACGAGTACGATGTCTATGCTTTTATAGTTGATTATCATGCCTTGAAATCTGTGCAGGACGCGAAGATTATGAAGGAAAATATTATAGCAGTGCTACTTGATTTCCTGGCGATTGGATTAGACCCCAAGAAAGCGTTGCTTTATAAACAATCCGACATATCCGAACATGCAGAGTTGGCTTGGATTTTTGAAACTATCACTACCATGCCTTATTTGATGCGCGCGCATGCTTTCAAAGATGCAGAAGCCAAGAATAAGGAAATAGATGTGGGTACTTTCAACTATCCGATGCTCATGGCGGCGGACATTTTGCTTTATGATGCCGATATAATTCCTGTCGGCGCGGATCAGAAACAACATATTGAAATAGCTCGCGACACAGCAGAAAAATTTAACCGTATTTACGGTGAAACTTTTAAACTGCCGGAAGCAATGATTATGAAAGAGGTTGCAATCGTGCCGGGGACGGATGGGCGCAAGATGAGCAAGAGCTACGACAACACTATTCCGCTTTTCGCCGAGTATGAAGAAATAAAAAAGTGCGTAATGAGCATCGTGACTGATTCTAACATTGGCATACCGCAAAACGTATACGCAATTCATAAACTTGTGCGGTCCGAAAGCGAGTTGAAGAAAATTTATGCGGAAAAAACCGGAAAGTACAAAGAGCTTAAAGAGCTCCTGATTGAAGATTTGGAAAAATTTATCGCTCCGCTTCGCGAACGCCGGAAAGAATTCGAAAAAGATGTTCCAAAGGCGCTGGCAATTCTGAAAGCCGGTGGTGAGAAAGCGAAAAAAGTGGCATCCCTTAAAATGAAAGAAGTGCGGGAAAAAATCGGCGTGAACGTTTATTAATTTTTTTCAAAAAGAACCATCGCAATGAAATTTTTCATAGATACAGCGAATATAAACGAAATTAAAGAAGCGAATGACTTGGGTATTCTCGACGGTGTTACCACGAATCCCTCCCTCATGGCGCGGGAAGGTATAACCGGAGCGGAAAATATACGAAAACACTACGTGGACATATGCAACATCGTGGACGGAGATGTGAGCGCCGAGGTTATCAGCACGGATTTCGACGGAATCATCCGGGAAGGCGAAGAGCTGGCAAAGCTTCATAAAAATATAGTGGTCAAGGTGCCGATGATAAAAGACGGGGTCAAGGCCATAAAATATCTGAGTGGAAAGGGGATAAAGACCAACTGCACTCTGGTCTTTAGCACCGGGCAGGCGATACTCGCGGCGAAAGCCGGCGCCTCGTACGTGTCGCCCTTTTTGGGGCGGCTGGACGATATCGGCGCGGACGGCATCGGGCTAGTGGAGCAGATAGTCAAAATATACAAAATTTACAGTTACCGGACGCAGGTGTTGGCGGCTTCCATCAGGAGCCCGCTCCACATCATCAAGTGCGCGGAGGTGGGAGCCGATATAGTAACCAGCCCGCTCGCTTCCATCCTGGGCCTCCTGAAGCATCCGCTGACCGATGCGGGGCTCGAAAAATTCCTGGCGGATTACAAAAAAGGCAATAAATAATTATGAAGAATAAGAATAAAAGAATTTCCGAATACAAGAAAGAGCTGGTAGTAGTTCTCTCTGCAGTTTTGGGGAACCGGAAATTTATGAATGAATTTTTGCTCGACATGCTTACTCCTGCTGAATTCGAGACGCTGGCGCTCCGATGGCAAATAATCAAAAAGCTGAATAAAGGGGAAACCCACCGGACCATAGCAGGGGACTTGGGGATAGGTATAAGCACTGTTACTCGGGGAGCCCGCGAATTGCGGAATAAGAATGGCGGGTTTCATCTGATGTTAAAAAAGCTGGAAAAATAATAGTCCCTGCGGTTATCCACAGGAGGCCTTGCCTCCATATGTTTGTTCTGCTACTATGTACTAGTACATAGATACAAGAGAGATGTAATATGTGAGGAGAATAGGGGACAATGATATGAAAAATGACTTTAAAACAATTGAATTCGGGAATTATTGGTGGGGCGCAAAACCTCTGGCTTTTGCGCTGTTCGGGTGATCTCTTTATAGAACCACTTTAAAGAAATTCATCCAATTAACACGACGCAA
>CAZWXV010000020.1:0-784 GCA_964637995.1 uncultured Candidatus Saccharibacteria bacterium
GCCTTAGACTCTATAAATTCTCCCGCCATTACATAATTACCTACCAGTTTGGTCGCAAACATGGTGTACCTGGCGACAGAAGTCAGTCCCCAGTTCCACCGGCCCATAGGATAAACCCCTTCCATCACAGCCTCAGCACCAAGTTGGGAATACTTTTTTCGAACCGCTACGAGATTCTTGCCTTTTCTTGCGTCATAGGTGGATGCAAGGATGTCATCAGTTTCCGCATCATATACCAAAAGCCCTGCAATTTCCTTATCCTCTAACTTAAATTTTTCAAATAGCTTTTGAAGCTCTTGAATTTTTTTATCAGTTATCTCAAGGTTGACTACTGTTTGCATATTGTTAAAATTGATTAATAAATTTATAATGACGACTTTCAATAAGTTTTCCAAAAAGAAAAGAAAGTGTCAATCAAACTGTTCGGAAACTCCTCTGAAGAAGAGTCTATTTACACACCTAATTGAGTAATGAAATTTCTTACGAATCCCCGTGGAAATGTTTCCAGACGTTCGTGGAAGGAAGAAACTGATGGCACCCTGGCAAAACAGGTTCCACAATATTCTAAAGTTTCCCGAAAAGAAAATTCCCCGAGTCTTTGGACAGATGCAAGGGTGAGTATCAAGCTATCTGGATAAGTCTTTGGCCTTCCTCCCTCGAGGTTATTTTCTGGCAAGGGATGCAGACGTATAAATTCTTTAGCTAACTTATGTAACTTCTTCGGCTTGATTACTGTTTTTCTCATGTTGCGGAGCCGGAGGGATTCGAACCCTCGAGGGGGGTT
>CAZWXV010000020.1:794-13625 GCA_964637995.1 uncultured Candidatus Saccharibacteria bacterium
GTTTTAAAGCCCCTGCATCTTTAGCAAAGAGGTACCTTAGACCGCTCAGACACGGCTCCATTTACGTACCCACTTTAGCATATTTATCTTATTTTTCCATTTTTTTGCTATACTGCACTTATGTTTAAGGAGAGGTGGGTGAGCGGTTTAAACCAACAGTTTACTAAACTGTCGTCCCTTTAAAAGGACCGAGGGTTCGAATCCCTCCCTCTCCGCCATGGGAAAAAGTATCGGCATGACCCGAGTACATAAAAATTGGATTCAAAAATGACTATGTATCCTATAAAAAAAATTACCGAAACAGAAACGATTGAAGAGGCAATAAAACAAGCAGGAGGCATTCTTCCAGTGTTTGAGGTTTTTTATTTGGAGTCAATTAAATATGCCGCTGATAGAGCAAATGTTGCTTTTAAACGTTTCAAGGACGCATTGCCACAAAGAGATAACAACCCATCATTAATTGTTGCTTCGGCACAAGAAGCTTTGACTCACACAGGAACACTTTCCAAGTTTTTTTGGCCAGTAAGAGATAATGGCATTTCATTTCAACGAGGCAGAAAGCTTTGTAAGGTCTTTGGGCTTACAGAAGCCTCTCCTTTAAAAAGTCGGGATTTAAGAAACACATTGGAACACTTCGATGAAAAGCTAGATATTTATCTTAAAAAATACCCAACCGGAGCGATATTTCCTGATCCTCAAATTGGGTCAGTAGATATCACAACAACACCAATAATTCATGTGTTTCGAATGGTTGATACAAATAAACTATCTTTTGTGCTTTTTGATAAAACTTATGAATTTGGTCCACTTGTAAATCTTATAGAAGAAATTCTTGTACAAACTGAAGAAATGATAAAAGAAGGAGGTCGTTTTAAATCAAACAACCCGAGTGTATGAAAAGGCATCTGTTGTAAAAAATTAGCCATGCCTAAAATTACTAACAATGAAGAAAAAAATCCCATTCAATGTTCAATTTGCAACGAATATAGGTTTTTTGAAATTAGGAAAACACAACATAGCGGCAAGAATCGTGGTATTAGTTTAAACGAGCCCTTTTTCTATTGTAAAAAGTGTGCCAAAAGTGAATCGTTGTTATCAGACAAGACTATAGAAGAACAAATCGCAAAAGTACAAAATGGTAAAACCGCATATTTAAAATCTGCCCTAGAAGAGAAAAAGTTTGAACCATACAACAAATTTGGTTTTAAATACGATCCGTTAGATTACTATTACATTCCCGGCTTAATTAGACCCTGGAACGAAGGTTTCTTAACACCAGTATTTTTTAGCATAGAACTCTTATTCTATTACAGCAGTAACCCAGATTATTGGATATCACGATCATCTTTTTCAAGCCTACAAATTTACGACAAAAACGGACAATACTTTTTCGATCGTGGATTTGGTATTAACAGAAATGGGAATCTGTTTGCGTGGCTGGGAGATTTGTGTGAATTTTTTGAAGACAGAACACAAAATCAGCACTTAAAGCGCTTTTTATTAGATAATATTAATTCAGACCACGATATAATTTCTGATTATTATTTTAATAACATTGAGGCAAATTTCACTAAATCAGATAACGAAAACGAAATACTTCATTTAAAAAACAAATTCGAGGAAAATATATATAAAAAATATATAATTAAACTTTCAACATTAAATATAAAATCCTTGAGAGATCGATATGCTCATCCGTTGGTTAATGATAAAAATCTGATTTTTAATGCGTACTCAAAACTTAATAAAATATTAATTGAAAATTTGAATAAAGAAGAGTTAAAAAAAGCTTTAAAGAATAAAGGGGTAGACAGTTCCGAACTTAAAAATCTTGGAAGTCTTAAATTATTTGAGAAGTTTGTGGAGAAATTTTTAGATTGTAATGATAGTCATAATTTAATGACGCCATTTTTTGTTCTGTATGATTTAAGGATACTAAATGACCATCTAATGGAAACCAATTTCGAAGTTGAGTATAATGATTGTAAAAAAAGAATTGGAATTTCAAATGGTATAAATTACTATGATTTTTATAAAATAGTTTTACAGTCACTTATCAAAACTTATGAAAAGCTAAATGAATTGGTTGATTCTGAGGCTGGTCCTGACCCGAATGCCTAGTTAGTGAGCCATCAAACGTGTTAAAATACCCTTACTGGGTTTGTGCTCATGGGTACTTAACTCGAGTGTCCCGCCACGAAATCTTATGGAATTTAATTTTTTTTCAAAAAACGGCAAAGTGCTCCCGATAGCGCAGGCAACTGTGTCCCTACTATCTCTTGAGTACGCTTATGGTTTTGGCGTGTATGAAACTCTTCGAGTTAAAGACGGGCAGCCTTTGTTCATCGACGACCACGTAGAGCGCCTAATCAAGTCGGCGGAAATCATAAAACTCGAACATGCGCTAAGTGTTGCGGATATCAAAAAATATATTATAGACGTTCTCGCGCGCACTAAAGAAAATACATATAATATAAAACTCATGCTCGTGGGCGCCCCCAAACCGGAAGACGCGGATTTTTATATATTCGCGAGCGCGCCTTTGTTCCCCGATAAGAAATTGTATCGGGAGGGGGTGAGAACAATAGCCGTAAATTTTGAGCGGCCCTACCCCCAGGCCAAAACGCTCAATATGCTCCAAAGCTACCTGGCTTACCGCGAAGCAAAAAGGAAAGATTGTTACGACGCCCTGCTAGTCAACAGAGAGGGCAATATCACCGAAGGCACCCGCACCAACTTTTTGGCGGTAAAAGGCAATACGATTTATTCTCCTTTTGAAAAAGATATACTGCTCGGAGTAGCCAGAAAATATGTTTTACAGACGGCAAAAGAAAACGGCTTTATGGTTGAGGAGAGGAATATCCCTAAAAACAGCTTAAACGAATACGATGGCGCTTTTTTGACCAGCACATCGTCGAAAATAATGCCCATAAAGAAAGTGGACGACTTTGAATATGAAAAAATACCAAAGTCTGTTTACCGGCTGATTGATTTGTTCAATCAAAAACTAAACTGAGTTTTTATTTTTTGCCTTTTACTTTCTTTGCCATAGACCTTACCTTTTTACCCGCCTTGGCGGAAACACCCTGCCATTCGTTCTTTAATTTATTCGCTTCTCGCTTCACTTCGCCTGCCACTCTCTTGCCCATGGCTTTTAGTTTTTTCTGGTGTTCTTTGCCCTTTGGCCCTAAAAGATAATACGCCCCCGCGCCTAAAGCCGCGGCCGCGGCTATCATCTTTCCTTTCGATATTTTTTTGCTTTTTGCCATGTGTTTGATGTTAAGTTCTAATTTTTGCCTTCCTCTTTGTCTTTGCGGCTTTTCTTTTTTCTCCTGAAGAGAAAATGAAATAATGCGCTGTCTCTCAGGTCTTCGAGCAGTTCCTTGGTGGTATCCCCGATTTGATTCACGCCCCCTTCTATTTTATCCATAATTCTTGAAAAAGAGCGCGTTATGCGAATAAGATAAAACAGGAGGACAGCTACAAATGCCCACAACAAAACAAATCCGACTGAGGATATTATAAAGAAAACCTGTGACTCTTCTATGCCGTTCACGCTCCCATTATAGTACATTTGGTATATAATTCACAACATGCAATTGCATGACAAGCTGGAAGCCAAATTCCGGCTGGATGAAAATCAGAGGCGGGCCCTGCGCAAGCTCAATATATTCTCCGTGGCGGACTTACTTTTTCATTTCCCCGTACGTTATAGCGACATAAGTGAGGTAAAAAACATTGCGGAACTGACCCCGGGAGATATGGCCACGGTGTATGGAAAAATTTCCAAACTGAAAACCAAAAAGGGGTTCCGTTCAAAAATTCCCATGGGCGAAGGCGAAATAGCGGACTTGTCCGGGAAAATAAAAATTACTTGGTTCAATCAGGCTTACCTCGCAAAGATGATACATGAAGGAGAAAGCGTAAAACTCACCGGAAAAGTAACTCAAGGAAAAAATGGAATCTATTTAGCCAATCCGGAATTTGAAAAATTACCCGATATGCCCATTGATTCGCACGACACGCTTTTTGAAAAAAGCGGCGCGCCGAACACCGGTTTTTCATATCCGATCTACGCGGAAACAAGAGGTATAACCTCCAAGTGGTTCTATCACACTATGGAAAAAGTATTCCGAGCTAAAACTTTGGAAAATATTCCGGATTATGTTCCCGAGGAAATATTGAAAAAATATCATCTGCCGACACTCAAGACCGCTCTCGTGTGGATACATAAACCGAAAAACAAAAACGATGCGGAGTCGGCGCGTAAAAGATTCGCCTTTGAGGAAGTGTTTTGTATCCAGTTGGAGCGACAGCGGGATAAATTAGAATATAGAAAAAATAAATCATTTCAAATTAAGCCTGATCCAAAAGATGTACAAGAATTCCTGAAACGTTTTCCGTTCGAACCGACCGGTTCGCAGAAAAGCGTCATCGAAACCATCCTCTCGGATATGGCGCACGATTTTCCGATGGCACGCCTCTTGGAAGGCGATGTGGGATCAGGTAAAACTGCGGTGGCGGCGACCGCAAGCTATATGACTGTACAGCAAAGGCCCTTCGACTACGCTCAGGGTAAACCTCAAAGTTTTGGAAATTTGCAGGTGGCTTATATGGCGCCGACAGAGATCTTGGCCGCTCAGCATTTTGAATCTTTCATAACTTATTTTAAGCACCTACCCATCAACATTGGACTTATAACGGGATCTGGCTGTCGTAAATTTCCCTCTAAATTGAACCTTGGCGGATGGACCACGATTTCCCGCGCCCAGTTGTTAAAGTGGGTGGCCGAGGGCGTTATACCGATACTCATCGGCACGCACGCACTCATCCAAAAAACGGTTAAGTTTAAAAATCTGGCGCTCGCGGTTATAGACGAACAGCACCGCTTCGGCACCGCGCAGAGGCAAAAACTGGTCAGAAAAGACGCAAAAGGAAACACAAGCGCGCCGCACCTCCTGTCCATGACGGCAACTCCCATCCCCCGCACGCTCGCGCTCACGATATATGGCGACTTGGATCTGTCGCTCCTCGAGGAAATGCCCGCCGGCAGAAAAAAAATAATCACCGAAATCATTCCGCCCGACAAGCGTGAGCACACCTACGATGAAATACGGCAAGAGCTCCGAGCCGGCAGGCAAATGTATGTAATCTGCCCGCGAATCTTTGAACCGGATCCTGAAAAAGAAATGGCTCTCAACGTGAAGTCGGCGGTCGCGGAAGCCAAGCGGCTCAAGAAAGAGGTTTTTCGGGAATATGAAATAGGCGTTCTCCATTCCAAGATGAGTAAGGAGAAAAAAGAGGATGTGATGCGGGAGTTTACTGAAGGCAAAATAAATATTTTGTGCGCAACCTCGGTGGTAGAAGTGGGAGTGAATGTTCCGAACGCGACAATAATTATCATTGAGGGCGCGGAACGTTTTGGGCTAGCTCAACTACATCAGCTCCGCGGGCGGGTTATAAGGAGTTCGCATCAGGCGTATTGTTATATCTTCGCGGAAGCAAAAAGTGCAAAGACAGTAGACCGGTTAAAAGCATTGAAAACCGCCAAAAATGGTTTTGAGTTGGCAGAGCTAGACCTTACGCTCCGAGGCGCGGGAGAGCTTGGAGGAACCAAGCAATGGGGTATATCCGACCTGGGCATGGAAGCGATAAAAAATATAAGGATGGTGGAGGCGGCGCGGGCGGAAGCAATCCGCCTCATAGCGGCAGATCCGGAGCTCGGGAATTATCCCCTATTAAAACAAAAAATCCGCGATAAGGCAGGAGAATTTCATTTCGAATAAGCGTGATTATTTTTATTATACGATTAAATAAGGTAATATATAAATATGAAACATCACATAATTGAGGAGCCGGGGTTCGCGCAGTTTGTTCTCCAGAACCCAAAGTTTTCTTGGTTCTGGCTGATTGTACGCGTTTATGTGGGATGGCAATGGCTTGAAGCAGGATGGGGAAAGATTCATAGCGATGTATGGGTCGGTTCGGGGTCCGGACAAGCACTCACCGGTTTTTTAAATAGCGCGCTTCAAAAAATGGGCGGAGCGCATCCTGATGTGCAGGGTTGGTATGGATGGTTTTTACAGCACGTGGTTTTATCACACACCTCATTCTGGTCATACCTTGTGGCTTACGGTGAATTACTCGTAGGAATTGCCCTTGTTCTTGGCATTCTCACGGGCATTGCCGCTTTCTTTGGATTTTTTATGAATTTAAACTATCTCCTTGCTGGTACAGTCAGCACCAATCCTGTCCTGCTTGTGCTCGCGCTTGGGTTAATTCTTGCTTGGCGCGTTTCCGGATTCTTGGGACTTGATTATTGGGTACTGCCTGCCATCAGAACACCCTGGCGCCACGGCACGCCATATACGAGAGAGTAATAAATTATTTATCTTGCTTAACACTTAACACAATTATTTATAGTCCGGCTTTATTTCTGGCACGCCTTCATTGTGGCTCGCGATGCGGGCCAGGGCGTACAAGAGACTCGAAAGCCGGTTTAAATACGAGAGTGTATCCGGGCTCACATTTATTTTCCCCTCTTCTTTGGCCGCGACCACCCTGCGCTCCGCCCGGCGCGCCAAAGTGCGGGCAAAATCGAAGGTCGCCCCGAGCTCGGTGGCGCCGCTGATAAAAAAGTTTTTTATGGGCGGAAGAATTGCTTCAATTTCGTCGACAACTTTTTCCACCCGGGTTATTTTATCCGAAGTAATATTGAGCGTTGAACCGGCTACTTCCGCCTGCACGATAAACAGGTTCTGCTGGATATCCAAAATTAGTTCCGGGTATTCGGTTCTGCCACTGCCTATTTTGAAACTCATGCCGCGGGTTTTCGCCCGCGCGAGACCTAAGAAAGAATTCGCCTCGTCAAGCGCCCCGAGCGCTTCTGCCACGAGCGAGCTTTTGGAAATGCGCTGGTCGCAACCGAAAGTCTTGGTGGTACCGCTGTCCCCTTTTCTGGTATAAAGCATACGCTTATTTTACTACTGTTCTATAGCGAGCGCTATACTCCCCGCTATATTTCGCAAACGCCGGATACACAGGCAAATTCCTTGGCACCGGTAGTATTGTCTACCGCCTCATATTGAGAAAGCTTGGAAAAGTCGATGGTGCCGATGGCCCGCGCGCGCCTTTCATATTCTTCCTTGGTTATCGCCTCATAAGGCGCAAGCTGGTAAACATGTTCCGAGCGAGGCAGGAAGGAAAGCCCTCCTATCCAATCCCAGTTTTCATAGACAAAGTTTCCTACTGCGATCCATTCATCCGGACCGACATAAATCGTAGCCGAAGGATTGTGCTCCACAAAATGTTCTTTTAGCCTCTTCCATTCTTTCATAAGATCTAGGGCAGAAACTTCATCTTTGAATATCGCTCCTTCGGGGGCCTTGACCGGGAATTCCAATACATAAGTCGTCGCATTACCCTCGGCCTGACCTACTTCGGGCACACATGGCACTCCCTGGTCGCGGGCCATTTGCAAAAGCGTATCTGTGTGTGAAATACGCACCCGGCGGATAAAATATGGAGAAAACCAAGGGTGCATTCCGGAACCCACCCCCAAAAGCTGCCCTGAGTTGCCGTGAGGTTTTACGCAAGTAATGGCGGTAGAAGGATTTATGCCGAAGCGCTTTGCATATTTTTTATTTGTTTCAATGGAATCGGCTTTTAGGGTGTCCAGAACTTTATCGGCTCTGATAATAGGATTGTCATAGTAGCCGGTGAGCGATACGCCGAGCAGTCTTTCTTCTTCGCAATTTTCTTTCCACTTCTTGGAAAGATATCCGAAGTTAGTGAGCGTGGATTGATAAGTCCCCAGAAGCGTAGCCAACTCCATTTTTCTCTTCAAGGTTGCGACAGTATCTTTTGGGCGGATAACTATGCTGGTCAAATTACAAAACTGCTTCGAGCGAAGATAAATTTCTCCGCAGGGATTAAGCCCCATTTGCCTTTCATTTTTTATAGCTGCCCATCTGCGGGCAGGCACCTGCTTCTCCAGCCCGGCGCGATTGAAGATCCCGCGTTCGCCGGATTTAGATTTGACCAAAGATGTCCACTCATCAAGAAATTCTTCCGCCCCCGGCTTCCCATTGTACACCGCGGAATTGTTGGCCATGCTCCGCTGTCCTTCGGTCAAATAAAACTGGCCCTTCTTCGCATCGCGCATTTCCGTGTCCTCTAATTCCGACAGAGAAATCAGAGCGCTTCTGCGCACTCCCCCGGCTACGACTATCATCCCAATCTGGCAGATGATGTCATGCATGTCTATATTGGAAAGACGCCGCCCCTGCTTTGCTAAAATTTTTCGCTTCGCAAATTCCATGAGATCCATCAACGGCTGTGGTCCCGATGCTTTTCCGCCCGCTGTTTCGAGCCTTGCTCCGGCCGGCCTGATTTGGGAATAATCAAACTTTATATCTTTGCCGTTAAACCAAGTCGTGAGCCCGAGCACAAAAGCGTCTGCCCATCCTTCTTTGCTGTCTATGACCACATGAGTAGCCGGCTTTTCATTGATTTGCTTTTTTATTTGAGGAAATTGCTGGACGTTCTCCCATTCCACTGCGAAGCCCAGTCCCGCTCCACACATGGAAACATACATTATTTCTCCCAGGTCCTGCGGGCAGGTAGGCGCTATATAGGAACAGTTGTAGGCCCAGACATTTGACTGGCGGCAAGCCTTGCCCGAAGACCACAGAAGCCTCATGGAAGGGCAAATATCCTGGTTTAAGATGGCTTCTCTTACATCTGCATACTCTCTGGCTGTAAGTTTATTTTCCAGATTCTCTTTCATATACGCCATGTAGCGGTCAACAGTTTCTATCCAGGTCTCTCGGCGGCCGAGTTCTGGAACCCATCGGGAATAAAACTGGTAGAAAATATACTCCGAGTATGGGCTCGAAAAATATTTGCTGGATTCCTCTACCGCCTGACGTACCACTTCGGAAACCGGACCGAAGGTGGCACGCAACTCGGAACGCTTGCTGCGGTAAATAATGTATTTCTTGGCGGTATCTGTAAATCCGGCTTTCATCAGTTCTTTTTCCACAAAATCCTGCACGAGTTCCACTGTCGGTAAAAATATCGCTTTTTTATTTTGGCTGACCAACTCCTCGCGCAAAGAGAGCAAATTTTTGAAAACATTGTTGGCGACCGACTGCGCTTCTTCTTCTCCGGCCTCACCTGTCACCTCAAAAGCTTTGAACACCGCGCGGGCAATACGGGACAGCTCAAAAGGCACAACTTCGCCGGTTCTCCTGCGCATTGATTTTATTTTTCGGAGATCTGTTTTTGAAATTGGTGCTGTTTTGGTCATGGAAGTTAAATTAGTTAAATTATTTTGGGACTAAGGGCGTTCGTGGGGGAAAGTTTCACATCGGGCTTTCTCTTTTTTATCAGCAGACGATAAATCAACGGGCTCAATGTCGCGGCAAAAACAACGTTGCCCAAGAGGTGAAGCATAGTGAAAGGAATCTGTCCCGCCAAAGCCACGGCAAATGGCTGTCCGTAAAAGACCGGACCGAGTATAAGTCCGGTGACCGCATCAAAGAAGAGCGTTCCCCATACTGCAAACCGGATATAACTAACAGTATCGGCCTTATGTTCCTTAAAATATCTTCCACCCCAAATTCCCAGGACAGCGAAAGCGCCGGCTACGAAAAAAGTATGCACCCCTAGTGTGCCGGTGATAAGGTCATACATAAATACGCTCAGCACCGCGAAGGAGAAGCCGGCCAACGCCCCGAGAGCTCCGCTAATCGGCATGAGGGATGCCGTGATAGGCTCGATGTTCGGCGCGCGGAAAGGCAGAAGTCTGAATAAGAGGCAGGACACCAGCAGGAGAAAAAATTTATATGCTTTGTTTGCGCCGGAAGTCATCGGACTACCATTATACACACATAGAGCGCCTGGGAGTAAGTGGATAACTCCCGTTTTTCAAAAAAAAATTCAAAACAAAACACCACGGAGCGGAACGCAAGAGAGGCTTCTGGAAACCGAGCATTTGCAAGCCCCTGACGGAAGAAATTTTCGAGAAAAATTGTCCGTCGCTGGCAATTTATTGTCCGTCCTCTTGGATTCGAACCAAGGACCCCAGAGGTATAAGCTCTGTGCTCTAACCAGCTGAGCTAAGGACGGGTTAAGCAAACAGTATACCATTTTTAATACAAAAACAACTTAAAAGCTAGGAAGGAATCTTGTCCGGCGGGGCGACAATATCTTTTTTCTTGAGTATGATTCCGTGGGCCACCAAAATCTTTTCGTATTCGTCCTGTTCTATGGTTTCAACTTCTATCAGCCGTTCCGCTATGGCGGTAAACGGTTTTTTATGTTCTTTAATGACGCGCCCCGCCGTCTTCAACCCATCATTTATTATTCTGGAAATTTCCGCATCAACTTTCGCGGCTACCGCTTCCGAAAATTCTTTTTCCGGCACCTCGCCGTACAGTGAATGACGGGAAGAACCGAGCGCTATCGGCCCGATGGCGTCCGACATGCCCCAGCGCGTGACCATGGCCTGCGCGATATTGGTCGCGGCTTCCAGGTCGCTCGAGGGGCCGGTGGTAATGTCGCCGAACATCATCTGTTCCGCGACGTATCCCCCGAGCGACATGGCTATGTCGTCGATAAATTCTTTTTTGGACTGGAGGCGCCTCTCCTCCAGCGGAAGTTTCAGAGTGTAGCCGCCCGCCGAGCCGCGCGAAATTATGGAAACCTTGTGCACCGGGTCCGCGTGCGGTAAAACCGAAGCGACAATCGCGTGCCCGGCTTCGTGGTAAGCGGTTATCTCTTTTTCTTTTTTGGAAAGGAGGTGGCTTTTCCTTTCGGGGCCGAGCATCACTTTTTCAATCGCCCGAATTAAATCGAATTGAAAAACTTTTTTGCGGTTCTCCCGCGCGGCAAGTATCGCGCCCTCATTCATGAGCGAGTACAAGTCGGCGCCGGAAAATCCCGGCGTGCGCTCGGCAACAAGTTTCAGGTTGATGTCTTCCGCCAACGGTTTTTTCACTGCGTGAATTTTCAAAATTTCTTCACGATCAGCCCGGTCCGGCAAATCAAGAATTACTTTTCTGTCGAACCGTCCCGGGCGGATGAGCGCCGGGTCCAAAACATCCGGCCGGTTGGTCGCGGCCATGACTATCACTTTATCGTTCGGCTCAAAGCCATCCATCTCCACTAAGATTTGGTTTAAGGTCTGTTCGCGCTCGTCGTTGCCTCCGCCGAAGCCTCCGCCGCGGGTGCGGCCGATAGCATCTATTTCATCCACGAAAATTATCGCCGGTGCCGCGCGCTTGGCCATCTTGAACAGGTCACGCACCCGCGAGGCGCCCACGCCGACAAACATCTCCACGAATTCACTTCCGGATAGATGAAAGAACGGCACCCCGGCTTCTCCGGCCACAGCGCGAGCGAGAAGCGTCTTGCCCGTGCCCGGGGCGCCTGTCAGTATCACGCCTTTTGGGATTCTGGCCCCGATATCCAGAAATTTCTTGGGGCTTCGGAGGAAATCCACGATTTCTTTTAATTCTTCTTTGGCTTCCTTACAGCCCGCTACGTCCTTGAAAGTCACCCGGTTGTGTTTGTCGTTTGGGTCGGTTATGCGCGCCTTGGACTGGCCGAAAGTAAACGCCTGCATCCCTGCACCCTTGACCTGCCGCGATATGTACCAGAAGAAAATCAAGATGAACACAACCGGCAGAAGAAAGGGCAGAATGTTAACAAGCCAGAACATGAATCCGCTCTCGCTTTTTATTTCTATCGTGGTTTCGGCCAAAGCTGCTGAAGTGACGCCGTAGTTCGCAAGCGTCTGGGACAGCGACGAGTCTTCTTCTTTTTTGGAAACCTTCACAACACCCGTATCATAAGTGACCGTGAGTTTGTTGCCTTCCACTACGATGCTCTCCACTTCCTGCGCCACCACGTTTTGCGCCAGTTCGGAAATAGATATCTCGGCGGTTTGTTTCTCTTCGCCGGAAATTACCAGGTAGAGCGCGGTAATGAGCATGAAAAAGAGGAGCGCGCCCAAAACATTGCCGGCGAGTCTCGGCTGCTTCGGCGCTTTCTTGCCTTTAGGCGACGGTTCTTTTTGGTTTAGAAAATTTAAATCCATTTCGATATGTTAGCATAAAATATAAGGAAAGTGAAATAGGGTTATTCGTTAATTTTTATGATATGATTACTTCATGACACAGTTAATAATAACTTTTCTGGGTGGATCTATTGTTTTAATTCTCATTTTTTATGGTTCTGTCTGGTTGTTAAAAGAAAGCACAAAAACACTATTAAATAAAGAGTTAGAAAAACATAAGAGGGATCTTTCAAAAGAGCTTGAACTTTATAAAAAAGAGATTGATTTAGAATATGAAAAACACCTAAGCATTCAGAATAGAAGGCGTGAAGTATTTGAAGAATTAATAAATTCTCTAGAAGACATGTGGGGCAAAGAAGACAATAAAGAGTCTCTGGATTTAAATAAAATATATGGTCGTTTAGTTCTCTATGCACCTGATGAGGTTTACAAATCGGTTAAGGATAATTTAGAAGGTATAAAGCACCCAAAAGACGCTAAGCCATTTATTTATTATGCATTAAGAAAAGAATTATTTGGTGACAACACAAATCTAGAAGCTAAAGATTTACATAAACATATTTCTGCTAGTATTGTGCCTAAACAAACGTAAACTGGTCACAGAGAATTTACTCGCCGACGGGAATGGGGGAAATGAGCTACAAATATTTTTCTGCTGAAAAATTTCGCAGCCCCGCCTCGTGCCGTCGCGCTCCGGCCATTCGATTTCCCACTTATGTACCAGCCATAAAAAAGAAGCCACCTGAACG
>CAZWXV010000021.1:0-12827 GCA_964637995.1 uncultured Candidatus Saccharibacteria bacterium
TTCTGCCCGGTACGGGCGATGGCGTGGGAAAAATAGCTTTTGATAAACGGTCTTTTACCTACAGAGTTCATTCATGGCTAACAATCCCGCCGTTATTTAAATTTTTCAATAAAGAATTGGGCGTCCCGCTCGAAGATTGCCTCAAAGCTTTTAATTGGGGAGTGGGGTATTATATTTTTGCGCCCGCGGAAGAAGCTGATAGAATAATAAGAATCGGCAAGGATACGGGTTATGAGATTGCCGATATTGGTGTGGTAGAAGAAGGCGAACGGAAAGTTATTTTTGAACCGGAAAACATCACCCTAATGCCTCCAGGAAAATAATTTATAAAATAATTAAACCACGATGGAGATAGAAAAAATAAAAGAGCATCTGGATGACGTACTGAAAGAAACAAATTTTAATTTTTTGGGCGAGCGCAAAAAAGGCAAGGTCCGGGATGTGTACACCGCGGAGGACCATATCACCCTCGTTTCCACCGACCGGCATTCTTCTTTTGACCGCATCATCGCCCACATTCCGTTCAAGGGCGAAGTACTGAACCAAATCAGCATGTATTGGTTCGACCAGACCAAGGACATAGTGCAGAATCATGTCATAAATGCTCCGGACCCCTGCGCGGTTGTGGTAAAAAAATGCAAAGTCATACCGCTCGAAATGGTAGTGCGCGGATACATCACCGGCTCCACCAACACTTCGCTTTGGACTTTGTACCAGAATGGCGAAAGAAATTTCGGCAGCTTCACTCTGCCGGACGGCATGAAGAAAAACCAGAAACTGGACAATCCCGTGCTGACACCCACCACAAAAAGCGACGAGCACGACCGCCCCATCACACCGCAAGAGATAGTCGCGGAAAAAATAGTGCCGGAGACACTCTGGAACGAGATGGCGGACACGGCGCTAAAACTTTTCGCGCGGGGACAGGAAATTGCGCTAAGCCGGGGGCTTATTTTAGTGGATACAAAATATGAGTTTGGCCTCGACGATAATGGCTTGCTTACGCTTATCGATGAGATACATACTCCGGATTCGTCGCGGTACTGGAAAGCGGGGAGCTATGCGGAGAGGTTTGAAAAAGGAGAAGAACCGGAATATTTCGACAAGGAGTTTCTGCGCCTGTGGTTCAAGGAACACTGTGACCCTTATAAAGACGCCGTAATCCCCGAAGCGCCCAGGGAACTAGTAGCCGAGCTTTCCCGCCGCTACATAGAAATTTACGAGATGATTACGGGCTCGCCGTTCGAGCATGACTTCGACACACCGGTCATCGAGAGAATCACAAAAAACCTTCAGAAATATGGTATAATATAGCAACAATCATGCACGATGCCATCAGCCCAATAGACGGAAGATACTTTGAAAAAACCCGCGCACTGGCGCCTTTTTTCTCCGAGCAGGCGCTCATGCGCTACCGGGTCATGATGGAAGGGGAATACCTCATCGCCCTCTCACTTTTAGGAAAAACCGCCCTCCGTAAATTCACATCTGCGGAAATAAAAACTATCCGGGCTCTTTCAGCTAGTTTTAATGAAGATTCCTATAAAAAAATAAAAGATATCGAGCGCACGACCAATCACGACGTCAAGGCCGTGGAATATTTCATAAAGGCCGAGCTCACCCGAACCTCGCTCAAAGACTCTGTGGAGTGGGTGCATTTTGCCATCACTTCCGAAGATACGAACAATATCGCTTACGGCCTAATGCTAAGCGACGCCATGGCGAATGCTATTATCCCCAAACAACAGGAGATAATTGCGGGGCTTACCGGGCTTTCCAACCATTATAAGGACCTGCCGATGCTCGCCCGCACACACGGCCAGCCCGCGACCCCGACGACTTTCGGAAAAGAAATGGGCGTATTCGCACACCGGTTGGAGAGGGCAGCGCGCAACCTTTTAAAACAGCCAATATTGGTCAAACTAAACGGCGCGTCCGGAAATTTCAATGCGCATGTCGCCGCATATCCCAAAGTGGACTGGCTTAAATTTGCGGAGAGTTTTATCGCCGGCCTGAGCAAAAAACGGGTGTTCGCCCTGGAACACAACCCCATGACTACCCAAATCGAACCGCATGATTCTTATGTCGAGCTTCTCGACTACCTACGGCGCTTCAATACCATACTTATCGACCTCAATCAAGACATGTGGCGGTATATTTCGGACGACTGGGTGGTCCAGAAACCTAAGGCGGGCGAAGTTGGCTCTTCTACCATGCCGCATAAGATAAACCCTATCTTTTTCGAGAACAGCGAGGGCAATCTGGGCCTGGCGAACGCGCTTTTCGAATTCTTCGCAAGGAAACTCCCGATATCCCGCCTCCAGCGCGATCTGTCGGATTCCACGGTAGAACGGAATATGGGCGTGGCCTTCGCTCATTCCTTTGTGGCTTACGATCATCTCCTGACCGGCCTTTCTAGAATCGAGGTGAACAAGGCAAAGGTCGCGGAAGCTTTAGCCGCTCACCCCGAGGTCATCGCCGAAGCTATTCAGACCATTCTCCGCCGGGAAGGACAACCCATGCCCTATGAACAATTGAAGGAGCTGACCCGCGGGAAAGTTGTCACCCTGGATGATATCCGCGTGTTCATAAATACGTTAAAAGTGAGCGACAAGGTTAAAGACGAATTACTTAAACTCACTCCGGAAAACTACACCGGCCTCGCCTCGAAACTTGCCGAACTTTAAATTTATCTGCTTTAGTTAAGTAAAGTGGAATATAAACCCGAAAACCGAACATGCCAGAACTGCGAAGAGGATTTCGCGATTGAGCCGGAAGATTTTCAATTCTATGGAAAAATAGGTGTGCCAGCGCCTACGTGGTGCCCGGATTGCAGGCTTCAAAGACGTTTAGCCTTTCGTAACGAGAGAGCACTATACAAACGCCCATGCGAGCTATGCGGAAAAGACACTATTTCTCGATATGACCCTGATAAGGGGATTCATAATTACTGCGGGGAATGTTGGTGGAGTGACAAATGGGACCCGACTAGTTACGGCCGAGATTACGATTTTTCGAGACCGTTCTTTGCCCAATTTAGAGAACTCCTAAAAGATGTTCCTCAGTTCAACCTTATAACTCTATACAACACCCTTGTTAACAGCAATTTTACGAATATGAATCACTATTTAAAAAATTGCTACTACCTTTTTAATGCCGATTATGACGAAAGGTGCATGTACGGCGAGGAAGTGGAGCACTGCGCGGACTGCGTGGACGTTACTATGCTGGAGAGCACACAGCTCGCCTATGAAAGCCTTAACTGCGTTAAGTGCTATCAAACATACTATTCCGTGGACTGTGAAGGATCTCACGATATCTGGTTTTCAAAAAATCTTATGGGCTGTTCAAATTGTTTCGGCTGCGTTAATTTGCGTGGACAGCAATACTGCATTTTTAACGAAAAATACAGCCGAGAAGATTACCTGAAGAAAGTAGAAGAATTTGGTTTAGGTTCCTATTCCACCGTACAGCAGATCAAAGAAAAGGCGAAGGAATTTTGGCTTAAATTTCCCAATAAATATATGCACGGAGTTCAAAATGTAAACTCGACCGGAGATTATCTTTACAATTCCAGATTTACAAAAAATTCTTTTATTGTTACGGGCGCAGAGTCTTGTAAATATTGCATGTGGCTTATCGTTAAAAACAATAAGGAGTGCTACGATTTTACTCAGTTCGGGGAAAATAATGAACTGGTTTATGAATCTTTGTGCACTGGGAAGGGCACGTACGATATTATCGGCGGCATTAATTCTATCGAAGGCAGGCACATGAAATATGCCGTGTATTGCTATAACAACAATAGCAATCTTTTCGGCTGTGTCAGTTTGAGAAATAAGAGCTATTGCATTTTAAACAAAAAATACACAAAGGAAGAGTATGGGGAACTATTACCTAAGATTATTAAACACATGAACGATATGCCTTATGTTGACCAAAAAGGCCGAAGTTATGCGTACGGGGATTTTTTCCCGACTGAAATTGCGCAATTTGATTATAATGAAACTTCCGCCCAAGAATTTTTCCCTTTAATCAAGGAAGAGGCGACAGCAAAGGGATATTCTTGGAAAGAAGACAAGGAAAGGAATTATAAAATTACTGTTGATCCAAATAACTTATCTGACAACATTAATGATGTTCCGGACACCATTACTTCAGAAATTATAGGTTGCGAGCATGCAGGCAAGTGTAAAGAACAATGCACTACTGCTTTCCGGATCACGGATGCTGAGTTTAAATTCTATAAATCACAAAATTTACCTCTTCCGCATCTATGCCCCAATTGCAGACATTACCAACGAGTACTGAATAGGAATCCACTAAAGCTCTGGCACAGAACGTGCATGTGCGATAAGAAGGGCCATACGCACGGGGCAGGTAAATGTGAAGTAGAATTCGAGACTTCATATGCCCCGGAGCGGCCGGAGATCGTCTACTGCGAAAAGTGCTATCAGCAGGAAGTGTACTGATTTGTATTTTGAAGTAAAGCGTGTAAAATGAAATTATGCTGCTTCGTATTTTGGCATCCTTATTCCTCTTGTTTTCCATACTTTATCTGCCTTTTTGGGTATCGGTAATACTGGCTTTGGCAGGAATGGTTTACTTTGCCCGCTACTGGGAAGCGGCGGCACTGTTCTTACTTTCGGATGCGCTTTATGGCGTACCCCAAGCGAGATTTTTCGGTTTTACCTTCGTCGCATTTTTTCTTTCGCTCGTGATACTCGCGGCGACAGAGATTTTAAAGAAGAAGCTTAAATTTTACAACTAAAAATGGTCTGGAGAATTTTTAAAAAAAACAACCGGCGGGGCAATACTTTCGTCGAGCCGGACGAGATATTCCTCGACTCCAAGAACCTGGAAAATTTCGACCGCCAACAGTTCGAGGGCCGGATAGAAAAAACTATCCCGAAAAATTCTATCTTCGCGTTGGGCATCCTATTCCTGTTTTTTGTCGGCATTTTCGGTGCCCGCTTGGTGTATCTTCAAATCGGCAAAGGCGAGGTGTATTTCGACCGTAGCCAGAACAACGTCCTGGAAAAAATAATTATCTTCGCCGACCGCGGCATAATCTATGACAGAAACAAGCAAGAGCTCGCCTGGAACAAAAAGGCGGACGATCTCTCGGCCGTGCCCACCCGCGCCTATATTTCGCCGGGCTTTTCGCATCTTCTGGGCTACGTAAGCTATCCCACCAAGGACAATAGGGGTTTTTACTGGCAGGGAGAATTCCAAGGCCTCGACGGCCTGGAAAAACAATACAATGACATCCTGACCGGTGAAAACGGGGCAAAAATAATAGAAACGGACGCGCGCGGAAAAGCTTATTCCGAAAATATCGTCAACGCGCCCAAGCAGGGAACAGACGTGGTGACTTCCATCGATGCCGGAATTCAAAAAGAACTGTTCACCCTCATTAAAGACCACGCGGACAACAATACTTTCAGCGGAGGCGCGGGCATTATGATGGACCTCCAAAACGGCGAGGTCATCGCCTCCACTAGTTTTCCGGAATATAACTCCGAGGTCCTGTCGCTGGGAGAAGACAAGGCGGCCATACAGGGCTACCTTACCGATAAGCGCAAAGCATTTCTGGAACGGGATATCTCCGGGCTTTATACGCCGGGATCCATAGTCAAACCGTTCTTTGCCCTGGCTGCGCTTGCCGAAGGAGTCATCGACCCTTACAAAGAAATTCTTTCCACCGGCTCCATTTCCATCCCAAACCCATATTTTCCGGAACAAAAATCCGTATTCAAAGACTGGCGCGTGAACGGCTGGACCAATATGATGGAAGCTATCGCAGTCTCTTCCGATATCTATTTTTATGAAATCGGCGGCGGATTTGAAGGCCAAAAAGGGCTCGGCATCAAGAAACTCGAGGAGTATGCCAAGCTCTTTGGCCTGGATGAGAAAGCGGGCATCGACCGGCCGGATGAAAAGTCGGGAACTATCCCGAGCCCGGAATGGAAACTCGCGAATTTTGACGGCGACCCTTGGCGGCTGGGAGATACTTATCATACCGCTATAGGCCAATACGGTTTCCAGGTCACGCCACTCGAGATGGTGCGGGCAATCGGAGCGGTCGGAAACGGGGGCACACTCCTTACCCCGCATTTGGTTTTAAACGACACGGAAAAAGAAAAATTGGTGAGGGAAATCGGCCTAAGTCTGGAATATTTCGACTTGGTGCACAAGGGCATGCGGGACGCCGTGACCTACGGCACGGCCGTGTCCCTCAACGTGCCTTATGTAGAGACAGCGGCGAAAACCGGTACGGCCCAGGTCGGAATCTCCAAAAATAAGGTCAACTCTTGGATAGTAGGATTTTTCCCGTATAAAAACCCGAAATATGCGTTTACGATAATGATGGAAGGCGGACCCTCTAGCGGCACAGTGGGCGCTTCCTCCATAATGCGGCAACTTCTGGACTGGATGTCGGTAAACACGCCGTCTTATTTCGAATAATGCGGAGTCCCGCGTTTGCCTTTTGCTCATCCTTTTAGTATCATATATTCATGCTAAGAGCGCGAATATTTTTGATTTTAGGCGTCTGGATTGCCATATTGCCTTATCTCGGTTTTCCATATTCCTGGAAGAGCGTGCTGTACACTTTGACCGGTCTGGCTATTATATACCTTAGCTATGCCATGTATCAGGACTATAAAAAGGACCATGCCGCCGAAGAGTTCGATAATTTCCGGGAGAACACGGCTAATACAGCTCTTGGTAATAAGAAGACACGGGCAACGGCCGCAATAATAACGGAGGAAAGTTCATCAGATTAGACGAGTTAAAATGGAAAAATTTTCAAAAGTAAAACACTACGCGGCGACGGTAATGCTTGTAATTTTGTTTTTCTCATTGGGCACCTTTTGGGGAAACAACAACCGTCCGGCGATAGAAAAAGCAGAGGGGCTTACGGGCAAAGAAACCGCGGTGGATACCGATGCGGACTTTTCGCCATTCTGGAAAGTATGGAACGAAATCAATGAGAAATATCCGGGCGCGGCGGAAGTAGCCGACCAGGAAAGGGTCTATGGCGCGATACAGGGCTTGGTAGACTCCTTGGACGACCCTTACAGCGTTTACTACGATCCGGAAGAAACCAAGGCCTTCAAAGAAGATATTGCAGGCAATTTCGAAGGCGTGGGCATGGAGGTAGGGCTAAAAGATAAGGTGCTTACCGTCATCGCTCCACTCAAGGACACTCCCGCATACCGCGCAGGCATAAAGGCTGGCGACAGGGTAATGAAAATCGGGGAGGAACCTACCGCGGGGCTCAGCGTCGAAGAGGCGGTCAAAATGATACGCGGAGAGAAAGGCACCACGGTCACCTTGACCATTGTCCATGAAGGCAGCCGGGAACCAGAAGAAATCAAAATAGTACGCGACACCATAAATATTCCCACGCTCGATACCGAGCTTCGCGAAGATAAAATATTCGTAATCAGGCTTTACAGCTTTTCCGCTAATTCCACAAATCTTTTCCGAAAAGCGCTTAAAGAGTTCGTGGACGCCAAGACCGACAAGCTCCTGCTAGACCTGCGTAGTAACCCCGGCGGATACCTGAACGCCGCCATCGATATGTCGAGCTGGTTTGTGGAAGGTGGCAAGGTAATACTCACCGAAGACTACGGCGACAACCGGTCTCCGGAGATATACCGGAGCCGCGGCTACGACATTTTTAATGAAAAACTCAAATTCGTGATACTTATCGACGGCGGTTCCGCTTCCGCTTCCGAGATCGTGGCGGGCGCCATGCAGGACCTGGGCAAGGCCAAACTCGTGGGCACCCAGAGCTTCGGCAAGGGCTCGGTGCAGGAAGTAGTCAACATCACCCCCGAGACTCTGCTGAAAATAACGGTCGCTAGGTGGCTCACGCCCAACGGAGTTTCTATTTCCGAGAAAGGCCTCACGCCCGATTATGAGGTGGAAGTGACCAGGGAAGACGTGGCGGCGAAAAGAGACCCGCAGATGGACAAGGCGGTGGAATTATTATTAAATTGGGAATAGCCACAAGTCAGACATGTGGGACTTCCCACATGTCTGACTTGTGGGAAAAGATATGCGGGTAATATTTTTAAAGGACGTGCCCAGGGTAGGGAAGCGGCATGATATAAAAGAAGTCAACGACGGCTATGCCATGAATTTTCTCTTTCCCAAAAAGCTCGCCGAATCCGCGACTGCCAAGGCAATCGCGGAACTTGAGCAAAGGCAAAAAAGCATAAAGATAGAGAGGGAAGTGCAGGAAGACCTGCTCATGAAAAATCTCGAGGAGATAAAAGGCAAGGTGGTGCACATGCAGGGCAAGGCGGACGAAAAGGGACATCTCTTCTCCGGCATCCATGCGAAAGAAATCGTGGAGGCGCTCCACACCGAACACCGCGCCGAAGTTTCCCTCGAATCCATTGCCCTCGAAAAACCCATCAAGCAAACAGGGGAGTTTGAGATTCCCATTCAAGTCAAAGGCAAAAAATCCTCGTTTAAACTTGTGGTGGAAGCAGTTTAATGGTATAAATCAATTATGAAAATAAAAGTTTTTACTGCGGGCGGCACCATAGATAAGATGTATTCAGAGGTCAAAGGAACCCTGAACTTTTCTTTTGGAAAACAGGCAATTAAAGAGTTGGGGGAATCAAAAGTTAAATTAAATTTTGATTACGATATAGAAAGACTTTTAGCTAAAGACAGCTTGGAGATGAACGAAGAAGACAGGAATTTAATTAAAAAAGCATGCGAAGGAGCCGTAGCGGATAAAATTCTAATTACTCATGGAACTGATACTATGATCGATACCGCACAGGTTCTCAGCCCAATAAAAAATAAGTTGATAATTTTAACGGGAGCCTCACAGCCATATAAGTTCAAAGAATCAGATGCCGAGTTTAATATAGGGGTTGCTATTGGAGCATTAAATACCTTAAAGGAGGGGATTTATATTGCAATGAATGGAAGAATATACGAATGGGACAAATGCGAAAAATCGCCGGACGGAAAATTTCTAGAAAAATAAACTTCTTTAGACTACATTCACGACTTTCTTGACCGAGATTTTGCCGTGGAAAGATTGTTTGCGCTTTTGTCCGAATTTTACGGTGCCGGCTTTGAGAGCGAAGAGGGTATGGTCCTTGCCTACAGATACGTTCGTGCCCGCCATGATGGCCGTGCCACGCTGGCGCACGATTATAGAGCCAGGCTGAGCCTTTTGGCCATCCGCCAATTTGACGCCCAGGTATTTGGGCTGTGAATCTCTTAAGTTTTTAGCTGTACCCCCGGCTTTTCTATGTGCCATAAAATTAGTTTCTAGGTTGTAGCTTCTAGGTGCTAGTTATCGTATAATTTAAAAACAAAATTCAGTATAATTCATTTTATGCAAAAAATCAAGCTTTTTCTTGAGAGTGAGAAAGGGAAGGATATTTTAGTGGTGCTTATAGTCATCCTGGTAGGTATTGGCTCTTTTGAACTGGGCCGATTGTCTAAAAGCGACCGGTCCGGGGGCATAAAGATTGAGTATACCGACCCATCGGCGCTAGAGTCTCTGGGCGGCGTAAGTGAGACTGCAAATGCCCTAAGAAGTAGCGTCGCCCCGGCCCAAAATAAGGCCAAGGGAGGCTATTTTGCCTCATCCCGCGGCACTAAATACTATCCGGCCGATTGCTCCGCGGGCCAATCCATCAAAGAGTCAAATAAAGTGTGGTTCGAAACCAGGGACGAAGCCGAACGTGCGGGCTACGAGCTCTCGAGCTCCTGCAGATAGGCCTAGAGGAATTTCTCGATACAAAAGACATCCACATCGTGGATGGTTGCTTTGATGCGGCGGCCGACCATGGCGGCAATGTCAAAGCCGTCAAATATCATGCCGGGGGGGAATTTGGTATAGGGAGGCATAGTGGTGCTATAGCCGCTAATCCGAATGGGAAATTCCGAAACAACCGTTCCGTCCGGGTTTACCTGAAAAATATCGGAGAAATCGTATTTCATAACAACTACATTTTAGCAAAAGTGCTTATGTCCGGCAATAGGAGGTAGAGGGGAGGGGGCAAAAGGTCTATATTTTAAATATATAGCCGTGTCGCACAATATATGTTGGGTCACCTTTAGTAGTATCCACAATCTACTTTGGGTAGGGCTTTAATAATTTATTTGTAGATTGGCACCAGCTTTATCGATATCCGTGGGCCGGCCGTCGCGTAAACGCTCCATGTTGTCCACAAAGGGCCGCCAGAACAGCTTGACCCATATATCGTTCCATAGATAAGAAACCGGCTCCTCCAGATATTCGTCCCAGAGACTCTTACTGCCGCCTTTGACATATTCGATGTTCTCCTGACCAGCCGGGCTCTCAACGACTGTTTTAATGCTGATGTTGAAATAGCTCAAAACCAGGATGACTATCGCGGCAAGCACCAGAAAACCCAAAATGCTCATCCCTGTTTTCTTGTTTTTAAATTGTATCATCTTAATTTATCTTAAGACGCCGGCGAAAAAATCTTTGAACCAATCCACCACTTCGGACACGGTCAGCCCCATGTACTTCATGATGAGCAAAGCCACGATGATGAGGACTATGAGCTCGAGAAATCCGCCCTGCCTACCGGCAGGCAGGCCTTTTTGGTTGTTTTGCATATTGTTTATTTTGTTATGCCTCTCCCCTTTCATATGTTTATTTTAACACACCAACACGGAAACCCGCAAGGTAGAGTCAGCTTTTGACCTGAGAAGCGGCGTAGGGCGGCAGATATTTTAGCGCGTCGAGGTAAGCGTTGACCGGCGACACGGGAATATAGTAATCCCTTCCCCCACAGGCCGCGGAGGCCTTGGTGGTCATTTTGACGCCTTCCGATGCATATAGCGACACGTGGAGATGCGGGCCGGTTACGTGCCCCGTAGCCCCGCTATAGCCTACCACTTGGCCTCTTTTGACCGACTGCCCTTCAATAGCTTTGACAAGAGATAAGTGGCCAAAAGTACTGGACAACCCGTTTGTGTATTGAATAAAAACAAATTTTCCGAAAGAAGCGCCTTGGCAGGTCTGGTCCGTATCGCCCACGCCCAACACTTTTCCATCCGCCATGGCCTTGACCGGCGTGCCGACTGCGGCGCGGAGGTCCACGCCATTGTGCGTGCCGGAAGCATACAGACGTCCGGAGGCCGAGGTTTTACCGAAAAGCTGGGTAATGAAAATGCTATCGAGCGGCCAGCTTAAGACTCGCCCGGCCGGCAGCTTGGAGGGATCCAGGATGTATGAGAGCTGCGCCTCGTAATTTTCCAGTTCTTTTTCAAAAGCGTCGCGCTGGACCACGCGGTCCTGCAATAATTTTTGGTAGTTGGCTTCGTTGTTCTGCGTTTGTTTCAAAAGCTTGTTCTTTTCATTCGTATTCTGGATAACTATTTTTTGCTGGTCGGCCAGCTGGGATTTCAGTTTGGTAAGTTCGTTCTTGGCCTTGATGGTCTCGGCGCGGGTGTCCTCGAGAACGATTTTTGTTTCCTTGAGCGATATTATATTTTTTCGGAGATTTTCCCGGACCGTTATCATGTTGTCCAGGTCGGTCCAGATTTCCCCGTAGTCCTCGTCGGAGAGTATGACCTCCACCAGGCTTTTTTCTTCGAGTTCGTTCATGGTCTTGATGCCCAGCCTTATGGACGCATCATTGTTTCGGATAGATGTCTCCTTGTCGCCGATGTCGAGGCCCAGGTCCTCGATCTTCAGATTCGTTTTGGCTATTTTGTTTTCCGTAACTTTTATATCCGCATTGAGCTTCTTTTTGGTAAGGTCGAGTTCTTTGATTTCGCCCGACAGGGTGCTTTTTTGCTTATTTAATGTATCTATTTCTTTTTGAAAAGCCGATATTTCTCTTTCCAGTTTCCGTATTTCGGCATCTTTCTCTTCGATTCTATCCCGGATATCATCCGCCGTCTGCGCATAGGAGGCGGCAAAAGGGACTAAAGATGAAAAAACAGCGGCCGTGGCCACGAGCATGGTCAAAAAGACCAGTGCTTTAAATTGCTTTTTGTAATCGGGATATGGTCTCATTTTTGCCTATTATGGAAGCTATAATAAAAGGATCCGGGGATTTATCGAGACCTGACAGCGCATAACGCACCGGGTGAAGCAGCTCTCCCCTGCTGGGCAACTTTTCCGCAAGCTCCATCAGGACATTTTTTATATTTGCTTCCGTAAAATCGCCGTCCGGAATTTTCTCCATGGTTTCCGCCGCTGATTTTAAATTTTCGGAAATTTTTTCGGGCGCAGTGTTTTTAAAAATCAATTTATTCTTATCAATTTGCGGTGCCTGTAAAAAGAGGTCGAGCTCTCCCCTCCCCGCCATTTCTTTAACATCTGACCACTTGTGAATGCGGTCCATTATGACCGGCACGAGTTTCGGATTACGCATACCCTCCGGCAGCCATGTCAGGATATTTTTTTCGACTTCCAGCTTCGGGAGCAATTTAATATGTTCCTTGTTCAGCCAGTCGAGCTTTTCGTCGCCAAACTGTCCCCCCGAACGCTGTATTTTATTAAGATCAAAAAGTTTTATCAATTCCTCTTTGGTAAAAACCTCTTTTTCGCCTCCCGGGTTCCATCCCAAAAGAGCGAGAAAGTTCATCATTGCTTCCGGTAAATAACCTTCCTTTTGATATTCTAAAACATCTTTTGCGCCATCGCGCTTGCCTAACTTTTTTTTACCTTCGCTCGACATTACCGGAGGAGTTGTTGCAAAGACAGGAGGAGTAGCCCCCAACGCTTCGTACACGGATAAATATTTTGGCGTTGAGGAGATAAACTCCTGACCTCGCATCACATGGGTTACCCCCATTTCTAT
>CAZWXV010000021.1:12837-13391 GCA_964637995.1 uncultured Candidatus Saccharibacteria bacterium
ATGTGCGCGAAATTGTACGTCGGGTATCCGTCGCTTTTGATGAGAACGAAATCATCAAGCGCTTCTTCCCCCGCTGAAAGTTCTCCCCAAACCGCGTCCGTCCAGGAATATTTTTTTATTTCCGGAACCCGCAAGCGGAGCGGCTTGGTTCCATCCCATACAGGAGGATTCTCGGGCCTGTGGTCACGATATAAAAACGGACGCTTTTCTTCATCCGCTTTTTTCCTGAGCGTTTCCAAATCTTCTCCCGTATACGGATCCGCGTACGCAAAACCTTTTTCTATAAGTTTTTTTCCATAGGATTTATATAAGTCGAGCCTTTCTGACTGAACGTAAGGAGCATGTGGACCGCCGATATCCGGACCTTCGTCCCAATCCATCCCTATCCACTGGAGGGATTTTTTTATATGTTCAATCGAACCCTCCACTTCGCGTTTTTTATCGGTGTCTTCTATCCTTAAAATGAATGTGCCATTGTTTTTACGCGCCAAGAGCCACGCAAAAAGACCCGTGCGTAAATTTCCAACATGCATAAAACCCGTAGGGCTGGGCGC
>CAZWXV010000022.1:0-9579 GCA_964637995.1 uncultured Candidatus Saccharibacteria bacterium
TTTTATCTAGAAACTCGGCAGGTCGCCCTTGTAATCCAACATGTTGGCGTTAAAAATCGTACCGCAACTCATGGTTATATTAACTGAAGCAGTCCCAACGGCGATATTTTGGGCGTTGACCAAGGGGATTTGCGGATAAGTCGGTTCGGCCGGATTTACGAACATCTTATGGGAGTATCCTCCGGCTATCGGCCAGTCACAGAAATATGTCTGTTCTGTCGCACTGGGGGAGGCCAGTTTGCTCTGGGCGCCGCCCTGCGCTTCCCAGCCCTTGGCGGCTCTTTCCTCGCCGCACTTTATTATGAGCTGATCTAGAATGCCATTCTTTTTTGCCAAAGCCAAAGCCGTATCGCGCTCACTTCTGGCCGTTCCTAGGGTTATGTCGCTCGATATTTCTGCGGCTATGGATTTACGTTGCGCCCAAAGCGAGAGCAGAGTGCCCTCGTCTTCGGAGCCGGCCGCTGGTGCGGGGGGCAGAACATCCAGTTGGGTTTTTATGAGCCTAAGCTGAATCAAAGTGTTTTCCTTAGTATCTATCTTATCTTCCACCTGTATTGCCTGCTGACTAAGGTCGGGCAAATTATTTACAGTAGTCATAAAGCTGGGCGAAGAAGGCAAGGTGTACTTTAATTGCGTAGTTAGCCATTCTTCGAAAACACCCACCGCATAGGCAAGCTCTGCCTCTTCGCCCGCGGTGCCGCCGGAGAGTTTTCCCTGATTGGCGAACAGTTGGTTTTCAAGCCGTTCCTTCCATTTTATGTCCGGCCCCGGCTGGCATACATCGAGCGTCTGCACTTTTGGCCATATCTGGCCGAGGGCCTGCATTGTGCCCGGACCGAAGCTGTCCGGCACACTGTTGGTCATATATTTTATTTCCGTTTCCGTTTTTTCAATATCCTGGGCTAGTTTTTCCTGAAAATCAGCGACAGTAACCACCTCATCCGGACCGGAGTCCCAGGGGTCGTCAGGGCCGCCCACAGTCGAGCTGCCGCCCAAGGTCAGACCGTTGTAGCTCCATTCGTCTTCCTCGGAGTCTGGCGGGTTTATGGCACTAGCTAAAGAACTCAAGCCTTTGTTTAGGTATTTGCTCAGCAGCTGGTCGATAACCGCCGATACTATCAAAGAGCCGGAATTAACGGCTTGTTTTTTAAGCTCTGAAGGAGGCTTTACGGAGTCAAATATCTGGTTTGCCACCACTGCGCCGGGAGTGACATTCGCTAGCCCGCTGGAACCGTCCCCGTGCGGCGGGCAATAATCCGGATTTTCTTTGCTGTGCCAGGCTCTCTTTGCCGCTTCCTGTCTTTGGTAATAGAGAGTGTCATAATTTACTTCAGCGGTGCATATGCCGGTAGTCGGGTCGGGAGTTGTGGAATAATCAGAACCGTCACACTCTGGCGGCTCATACGGATTGTCTGCCTCCCATTTGGCGGGGTTCCAGGTAGGCGCATTAAATTCATTCTTCATGTCGTTGTAGTCGGGGTTCGTCTGGCAAATTTGCGGAGACAGGAAACCCATACCCTGATCGAGAAGTTTGTTTACCTTATCTTTCGCAGTTCCGGCCTTGCCCTGTATCCTGCCGGCGAGTTCTTCGTTGGCAAGCATTTGAAAGCCGATATAATTATTTTGAGGAGACTGGGTGTTGATCAAAAATCCGTTCCAGCCGCCGGTATTGAAATCATTCTGATAATTCTTGAGAAGCACAGGGTCGTTTACGAGATAGTTACTCAGAGAGTATGCCGAGTTGTCGGCAAGCGTACCTTTGTAGGCAGAAATCGTATTTAAAGCAAATTCTTTTCCGAACGGAAATTTCAACTCATCATAGCCATATAAGTCTATCAGTGTCCGCACTTCGAATTTATCTATATCCTTAAAGAAAGACTCCGGATTCTCCAAGAAAAGCGGCATGCCGTGATAACCTTGGTTTATCCAATTGACGGTGCTTTTAGTTATATCCTGTAGCGCTTTCATAGCGGCCGCCTTGGCCGCCTCCATGAGCACCTTTTGTGCCCAATCCTTCCCAGCAAGGATTTTGCTCGCCACTTCGGCCGGCACGCCGATAGCAAGGAGGGCTTTACTGAGCCAGATTCCGGCGGTACTTACTGGATTCTTAGTAGGAACAGATTGAGGTTGCTCTTGGGGTACATTCTCCTTAAACGCCCCCGCACTTTTTGGTGTAGAAAATAAAACAGTAGGCGCCAATATCGCAACAATCAGGATAAGGGAAATAAATCTTTGGGGTTTGGTTTTTATAGTCATTTTCTCCTTGATATTATATAACGGAGTGGTCAATTACTCAATTTTCCACTCACGGCTATGGCCAGATTGTTCAGACTCGATTCCAGCTTGACCGCATTTTCTTGATATTTGGTCATGCCGCCCAGGGCCACAATGGCATCCTGGTCATAGAGTTGTATGTCAGACAGGTTTTCAGTTACCGCCTGAAGCCCGTTTACAACATTTAAATGTAGTACCGAAAGATACTGCGGCACGCTGGTTTTGACCAAGGCGGTTAATATTTTCTTGTTTTGTCCTATGATTGGGTTAAGTTCCTCGAGCGCTCCGACGTCAACATTGTTTTGGTCAACTATGAATTTTTCCAGGACAACCAACACGCCGTTTTCAATAGGGTATTTTGTATAGATCTCATCTAAGGCGTTGTTGTATTGTTGTATCGTCGCCTTGTTGTCTATATTTAAATCAGTCAAAGTATATATCTTTCGTTGGGCCGAATTCCCTATACTGTTAACCAGGGAATCTACCATCTTCTGTCCGGTGGTTTCGTCCAGCGACCCGCTTTGTTCCAAGGCGGCCACAGTAGAGAAAAGCTCACGAGAAAATTTATCAGTTTCCGTTAAATTTTCCTCCGGGGCGCCTTCCGCTGTGCTTATATCTGTGCCCTCTTCTGCCCGCAGCTTATTGGCAACTGTTATATCCGGCGTGCCGGCCGTAGTTTCCGTCTTTGTCGGATCAAGCCCCAACAGACTTTCTTCCCAATCCAGCACTCCGTCCCCGTCCGTATCCCTTTTAATCAGGTCTTCTACCAGAGCGCTCTCGTATGAAAGGCCTTCCGTTCCTTTATAAACCTCAACATTCCTCCAAGGTAATCCGTTTTTAGTTAAAAAAATCGCAAGCAGAAAAAGTGCCGCAAAAACGACCATACACTCCCTTTTATGTTTTACCAAAATCTGCTTGATTATAAGTCAATTGTACCAATAAACAATAAGCACAAGCAAGACCGGCAAACCACCTTTTTATTTTTGTGGGTGGGTTTATGTCGTGCTATAATCATTACAAATGAAATTAGCCCGCCTTTTGATTTTGGTCGCCCTTTTTTTTCCTCTACAGGCTACTTTTGCCGTTGCTTTTGCCGTCGAACCCGTTTCTGCCTCTTGCGCAATTAACTCATTGTTAAAAATAGGCTCCAGGGGCCCGGAAGTAGGGTGTCTTCAGGGAAAATTGGGCATAGTTACAGATGGCATTTTTGGTCCTTTGACTAGGGCTTCCGTTATTGCGTTCCAATCAAGCAAAGGGTTAGTGGCTGACGGGATAGTCGGCCCCCTTTCTCGACAGGCCATGCTTTATTATACTAATGACAGCACAACAAAAAACGTTTCACCCGGTATTCCACCTCCCGTTTATGTTCCAATTTCGGAAGCTAAACCCCCAAAGGTTTTGAGTGTTTCTCCGGAAAAAGTACGATCCGGAGACACTGTAAAAATTTACGGTGAAAATTTCTCATCTATCGGTAATACTGTGCGTCTTAGATACGCGCAAATTGAGGCCAGATTTGAGAATTTGCCTTCAAGTGACGGAAAACTTATCTCATTTGTGTTTCAACCGCCGGAAGTGAAAACCATGAACAAACAAGAATTGTTAAATTTACCTCCCACGACATTAAAGAAAATTTTAGATCCGGTAGAAGAAGCCGGCGGTTCTGTTGACGATATTTTGGCGCCATATCGTAGCATTGAAGATGAGGCCGAACTTAGGCAATTTTTACAGAACAATGGTCACACTTTTGATGAGTTATACGATAAGTTTTATGTGACAGTTGAAAATGCGCACGGAAAAGGTTCTTCTCGTACAGCGATTTTGTCCGGTTTAAGAAAACTGTCTCTAGGTTCAAATTCTTCACTTTCAAACAATGATTTAATTAGTTCAGTATTTCTTTCTTTATCAAAGATTTTTACACCCCCCAAAGCATACGCCCAGAGGGCAGAGGGCGGCTACAATAGCGGCGTTATTATGTATTGCACTTGTGGAACGGGATACATGACGACGATGACCGATCTTTCCAGTAACGGTGGATCCGGCCTTTATTATTGGTCCCCTGGATTTGTTCCCACCGTTGGGAATCCGCTAATTTCTGGTTCCCAGCTTGGTTTTTTTATTCAGAATTCTGGTACGTGTGTAATTACGACTGGGAACAGTTGTATAAGCATCACGGCCAACGTCGCTAGTCTGCCATGGGGCGAAGGTCTATAAATTTGAAAGTTTAATCCAATCAGTAAGCGTTAAATCCTCCGCTCTTTTATCGCCCAATTTGCCGAGCAGAGAAAGCTTTTCCTTTTCCACTAAGCCCTTAAGGTTAGAAGACAACTTTTTGCGCTTGTGCGCAAAACCCTTTTTGACGATTTGCCAGAATTTTTCTTCATCAACCCCGCTTGTCTTAAAAATCTCGCGGGATATGTTGTTTATGGCTATGACTGCCGAATCCACCTTGGGAGCGGGAGAGAAATATCGCGCCGGCACCTTCATAAGCATCTTTGGCTGCCCATAGGCTTTAACAGAGATAGACAATATGCTTTCTTTCCCGTCGCGGGCGACAACCCTCTGTGCGACCTCGTGCTGGAGCATAAGTATCATGCGCTCCGGCTGGTTTTTTGATGTCAGGAATTTTTTCAAAATAGCGCCGGTGATGTTGTAGGGAATGTTGGCAATTATTTTATAACTCCGCAAAACATTCCCGGACTCAGCGCACATAATTTTCTGCTGAAAATTTGCTTTGCTCGGCGCGCCCGCCTGCGCAGAGCTTCGCTCGGGAACATTTTGCTCCGCGCTAAAATTTAAAATGTCGTCATTTACTAGGATAAGTTTTCTTTCTCCTATCTCTTTTTCAAATTTTGTTTTTAAAAATTCCACCAGTTCGCGGTCTTTTTCCACGGCGATTACCTTTCCCGCATGCACGAGGAGTCTTTCTGTCAGCACCCCTTTGCCGGGGCCGATCTCCAGTATTGTGTCCTTCGGCCCCAGTTCTCCGGCGCCGATAATTTTTTGCAGTGCCGCCTCTGATTTCAGGAAATTTTGGCCTAATGATTTTTTTGCTCTCATAAATAAATTGTTTTAATTCCGGAACTTTCTCCTTCGCGTTCCAAAAGGTCCGAGGGAATGTCCGCGATGAATTCCGACGGCGCGTTTATGGAACGCGATCCGAATATGGTGCGGAATTGGGCGTTGCACAAGAACAATTTTTCCTTGGCGCGGGTGAGGGCCACGTAAAAAAGCCGCCGCTCCTCTTCCCGGTCGGAAGCGCCGTCCCGCTCGCCCCGCCGTTGATGCGGGAACAGACCGTCCTCCAGGCCGGTAATGAATACGTGCCGGAATTCCAAGCCTTTAGAAGCATGTACCGTCATTAATTTGACTGCGCTCGCGCCTTTTTTAACTTTTGCCTCTTGGTTGATCATGAGGCCGTCCTGGTCGGAGGCGAGAGAAGCATCTTCCAAAAGTTTCTCCACTCCCGCGCCATCCCCCAAATTGTCGTATTTTAGGGCGAGCGTTGCAAGCTCTTTTATGTTTTCCAGCCGCTCTATGTCCTCTTCGCCGCCCAACAGAAGCTCATTTTCTATTCCCGACTTTTTTATCACGTATTTTATTATTTCGCTGGCCCGGGAAGTTTTGACTTTTTCACTTATTTCGCCGAGCAACTCGTAAAAACTGTTCACTTTAAGCAGGGTTTTCGCGGGCAGAGCGTCCTTTTGCCCGGCAAAAATCTTCGCGAGAGTGGCCTTGCCGATGCCCCGGACCGGGAAATTTATGATTCTTTTTATATCTGACAAGCTGTCCGGATTTAAGGCCGCACGCAGATATGCCAAAGTATCCTTTATTTCTTTTCGCTCGAAAAATTTTACACCCAGGACTTGGTACGGAATATTATAGCGGAGCATGGCCTCTTCGAGCGCGCGCGACTGGAAATTTGCGCGGTAAAGAACAGCGATTTCCGAAAGCCCCGAACTACTCTTCGTAGCGGGTTTTGAGCCCGAGATAGCATGGTTCGAGCCTTGCGAGATATCGAGGGTGAAACCCTGAGCCAGCTCGCCGGGCTGGCGAGGAAAGCGAGAAGAGTATTCTGGGGCTGAATCCATAATTTCCAAAATTTTCGTGGCGACGAACTCGGCTTCGTCGGCCTCGTCCAGCGCCCCATACAGGCCGATTTTTTCGCCGGTTTTGTTTTTGGTGAAAAGATTCCTGTCCGGCCGCATTTTGTTTTTCTTGATTATTTCGTTGGCCGCCTCCAGTATGTTTTGCGTAGAGCGGTAATTTTCCTCAAGCATTATTATTTTGGCGTCCGGATAATCTTTTTCAAAACTTAAGATGTTTTTCAGGTTCGCTCCCCGCCACGAATATATATTCTGGTCCGCGTCGCCGACGGCACAGATGTTGTGTTTGTCTCCGCACAGCAATTTCGACATAAGATATTGCACTTCATTGGTATCCTGATACTCGTCTATGTGTATGTATTCCCACCTTTCCTGATAAATTTTCCGCACCTCCGTATTTTCCTTCAAAAGCTTCACCGCCTTCAAAAGAAGGTCGTCAAAATCGAGCGCATTCTCCTTCATCTTTTTCTTCTCATATAAATGCCACACCCGGGCGACTATTTTGCCTATTGTCCCCTCGGCGCTTACCTCATATTCTTCCGGATGCGTGAACTTTCCTTTTTCGCGGGAGATGATATTCCTTATTCTCTTGGGGTCGTATTGCTTGGGGTCGACCCCGAGCTCCTTGAGCACGTCTTTGATGAGAGAAGCGGCATCGCCTTCGTCTAAGATTGTAAAATATTTTGTATGCCCCAAAAGTCGCGCGTTTTCTTTGATGATGTGGACTCCGAGCGAATGAAAAGTGGAGACAAAAGGCAGGGCGTTTTCTCCACCCAAGAGAGATATGATGCGTTCCCGCATTTCCTTGGCGGCTTTATTGGTGAAAGTAACCGCCAATATTTTTTGCGGCGGCACTCCTTCTTTTATCAAATTGAGGATGCGGTGCGTTATCGTCTTGGTCTTACCCGCCCCCGCGCCCGCCACTATCAAAAGCGGCCCCTTCGTATGAAGCGCCGCTTCTTTTTGTTTGCCATTCAGTCCTTTTAGATACTCTTTCACAGATATCATTTTAGCACAAAACAAATAGCCTCTTCGTAGAGGCTATTTGTTAGAACTTATTTAGGGATGTCTATCTAACACCAGCAATAATTTCATTGTATACTTTTTCACCGGCTACTTCTCTCAAACTAGCAACATTTGCCGGATTACTAAACCAGTTTTCTAACTTCACGTCATTTTTTACTATTTGCGCTATTTCTCCGGGGCGAAGATGGTGTGAACCCACCAGGGCTTTTAAGATTTCTCTTGGATGATACAGGACGTCAAGATTAATTACGTCTCCATCACTTATAATATCAACATTGCCACTAGAAATACCGACGAGTCTAAGCTGTTCCGGGGTCATATGTTGAAAATGCTGTTTGAAAGCATCAATTACATAGGTGTCTTGTCCCGGTTTTAATCCGCCCAGTATACCGCGAGGTTTTATGTTTCCTTCAATAATATTCCAAAGGTTGTCATTACCGGAAACTCGATGAAGGTGCTGGGTAGGGTCTAAAATCTCTGAAATTCCTAAACCAGTTTTGTCCAAACCGGAGCCGGGAGAAGAGGTGTCCCAATGTCCCGTCGCACCCGCTCCTCCAAAACTGCCCCCCCCTCCTTTCCATTCTCCTCCTGGCGCATGAGACAAAGATTCTGCCCCATGTCCTCCCATACCCCCTCCTCCTGGAGTATGAGAAAAATATCCTGTTCCTAAGGGCAGAACGCTAACCGCAGCGGCAAGGAAATTTCTAACCATTTTCTTGCGTCTGTTTTTATCTATTTCTTTTTCTCCCATCTCGTGCATAGAGTTAATTTGCAAAGCAAGGCTGTTTGACAAAGCATCCGGAACTGCCAGCGCCGGATTATTGTTCAACTTTGCGTTCTTCACTGCCTCCTGGGCGATTAGTTCATTGTTTCTTTGCATAATGAGTGCCACGATATTTCCATCATCTCCGGATATCGCAAGTCTGTCCAAGGAAACACCTTTTTCTACCTGAAGCATTCTTAATCTTGCAGCTTCTTGCCTAATCTTATCAGGTGGAATGGAAGCTATATATGTGTCTAAAGAATTAAAAATAGCAGATCCAGTCTTTGCTTTTCTCGCTATCTCTTTTCTGATATCTATAATCAATCCTGATTTGTCTCCCAATACTTTGGTGTATCGTTCAAGTGCGGCTTGTCCCCCTATATATCTACCGGTCGTTCCCAATACAGTTTTAGTGGCAACGAAGCCGACAGGTCCTGCGACCAAGAACGCGCCTCCCATAAGTCCGGCACTTAGGCCAAGACGTTTTACTCCGTGCTGACGCCACCACGTCTTCGTCTTTTCTAATCTATTTCTCTCTATGCCATCTTCTGCTTGCCTGTCTATACTTACCTGTTCTTCTCTCATGAGGTCCAGCATTTTTTGAGTCTTTTCTTCGGCAGGGGCGTCAGGTGAAAGTTTTGCCAGTTCCGTATTCCTATATTGGGCCAGACAAATTTGATATTCAACCCTAACCTTTTCAAGATCCTGGGCGCCCTCTTTTCCGCCGAAATCCATTTCTTTCCCGTTAAAATCTAATTTTCTCCCGAAAATCTTACCGACAAAACCCCTGATCCCATTTCCGCGCAGCCTTTCCGCTTGCAAATATTTGTTTCTTAAATCGTTTAGAGATGGAGTTCCCTCGATATTTTCCGGTGGCGCCGGCGGCGGCGGAGGCGGCGGAGGCGTAGGACCTCCCGGAGGTGGCACGTCTTTATTTTTCTTCTTTTTTTCAAGAGTAATATGTAAAGAAAAAGGGCCTGCGTTTAAATGCAAATCCAAAAGCCTCTTCGCTACCTCATCACCAGCATTAGCATTTTTAGCTAAAACAATGAGCCTGTCCTGCCACGCTTTTTCTTCCGCGGTAGGCCAGCTTGGGTTCCATGAATTTTTACTGGTGATAAATGCAACCAAAAAATTTACCGACTTCATATCCTCGCTACTTGCTTTTCCCACCAGCATAGTGAGCATATTTCGCGCATTTTTTTCCTCGGCAGTTTTTATGCTTTCCGGCTTCGGCGCTGAAGTTGTGCTTTTACCCAATTTCTCCGTTTCTAACACTGGCGCCGCACCGGGAGTACCTTCTTTTATTTTTTGCTCTGCCTCTTTGGTAAGAAATTCAATCAGATCATGAGCAGCTTCCCTGGTGGATTTATAGGGCTCTCCATTTTTCCCTACCGCAAATTTTTCTAATAA
>CAZWXV010000022.1:9679-10866 GCA_964637995.1 uncultured Candidatus Saccharibacteria bacterium
TCGGGTTTGTCGGTAGGAGGATAGTTATATTTTCGTGCTAAGTTCATGGTATTTTATAAATTATATAAACTATTGTGCAGGCACAACCATTTGCTGCATCTCCAGCATTTCCTTTTTAAAGTTTGCTATTGTTTCGGCTACCATTAAATCAAAATTGGGGATTTTGCTCCTTAAAAATTCAATCATATCGCCGCCGGAGTCAAGGACTTGGTCGAGTTCCTTCTTTTCCTCTTCTGTTAAAATAGATAAGACTTCCAGGCTAATTCTGCTTTCCAAAACCTCCGTCATTTGGTCAATCAAAGCAGCCCTTCTTTCCTCAGGGAGTGAATCTAAACCTAATTCCTTAATTAAATCCACATTTAACAGTTCAACGATCATATATTTATTATATTATGTTTCTAATGAGTCTTCTTCCCGACCAAAATTAATTATAAATAACTTGTTATAGTATACACTAATAACTTATTCATCTATGTTCAATGCCTAGTATTATATAGCCTTTTGATTATTTTGTCAAGTTTTATATTTAAATTTAAAAGGACCCGGGCAACTTGATTATTGCGGCCGGGTCCAGTCGATACTATCCTTTCTGCTTAGCTAACCTGCTAGCAAGGGTACAAATTCGTTGTCTCAATCCCCAGACAATCGCGGGGGCTTGGTTACTTCTCACGACCAAGCGCGTGGGTTCGAACTATTCGTTGTCAGTGACAACGTAGGAGCCTGCGGCTCCCGCGTTCTCGAGGCGAATCGGCCGCGTGAACGTGTCGACGTCGCGTCCGTCGACATTGACGTGATACCCGCCCCCTCCCCGGTCGTTGATGGTCACGGTCTTGAACGGACCGTACCACACTTCACCGTTGCGTCCGCGGGTGCCGACGCCGAGAGCGCGGTGGAAAGGCGGCGCCGGCGGAGCGTAGGTCGGCTGCTGTGACGCTGCAGTCCGATTACGTCGTGCATGCATCATCTCACTCAAAGCCCAACCCGCCAAAGCAAGCAGGAGGAGCAGGAGGAAGAGCATGCACACCCCAAACAGAATCCACGGCCAGCTGCAGCCGTCCGACGTAGACGTGTCGGTGTTCGCCGGTGTGGCGTTGGGATTGAACGGCTGCGGGGTCGGGCACGGAGACGGGCAGGGCGAGGGACACTCGGGGCAGTCGATCTTGGCAGGCTCGGTAGGCATGATGGGA
>CAZWXV010000022.1:10876-11459 GCA_964637995.1 uncultured Candidatus Saccharibacteria bacterium
ATTAGAGCAACTCGCCTTGTACACCCACTCTCCCGAAGGAGTGGCCGCAACGAGCTCTCCCTTCTTGATCGTGTCGAGAATGAACGCGTTTGCCTTGTGCGAGAAGTTGAACTTCTGCACAGCCTTGTCGGCGAGAATGGGAACCAACCCCATGTTCGCCATTTCCAGCGCGTCCATGCGATGCTCCGGCAGAATGCCGTACTGCGTGAGGTCGACGCTCGCGGGCACGGCCCGCGGCTCGAATGACGGCTGCGCCGAAAGCGACGCGGGGATGACGAACAACATGGCGACGAGGATGGCGATGGCTGCAAATGTCTTTTTCATTGGGTCCTCCCAGACCTGTTGCTCAACTTAGACGCGCTGAGCAGGCGTTCCCACGTTAAAGCGGGCAAAGAGAATAACGGTTAGTAACTCTACTTGAATCAGGCGAGCATCTACTTTATGGGCAGAACTCGCATTGCTTATTCTGTTTGAAAAGGACGGTCTTAGCAGGAAAACTGGCTCACGGTACCTCATCCAATATTGAGAGGAGAGTCTACCAACCAGTTACTAGTATATTAGCATATTCCAGGCTAAATGTCAA
>CAZWXV010000023.1:0-11048 GCA_964637995.1 uncultured Candidatus Saccharibacteria bacterium
CAACAGTCTTCGGAAGTGTCATTGAGGGTTCGAATCCCCCCGGGTGCACAAAAATAAAAATGGACAATCTCCAAAATTTAATACAGAAAATCCCTAAAGAGGTTTCACATGTAACCGCTGTGCTTGAGCGTGCGGGTTTCGAAGCTTATTTGGTGGGTGGATGCGTGCGGGATCTTCTGATGGGCAGGGACCCTAAAGACTGGGATGTCACCACCAATGCCAAGCCCGAGGAAATCGTTAAACTTTTTGAGAAGACGGTATACGAGAATACTTTCGGGACGGTAGCGGTGATGATTCCACGCCTGCCCGCCGAAGCTTCAGCGAAGGAGGGTGAAACAAAGGATTTGGAGGTTTCTTCCGCCGACGCTAAAGTTTTGGCGGACAGGTATGAAACAGTAGAAGTCACCCCCTACCGCACAGAATCAAAATATAGTGATTTTAGGCATCCGGATGAGGTTAAATTTAGCGATAAACTGGAAGATGACCTTAAAAGACGGGACTTTACGGTGAATGCACTGGCTCTGGACTCAAAAGGACACTTAGTGGACTTATTCGGGGGAGTAAAGGACATAAAAGACAAAACTATTCAGGCGGTGGGGGATCCAAAAGACAGGTTTTCCGAAGACGCCCTCCGGATGTTGCGTGCAGTACGCTTCTCTTGCCAACTTGATTTTTCTGTGTCGTATGAAGTAACGCAAAGTATTCTCCAAAATGCGAAGCTGGTCAAGAAAATTTCCGCGGAAAGGATTCGCGACGAACTGGCAAAAATCATAATGTCGGCAAACCCAGCAGGAGGGATTGCTATGCTCCAAAAATTCGGTCTGCTCCGGCATATAATTCCGGAATTGGAAGAAGGCATCGGTTGCGACCAATCCGGGGAACATTTTTACGACGTGTGGAACCATTCACTCCTCGCGGCCCAGCATGCGGCTAACAAAAACTGGCCTTTAGCCATAAGGCTTTCCGCGCTGTTCCATGACATAGGCAAACCCCGGACCAGGCGGTTCGGGGAGGACAAAAGAAAAAAAATGTACACCTTTTATGGGCACGAAGTGGTCGGCGCGCGCATGGCAAAAAAAATAATGGAGCGTCTGAAATTCCCGAGAGATGAAATAGACCTCGTGGAAAAAATGGTGCGGAACCACATGTTTTTTTCCGACACGGAAAAAATTTCCCTCTCGGCAGTGCGGCGGATTATCCACAAGGTTGGCAGGGAAGATGTCTGGCGGCTCATGGACGTGCGCGAGTGCGACCGCGTGGGTATGAAGAAAAAAGAAGCGCCGTACCGCCTGCGGAAATATTTTGCGATGGTGGAAGAAGCATTACGGGACCCGATTTCCGTTTCCCAGCTTAAAATCGATGGAGAATTTTTAAAAAAAGAACTCAATATCAAGCCGGGGCCGCGAATGGGCTGGATTTTGCATTCACTGCTTGAAGAAGTGCTGGATGCGCCTGAGAAAAACACCACGGAGCACCTAAGCGAACTGGCCAAATCTCTCGACATGCTGGGCAACGAGGAGCTAAAAACTCTCGGCGAGCGCGGCAAAGAGAAAAAAGAAGAACTCGAAGAGGAAGAAATAGAAAAGTTACACTCCAAACACGGGGTGAGATCGGGCAAGGGACCCGATCGCAAGGCCGGAGCCTGACGAGGCGAGGAGGGCTCGCGAGATTTTTCAGCAGAAAAATACTTGTGAGAAGAAATAAATTCTAGGAAACTTCCTGCTGATAACACTGTTCGCAGTAAACTGTTTCCGGCCGGTCGGGGGAGTAAGAGGTCTCGAATTCGGCGGCGCACTTTTCGGCGCCGTGCTGGTGGTTTTTTAATTCGCACATGCAGGCGCGGGGCCACAACTTGCGCGGATTTCTTTTTTTCATTCGGTCCTGGTGCCGGCACTCAAAATCTTTATGAGGCAGGGGAATATTCATCCGCTTATAAAAATCCAACTCCCCTTTGGTTATGCGGAAATTCTTTTTACACTCCTTGCATACTAAAACCTGATTTAAAATATCTTCGGTAACTTCTTCTATAGTTTCGGGCATTTCGCTTTCTTTTATCGTCTCCTTGCCGTAAGTGCCGGAAGTCTCAGTCTGCCAGTTAAATCCTTTTTCCTTAGCATCCTTCTCGGCCAAAGGATAATACTCCTGCGCCAATGTGTCGTTGTAGCCGAAAGGGGATATTGCCGGCGGGAAATAATCGCCATAAATTTCTTCTTTTCTGAGCTCCGCCTCTATCTCCGTTTTTATCTTCAGATATTCTTCCTTTTCGTATTGCTTGTTTAGGATATAATAATTTTTCTTGTTGAGTCCCACGCAGCCAAAACAGCTGACACAGTTGTAGCAGCTGTCGGAATAATCCGTTTCGTTGCAGTACATTATAAACACGCCCACTTTGCAGTTGGTGCTTTGAAGCGAGCCCATCACGTTATAGCAGCGCTCCGCTTTGAAATACATGTTGTTCACATCATGGCAGTCGGTCGGATCCTCGCCGTCGGCGACATAGGAACAGTTTTTGGAATTGCGGACGTCAAACAGGCGCACTCCTTCGTGGCAATTATACATGTAGTCCCCGGTGGCGTTGTTGCACTTGATTGAAGATGCATATTTGACTATGGCTTTAGCGCGCAGAGCGTTATATTTCTCTCTGGCCTTTTCAATGGATGCATGGCTTGCGAGGATTTCCGCTTTTTTCTTTTCATATTCTTCCTTCTCATATTGCACATTTTCTATGCAGTACGAAAGATTTCTGCCGTTGACGCAGAGAAGGCAGTTTTGGCAGTTGCGCATATCAAAAGATAACAGAACATCGATGCAGTCATGCAAGCGCTCGGAATATATGCATTTGAAACATTTCTTGCAGTCAGTGCATTCATAGCACAGCTCGGATTCGTACAAGAAAGCGCAGTCCACCGAAGTTTTGCAGTTTTGAATTAGCCGACCGTACATGCAATCCTCGTTGTTCTCCGCGGCGAATATAAGATAGCTGTTTTTGTTCTCCGCGCTGTTGTTGGTATAGTCGCTATTTATGCTGTCGATGACCAGGAGCGCGATGCGGGGCACTTTATTTTTGAGTTCCGCATATTGTTCCAGAAAAGGCCGGGATTTGTCCCAGTCCATGGCGTACGTAGTCGGGTCCCAACCGTCGCCCCACCAGCACTTATGGCAATAGACCGGAAAAACTGTGCCGGCAGGGTAGAGGGATACGCCGTCTTTTTTGCAGAGGTCGCAGGCTCTTTTATACAAAGTACGTTCGTTCCGGAAAGCTATGCGCCGTTGTGCTCGGCAGTCGGGGCAATGGTTCGGCGGTGGCACTTTGATCTGGTCGTAAAAAATCAGGTCTTCTTTTCTGACTTCGAAACTTTGATTACAGGTTTTGCAAACCTTTTGCATGAAAATTAATCGGCAAAATGGCCGTGGATGTCGGGGCCGAACATGAGATGGTGAACGGCCTTCAATATTTTTTCGAAAATACGTGTGCTGGTGGAGGACAGATTGAAGATTATCGCGAGTGTCAGGAGCGTGAGAGAGAGATTGATGCTAAAGAAGGACAGCGGTATAGCAACAATGGCACAGACGACCGGCACCATGGTGCGGATGGTCGAGCCGCGGACTTCCCGGCGGGGGATTTCCGGATTTTTGATGTGTTCGGAATAGAGCACATATCGGCGCATCCAGTAGAGGGACAGGCCGATTAAAATCATGTGAATGCTGAATATTATTACCGACAGTTCGTTTTTACTCCATTGGCCGAGGACGCTGGTGGAGAAAGGTACCAGACTGATAAGCATGAAAAAGAGGGCGTTGATATTTGTAAGCATCGCGTCCAGGTTTTTAGCGTAAATGGAAACGAAAAAATGATGCGCCCGCCAGTAGGTAAAGAGCATGGAAAAGGAGAGGACATAGCTCGCGAGCACCGGCAGGAGCTTTTTCAATTCATACCACAGAGTCATGTTGTCCGCCGGCCCCCAGATGCTGGGCACCGTAAATTCGAAGACCAGGATAGTCATAACTATGGCAAAAATGCTGTCGGCAAGCTGGTCCAATCTCGCGTGATGCATGACAATAGTATACTATAGAATTATGCGAATTGGAATTTTTGATTCGGGCCTCGGAGGGCTCATAGTCGCGCGGGCGATACGGAGAGCGATGCCCCGGTACGATTATGTATATCTTGGCGACACCAAACGGGTGCCTTATGGCAATCGTTCCGGAGAAACGGTTTTTGAATTTACCAGAGAGTGCGTGGACCATCTTTTTCGGAAAGAAAATTGCGCTATTGTAATACTCGCTTGCAACACTGCCTCGGCCCGGGCGCTCTCGAAGCTCCAGCGGGAATTCAAAGGCAAAAAGATATTGGGCGTCCTGGTTCCGGCGGCAGAGGAAGCCGCGAAATGGAGCCGAATCGGGGTGCTCGGCACTGCGGGCACGGTCGCCTCTCAAAGTTTTCCCAAGGAAATTAAAAAACTAAACCGGAGTGCGAAGGTTTTCCAGAATTCTGCGCCGATGCTTGTGCCCCTCGCGGAAGCGGGGGAGACGGCAAACGCCTTGTTGTTTATAAAAAAATATCTGGAGCCTTTTACCGGCAAAAAGATATATGCGTTAGTCCTGGGCTGCACCCATTATCCGATATTTAGAAAAGAAATTAAACTTGCCCTCCGAAGCCTTGGCGAAGGAGGGGGAAAAGTAAAAATAATTTCCCAAGATGAAATCGTTCCTAAAAAATTAAAAAATTATCTGCTGCGGCATCCGGAAATCTCAAAAAAATTGTCCAAGCACGGGACCGCAAAGATTTTGGTTACCGATGAAACGGAAACCATAGATAAGCTGGCACAAAAATGATTCGGGGGCGTGAAACCGCGCCTTATTAAGCTGTAAATTGGCATGATTGACTTTATTTTCAGTAAATGTTTAGATAGAGATATGCAAAGAAAAGCACAAAATATGTATATGGCCAACACAAACCCAATAGTTCGGGGTTGGTTATTGCGTTGCATAAATTAAACTTATTTGAAAAATGAAACTCAAAAAAACGGCCCTGAACAGGGTCGTTTTTCGTTCATTGACAACTGAATAGAGTAGTCCACTCCAAAGAAAGGGGGTCATCATGAGCAAAACAACCCTTTTAGAGCAGAAGGAAATTATTGTGGTTACACCGCATGTTCGCTTCGTAGCCTCCGATTTCTTTCATGGTTGGCAAGTTGGTTCGAATTTTGAGGATCTATTCCTTGGCGTGATTGAAGAAACAGATGGACAGCCAGTCGAGATTGCACTATACAATCTTTCTGAATGGTTGGTGGACGGTCCCATCGTCGAGGAACTGGGCGGGGCACCAAGGGTGGCGATTTCTCTGGCAACTTTTGGCGCCATCGCCGCGACAGGGCGTTCCTTTGTTGCCTTAGTTCGCGGCGCAAGTCACCAACCCTGGGCGGTCTTCTACCGCCAAGAGGGGACGCACCATGTCGTCGGAGCGGATTCTTTCGATTACAGGTACTGGTGGTATGGCGGCGGACGGTTTGCTTCTCCCCATCCCACCCTGCGCGTTCTTTGACGACTGAATACAATAGTTTAACAAAGAGACACGCATGCGTGTAGCTTGCGTGTTTACCTGATTGAGTACAGGTTGCCTGTACTTTCCATCAACTCCGGTAACGCTAAAAAGAAAGGAGGTGAGCAAGGATGAATCTGAATGACGAACAGCTGTTCGAGCGGGAGTGCAGATATCTCGCCTTCGTGCTTCAGGAGCAGGGGTTGTCTCTTCGGGATCTGCAGACTGACCCTGTCTCCACGGAGCTGGTGCAAGCCTGCTGCGAAGAGCTTCACCTCTCTCGGGAGGAGTTCGATGCGCTCGTGAGTCGTGTAATCCGCGTGCTCAAAGCGGCGGACGAGAAGCTCCGGAATACCTCTCTGCAGTTCTATGTAAAGGGGCGTCGGCATCGCAATCTCGACGAGATCGAGCGTCAACCTGACCCCTTGGGACGTACTCGGGCTCAGTTCGGCAAGTGGCCGAGGGACTGAGCTGCAGCGTGGGGCGCTGGGTTCCAGCGACCCACGCTGCCCCAACAAACAAAAAAGAAAGGAGAAGAATCATACATGGATTGACTTGGACTACTCAACCATCACGAAGAGCCGTGCGCGAGTCGTTGGCAACCCCAACCCCGCGCACGGCTTTTTTCCTTTATTCCCATTTCATCCAAAATCCTTAACCTATCATATATGATATATTAAGAAATTAATTTTTTATTGAGCAAATTCTATCATCACTGGGCAGTGGTCGGAGCCCAGGACTTCCGGCAGGATTTTTGCGGACCTTACTTTCTTAGCGAGTTCGCCGGAAACAAAAATATAATCAATCCGCCAGCCCACGTTTCGCGCCCGAGCGTTCGCGAAGTGGCTCCACCAGGTATAGTGCCCGTTGCCACGAGTTTTAATGCGAAAAGTATCAACAAAACCAGCTTTTATTATTTTATCGATGCCTTCGCGCTCTTCGCGCGTGAAACCCTTGAGCCCATCATTCTCTTTCGGTCGTGCTAGGTCGTCCGGCATGTGGGCGACATTCAGATCTCCGCAAAAGACAACCGGTTTCTTTTTCTCTAAACTTTTTACATATTCTAAAAATGCGGGATCCCATTGTTTGTGTCGGAGCGGTATACGAGACAGGTCGTCTTTGGCATTCGGGGTGTAAACGCTTACTACGTAAAAATTTTTGTATTCCGCGCAGATGACCCGGCCCTCCTTGTTCGGGTCGCCATAGCCATCATCGGCCAGGCCGTATTTCCTGGCAATTTTTTCCGGCAATCCTAGTATTACGCTTAGAGGTTTTTCCTTGGTAAATATTGCCGTACCGCTGTAGCCCTTGCGCTCCGCGGAATTCCAGAATTCTTCGTAGTCCGGCAAGTCCACCTCGCTCTGGTGCTGTTCGGCCTTGGTTTCCTGAAGACACAAAATATCCGGCTGGTATTTTTTTATGAAAGGCGCGAAAAATCCTTTCTTATGCACCGCCCGTATACCATTCACGTTCCAGGAAATTATTTTCATATCATTGTTTATTGTGGAATTTTTTGTGTATCTCGCGGAGATGTTTGTCGGTGACGTGGGTGTATATCTGCGTGGTTGAAATATTGGCGTGGCCAAGCATAACTTGAACGCTCCGTATATCTGCGCCATTTGAAAGAAGATCGGTGGCAAAGCAATGCCGGATGACATGCGGGGTCACTTTTTTGGAAATGCCGGCTTTAATTGCATAATATTTTACGATTCGCTCGACCGATCTTTTGGTGAGGTGTTTAGTTTCTTTCTTATTTTCTTTATTCTTTGATATTTCATTTTCTACCTGTACGAAAAGCCCTTCCTCCATATCTTTTCGGGCGCTTAAATATTTTTTTAGAGCAGATCTTGCCTGCTCGGAGACAAAGACGACACGCACCTTGCCTCCCTTGCCCCGAACAGATAGTTCTTCGTGGCTGGTGCCAATGTCTCGGGATAGCGAACAAAGCTCCGAAACTCGCAGTCCGGTTGAGAAAAGAAGTTCCAGGATCGCTCGGTCTCGAAGAGTTTTTAGATCCTCGCCGTTTGCGGCTTCGAGCAGGTGATAGAGCTCCAAGGGAGTAATAAGATCAATCGGGCGTTCCGGAATTTTTGCTAATTCTATCTGGTCTGCCGACATTGACTTTATTCCTCTTTTTCCCAAATATTTCAAAAATACCCGCAAGGCGATTAAATAATAATTTTGGGTTTTTTTCGACAAGGTTTCCACCAGAACGGGTTTTCCCTTCATTGCCTTGAGAGAGGCGGGCTGTCGGTTTAACCACAAACGAAATTCTCGCACCAAGTCGTCAGTGATATCCTTTACATTTTTTACTTGTCTGCTTTTTGCGAATTCGAAGAATCGGGATAGGTAGTGTTCGTAATTTTCAATAGTCCGGTGAGCAGAACCCTTTTCTATTTCCAAGTATTCCAAAAATTCTCTTTGAATTTGGTCAATTTCTGAAGTCATAGACTAATTTTAACATATTTAGGAGAAATATTGGGCGACACTGCAGTGGGTTGTAATTTTTAGCTATTTATGCTACTATATGAATCATGTTAGCAACCAAGAGAAAACAGTCAATTATAAAGAAAAGCCAGATTCATGAGAAAGATACGGGTTCTCCCGAAGTGCAGGTGGCCGTTTTGTCGAGCCAGATAGACGCTCTCGCCAAGCATTTGAAAAAGCACAAGAAAGACAATCATTCCCGTCGCGGTCTCATAAAGATGGTGGCCGACAGGCGCATTCACCTGAAGTATCTGGAGCGCAAGGACAAGACCCGTTACGCAGCGCTCATGAAGAAAATGGATCTTGTATAACAAAAAGGGCTAAGCCCTTTTTCTCGTTTAGTGCTATAATTTCAAAGGGTCTATTTGGGTTGAACATTTTAATAATTTAATAATTTTCATAAATGGCAGTAATAAAACATAAAGAACAGAGAGTGGGGGTTTTTATCGATACGCAAAATCTTTATCACAGCGCCCGGAACCTTTATCAGGCGCGGGTCAACTTCGGCGCGGTCTTAAAGGACGCGGTCGCAGGCAGGAAGTTGGTGCGGGCGGTGGCGTATGTCATCACCACTGAAGCTGGTGACGAGAAGAATTTCTTCGAAGCTCTGAGCAAGATTGGCATTGAAACCAAGACTAAAGACCTTCAGATTTTCCCGGGCGGCGCCAAAAAAGCGGACTGGGATGTGGGACTAGCGGTGGACGCCATCAAGATGTCTCCGCGGCTCGACTGCGTGGTCATAGTCTCGGGCGACGGGGATTTCGTGCCGCTCGTGGAATATCTCCAGACCATCGGCGTGCAAGTGGAAGTGGTTTCCTTCGGCAAATCAACTTCCGGCAAACTCCGCGAGGCCACGGATGATTTCGTGGATTTATCCTCGGAACCTAAAAAATATCTGATTGGCGTAAGATAATTTTTGCATTTTGGCATAAAAGTGCTAGTATTCTCCGTATCTACCGGTTCGGCTTAGGTGTTCGACCTACGGCCGGCGAGTTTATCAGTTTTAATTAAAAGTTCGCCTCCGGATAGAGATAGTGTCTCCCGCTTCGATTAACAGGCGGCGAAACAGTACTTTATTCTGGAGGGGAGCCCGCCTCATATGGGGCATATGTATGCAGAAAAAGGAATATAGCGTGGAAATCGGCGGCAAGACCATGACCGCCGTCTTTAGCGATCTCGCGGAACAAGCGCAAGGTTCGGTAATGCTCAAATACGGCGAGACCGTTGTTTTCGCCACCGCCTGCATGTCGCGCGACAAGCAGGACGGACTCGGATTTTTTAATCTGACCGTCGACTACACGGAAAAATTTTACGCGGCCGGAAAAATTCTGGGCTCGCGTTTCGTTAGAAGAGAAGGTAAACCCTCGGAGCAGGCAGTACTCGCGAGCCGGGTCATCGACCGCACGCTCCGCCCGCTTTTCGACCAGTCCATACGGCATGCGGTGCAGGTCATCGTGACCGTGATTTCCGTGGACGAGAACGACCCGACTATTCTCGCGGTCAATGCCGCATCCTTGGCACTCCTAGTCTCCGAGATTCCCTGGGCGGGGCCGGTCGGTTGTGTGCGCATAGGCAAATACGCAAACGACGCTGAAAATATAAAGATAAATCCTGCGCAGGAACTAAGGCTTCTCGACAGCGCCATGTACAAGTTTGACCTCACGGTCTGCGGCAAAGAAGGCAAGATCAACATGATTGAAGCCTCGGCTCGGGAGACCGGTGAGGGAGAGATTGAGGAAGCGCTTAAACGCGCGAGCGAGGAAATATCCAAGCTTGAAGATTTTCAGAAAAAAATAGTTGCGGAAATAGGCAAGCCTAAAAGAGTAATCGAAAAAGAAAAGGTATCCGATGAGTCTGCCGCATTGTTTAGAGAAAAGATACTGCCTAAGATGGCGGACGCGATTTTCGCAGGCTCTGGCAAGGCAAAAATAGACGCGCTCCACACCGAGTGGAATAAAATGGTTGCGGAGAAATATAAGCAATATCCGGAACGGAAAGACTTCGCTACGGAAGACGACTTGTTTGACGATACGGAAAATGAGATGCTTCACCAGAAGGCGATAGAAGAGAATCTTCGCGCAGACGGCAGGAAAATGGATGAAGTCCGCGGTCTGTACGCGCAAGCCGGAGGAATTTCGAGCCAATTACATGGTTCCGGTATTTTCTACCGCGGCGGCACGCATGTGCTTTCCGTTCTTACGCTCGGGGGCCCCGAAGCCCGCAACACCGTGGACGGGCTTCAGCTCAAAGAAGAAAAAAGATTCATGCACCACTACAACTTTCCTCCCTACTCCTCGGGTGAAACCGGCAGAGCCGGCTTCACCAACCGGCGCGAAGTCGGACACGGCGCGCTCGCCGAGAAAGCCCTCGCGATGGTACTGCCCTCGGTGGAAATTTTTCCCTATACTATCCGCGTAGTTTCCGAGTCAATGGCTTCCAATGGCAGTACTTCACAGGCATCCATCTGCGCCATGACGCTCGCGCTCATGGACGGCGGAGTTCCTATCACGGCGCCGGTTGCGGGAATCGCCATGGGTCTCATGCACGAGAATGACAATAAGTATAAAATCTTGACCGACATACAGGGGCCGGAGGATCATCACGGCGATATGGATTTCAAAATCGCCGGTACCCGTCAAGGCGTGACCGCGATCCAACTTGATGTAAAAGTGGAAGGAGTGCCGATAAAAATATTGGGGGAAGCGCTCTCGCAGGCCAAGTCGGCCCGGCTTACCATCTTGGATGCGATCGAAAAAGAAATTCCCGCGCCGCGCGCGAATATAGGCATGGTCATCGGTGGTGGAGGCAAGACCATCAAGGAAATAATGGAAAAATCGGGCGCGGAGATTACCATCGAAGATGACGGCCGGGTTTACCTTACCGGCAAGGCCGGTGCCGCAGAGAAAGCCAAAGCGATTATCGAAGAAATGACGCATGAATTCAAAGTGGGCGAAGTGCTTAAGGGCGAAGTGGTCAAGATTGCCGACTTCGGAGCATTTGTGGCCTTGAATCCTTTCAC
>CAZWXV010000024.1:0-3782 GCA_964637995.1 uncultured Candidatus Saccharibacteria bacterium
AAACTTTTATTTTTCTCGCTTCCTGAAAGTTCTGCGATTTCTTTTTTGGTAAGTAGAAGTTTTCTATTCCGTAGCGGATCATAATCTTTTGGAGCATTTTTAGGTTGAAAGGGTGGAATATTCGCATTGATTATAAACGCTTCGCCTCCACGAATTATTACAAAAGCCCCTTCGAGCGACATTTGCCCCCCGCGCACGGATTTTACTTCCGTGCCCAAAAGCTCGATACCCGTTTCGTATTTCTCCAAAATTTCATAATCAAATCTCGCTTTCCGGTTTTCGGCATAATTTGCCATCTTTATATACTAGCATCAGCCCTAGGCAATAAAAAGGACTTAACGTTTGACTTTACCCCTAAAATACGCTATTATTCGCGAGTCAAGTTTTTTACTTGAAGGGTACCATTATCACTTGCGAGAAAGAATAAACAACCAAATACGGGCGAAAGAACTTCGGGTTTTGGACGCTGAAAACAAAAATCTCGGGGTTTTGAGCATAAAAGATGCTTTAGAACTCGCGATGTCCAAAAATCTCGACCTCATCGAGATAGGCCCTACGGGCAATCCCCCGGTCGCGAAGATAATGGATTTCGGCAAGTATCAGTACGAGGCAAACAAGAAGCAAAAGAAGGCCAGGACGGGCGGAAAGCGCACGGAAACCAAATCCATCCAGACCAAAATAGGCACCGGCGACCACGACCTGGCGCTAAAGGCCAAAACCGCCTCCAAATGGCTTTCGGAAGGGCACCGCATCAAAGTAGAGCTCTACCTCGCGGGCCGCGCCAAGTATATGGACGAAAAATTCTTGCGCGAGCGGCTGGACCGGATACTCCACTTACTGACGGAAGATTATAAGATATCGGACAGTTACAAGAGAGGTCCGAAGGGCATAACCATAACCATAGAAAGAAAATGAAAGGAATGAAAACCAACAAGTCATATAGCAAGAGATTGAAGCTTACCAAGAACGGCAAGGTTATTTCCCGAAAGGCCGGCTTCAACCATTTCAACGCCAAGCAGTCGCGCCGAAAACAGCTTGCGGGCAGAAGCGGCGTGGGCTTCGTGATAAAGAACAAGCCCAAGAGCCACTTGATGCCTTTTAATTAATATTTAAATTTAAGACAGATACATGACCAGAGTCAAAAAGGGAGTACATGCATTAAAGCGAAGAAGGAGTGTGTTGAAGCAGACCAAGGGCATGCGCCACGGAAGGAGCACCAAAGAACGCCAGGCCAAAGATGCGCTGCTTCACGCCGGGGCTTATGCCTTCGCGCACCGGCGCGATAAAAAATCGCACAACCGGAAGCTTTGGAACATAAAAATAAACGCGGGCGCCCGGGAACTCGGCGACATGTCCTACTCCAGGCTCATAGGCAGCCTGAAAAAGAAAAATATCATGCTCGACAGGAAGATTCTTTCCCTCTTCGCGGAGCATCACCCGAAAACTTTTGAAAAAATTCTCGCAGCAGTCAAATAACACCTAAATAATAAAAACCCCCCGCCAGCCGGCGGGGGTATTTTTTATTGTAGCTCTTCCGCGGCCGGACGGACCATCCGGTACTCCGCCACTTTATCTTTTTTTATTAGTTCGATTACTTTTTCTATCAGGATTTTCGGGTCAGCGCTTGCCGTTATCTTGTCATTGGGACGGTGACCCTTCGCCACTATTTCCTTGAGCTCGTCGTCGGTCTCCCAGTCCCCTTCCAGTATCCCTATGGGCTTGCCATCTTCAAAAGCTACGGTAAATTCATGAATAGTGCCCACGCGCCCGCAGCCGCAAACGACCGCATCTGCGGAACGAGTCAGCAGTATGTCCCTACCCGGATAGCCGAAACCGGTATAGATAATAAAATCCATGTAATCCAGCGGCAGCTTGTAGACCTCCACGTGTTCCTTTTCGGAAGCCGCCGGGGAAATGCCGATGGATATCCCGCCGGCTTCCTTGGCGCCCATGGCGGACCAGAGGGGAAAACCGGTAGTCGCTCCGGTGACGAGTATGGCTCCCTGCCGGGCGATCTCGCGCCCGAGCTCTTTGGCCTTGTCCAAAGCGTCGATGCCGCAGTGCCCCGTCTCGGCCGCGCCGGAGACGCAAATTTTTAGCCGAGTATGTCCGTGTTTTTTTTCCGCGCTAAATTCTTTATCCATGCCCGTCCATTGTAGCAAGAAAAAAGCAGAAGTCAAAAATCAGAGCGGCAATGTGACGCTCTGCCCTCTCTCCGGCGCGAAAGCGGGAAGCGCCAGATTGTCGCGTATCTTCTGCACCAAGAACATCGATGACTTGGGTTCGCCCATGACCACGTATACTTTTTTAAGACTCTCGGTCATGTCGGACACGAAGTTCAAAAGCCCGTCGCTGTCCATGTGCCCGGAGTAGCCGGAAATTTTTTCTATATGGGCCCGAATCACTACGTCTTCGCCGGTGATATGGACTTTTTTTACTCCCTCTTCAATCATGCGCCCCGGCGTGCCGACCGCCTGGTAGCCGGTCAGAAGTAGGGTGTTGTTCGAGTCGGGCAGGTAGTGCTTTTCATGGTGCACTACCCGTCCGCCGGTAGACATGCCCGAGCCCGCAATGACAATCTTCGGGTTCGGTACTTCCACTATCATTTTGGACTCTTCGGTCTTTAGGGTATTGTGCAGCCCGGGAAAATCAAAAAGATATTTGCCCGGGGATATCGCTTTCTGCGCCGTTTTGTTGAAATAATTTTTATATTGCTTGAAAACATCGGTCAGCCGTATGGCCAAGGGTGAATCGAAAAATATGGGCATGACCGGAATACGCTCGTTCTCAAGTAATGAATCAAGCTCGAACATGAGCTCCTGGGAACGCTCCAGGGAAAAGGTCGGGATGATGAGCGTGCCCCGACGCTTGTGGTTGTCCTGAATCACCTGCGCAAGCTTTAGCCTGCGGCTCTCGCGGGATTCGTGGTTACGGTCGCCATATACCGACTCCATGATGAGATAGTCCACGTCAGCCACTTTGTCGACATCGGGCAGAAGCGGTGAGGGGCTGTTGCCCAGGTCGCCGGTAAAAAGAATATTTTTACCACGGTAAGAAAACAAAATCATTGCAGAACCGAGAATGTGCCCGGCATTAAAAAAAGTGGCTTCTAGCTCCGGGGTCAGACTTATTTTTTCCCGATATTCAAAACCGGTCCAGCGCGAAAAAGCAAGATTTATGTTTTCCTCCGTATAAATTTTATCAAGCCCGAGGTCGGTATTGTGATTCAAAATGCCTGCCGTGTCTTCGAGCATAGGGAGCGCAATGCCGCGCGTGGGTTTCGTAGAGTAAATCTGACCGCGGAAACCCTCGGCTATGAGCTTGGGTATGCGCCCGATATGGTCCACATGCCCGTGGCTTATAAAAAGAGCGTCTATGGACTTGGGGTCGTAGGGAAACGGGTCCCAGTTCACATCATCGGCAACTTTGTATCCCTGGGTCAGGCCGCAGTCCACCAAAATTCTTTTGCCGCCGATTTCAAGCAGGAAGTTTGCTCCCGTAACCGAGCCTGTGCCGCCGTGAAATGTGATTGTCGCTTTTTCCTGCATCAGCTTGATTGTACATTATTCTCCGCCGGGAGCATAATTATTTTCCGATAATAAAAAAGCGCTGCCGCGCCGCCCAAAAAGTCAAAGATCAGGTCGGCAAGGGTATCAGATAGATTGAAATAATCCGCAGAGACGAGTTTGTCCGAAAAAATCTCAAAAAGTTCCCAGCTTATGCCGATTAGCAAGACAAAACCAAGCACTTTGAGGGCGGAGCGCCCCGTAACATCCAAGTGA
>CAZWXV010000024.1:3792-10436 GCA_964637995.1 uncultured Candidatus Saccharibacteria bacterium
CCCGCCATATTTATAAATAAGTCAGAAATTGTATCCGGCGCGCTCCACGGCTCCGCGCCGATCCGGCTTTTAGTCAAAAATTGGAATATCTCCCACAAGACACCTATGACCAGTACAAATAAAAGCGTCTGGGTGGTCAAAAACGGGCCGGGTTGCCCGGATCTTAATTTAAATAGAGGCAGGCCGTCCGCGCAAAAGAACCAAATGAAAAACAAGCTTACCCAAAAACCACCCGAGAGATGGAGCAAAACATCAAACCACCAAAAAAGTATGTCCCAATGCCACCGTTCGCCTGCCAAGCTTAGAGCGAAAATGGCAAACATCATCAAAACCAGCGTCGCGGTAAGTCGTTTTCGGTTCATGTGGATATTTTACCTTAGAAAATTAAAAAGTTAAGAAAAAATCCGCCCACTGAAGTACAGCCGCGGAGTTCTTCTTAGGACTATTTCTGATTTATTACCATAGCTTAAGGCTAGGTGGGTGCGAGACGTGTGAGGCCGAAGCCCGACCCGATCGACGCTCCCATAAATTAGTGTTCTAGGTAATAACCGGAAATAACCCTACTTAAACTATACTCCCTGTATAATTTTTTGCAATAAGTCTTTTCAGAAAAACACGATTTTACAAAAAAGACAATAGAAAAACAATTTAAGCCTTTATTCCTTGTGTTCGGCGTAGACAAAATCAGTGTCTATCTTTTTGTACTCAAAAATTTCGTCTTTTTGGAAGAATCTCTTAACTTCCACCTCTCCGCTTTCCACAGAATCCGAAGCGTGAACAATATTGGATTGCGTGGAAAGAGAAAAATCGCCCCGGATGGTGCCCGCATCCGCTTCCCAGGACTTCGTGGGGCCGACGATGATGCGGATAGCGGAAATGGCGTTTATGCCCTCCACCGCCATCACGATAACCGGGCAGGATTCCATGAAATCCCGGATGCCCGGGAAAAAAGGCTTGTCTTTTATGTGCGCATAATGCTCGTCCAGGAGAGCATCCTCTATGCTCATCATTTTAAGGCCGATGATCTTGAGTCCCTTGTTCTCGAAACGCCTGATTACCTCCCCGGCCAGGTTCCTCTGGATGGCGTCAGGCTTGATGATTATTAACGATTTTTCATTGTTTGGTCTGGTCATATGTATCTTATTTTAGCAAAGAAAGCTTGGTTTGCAAAATGAGCTTTATTCCGTCGAAGTATACCTTGCCATTATTTCGGTTTCCACTTCTTCGCGGTCCCGACCGTATTTTATGTAAGAAAGTTCTTTCAGGCTCTCGACAATATCCGGGTTGCCTTTTTCCGGAGCCAGGGTTTTTATATTGAAGGGCTTGGTCGGCTGGCCTTTTACCAGCATGCTCATGTAAGCATTGTAATTGTCGAGTTTGGTGATGTCGTGCGCATCAAACTGCGGTTTGAATTTCGGTTCTAGGAAAGTAGCGTCTTCGGTGCCAACCCGGAAAACCGCCATACTACCAACGTTCCCAAAAACGGCGTTTTTGATCTTGTCTTCAAGCTGGCTGATGTACTGGTGGGCGATGTTTAGACTCAAGCGGTATTTGCGTGCTTCGGACAGAATGGAAGCGATGGAATCAGTGGTGACATTTTGAAACTCGTCGATGTAGAGGTAGAAATCGTTCATGGGCTTGCCAAACATATCCCCCCGCGACAGCGCCGCCATTTGGATCTTGCCCACCAGGACCAGGCCGATAAGGTTGGCATTTATGTCGCCCAGTCGCCCTTTGGAAAGATTGACCAGGAGTATTTTTTTCTCGTCCATTATTTTCCGGAAATTGAAAACCGAATTCTGCTGTAGCACCACCGGGCGCATGATGTCGTTTGATATAAAATTGTCAAATTTGGACGATATGTAGGGCACGAAGTTCGCGAGCGACTGGTCGCCGGTGGTCTGCTCGGCGGAAACCCAAAACTGTTTGATAATCGGATTTTTGCAGCGGGCAAGCTTCATGTCCCGGAATTCCTTGTCCCCCAACACCCGGGTAATTTCCAAAAGTGTCGAGCCGGAAGAAGGATCTTCCATGACCAGAAAGGCACTGTTCCTAAAATATTGTTCGAACATCGCTCCGCCGCCCACCTTCATGTCGAAAAGCTTGTTGAAAATTCCCATCATTTCGTTGACCACGAAGGTCTTTTGCTCCGGGTATTTCGGGTCGTACTCCAGCATGTTGAGCCCCATGGGGCGCGCGGTGTAAGCCGGATCGAAATACAGGACATCGTCTATACGCTCTTTGGGAATACGGGAAAGAATGGTCTGGATATCCGTGCCGTGGGGGTCGATATAGCAGCAGCCGTCGCCGTTCTTTATGTCCTGGGTAATCATGTTGAGCATGATGTTTGTTTTACCGGTACCCGTCTGGCCTATGACATAAAAATGCCGCATGCGGTCTTCCCGGGCCATATGCACTTCGGTATCCCTGCCGCGGTAACTGTTCACCCCGAGTATTATGCCCTCCGTACCCATCTCTATCGGGGCGGGCGCGATACCGGCTTTGGCTTCCTTGAGCTGGGGCTGCGAGCCCATGCCGACCGGGAAGTGGAACACGGAAGCCAGTTCTTTTAAATTCATCGGCAGTATTTTGTCGTGCGAAAATGCGCGGAAGGAAAAATCGCGGAAAAGCTCTTTTAAGGCGCTACCCTTGGCTTCTTCAAAGACCAAGGAGTTTGAAGCGGCGGCGGAGAATTGATTGAAAGAAGATTCTATCTCCCGGAGTATTCCTTCCGCGCGCTCGCGGGTATCGGCAGAAGCGATAACCCGGATATTGGCCTTCATTATCGTACTTTTGATTTTGTTGCCAATTTTTTCCACAGCGCCTTCGTCCACCGCCCGCCGCCCTTTCATGTATTTGTCCGGGTTTTTTCCCTCCGGTTCTTTTTGTTTTGTGCCAAAAACAATCTCTTTGCCCGCTTTAAGAAAGGCGTGGCCGAATTTGTAGAAATTGTCGGCAGCGTGCTTGACGGAATAGCCGTCTTTCACGTCGTCCAAAATCATGTGAAATTCGTTTATGAACTTGTCTCCGGCCGGCGCGATGAGAAATTGTATAGCTGCCCCTTCGCCCGCAGTCTTTAATTTGGAAAACACGTTCAATATTGGATTCATGGGGTCGTGCTCGATATCATCATAGGTTTTGAGGGGCATCACCGCCCGTTCCGAGAAATGCGCGTAGGCACCCGCGGAGCCGCCCGATTCGTTGAAAATATTATAGTCGTCCGTCACCTCCAGGAGCTTGGCATCGTGATAAAAAGCCAGTATCTGTTTTTCAAAGAGCGATAGGTATTTGTTGGGTACGCCGGCATAGATAACCACTTGGTCGCTCTGGCTGCCGAGCGCCACTTCCAGAGTGAAATAATTCTCCTTGTCGTTATGCTTGCCTTCCGATATGGACTGCATGCCGGCATAAAACTGTTCCATCGCGCCGATGAACTCTTTGAAGCCCTTGGACTTGTCTGCCTCGTCTTCCGGCGGCGGCAGGGTCACTTCAAAAAGGGTCATATTTAGGGAGCGGTAAAGCGGGTTACCCTCTTTGAAACCCGCGATCTGCCCCGTCTTGAAATATTGCACGAGCAGGCGGTGGAAATCGTCCTCTATATGCGGATTGCCCATGCTCTCCACGATCGACAGCGCGTTCCTGACACCTTTGGTAATAACTATACCCAAAAGTTCTTCCATTACGGTGTCGTGCGGCTCGGGCTTTAAGCGAAGTACGATGCCCTCCGTCTCTTGTTCCTTTAAGACATTACTCGAGTGAACTGCTTTTTCCAGCGGCACTTTTTTGTATTCGTCTATGACGTCCCGGGTAGCCATCTCGCCGGTGCGTTCGGTGTGGCCGATATCTATGAGCTCCGCTTCGCGTTTTTTCACATGCTCGCGCAAGTAATTGAGCTCCTCGTCCGGAGTCTTGAATTTGGGCATCTCTTGGAGAAATGAGGGGTTCATTGCCTATAATAATAACACAAAAACTATAGTTTAGTTAAAATTTCCGGCTCGCCTTCAGTAATCAAAATAGTATGTTCGAAATGGGCACTTTTTTTCTTGTCCGCCGTGCGGAAGGTATATTCATCGTCGTCCATAGTGACTTCTTTGGTACCCAGATTGAGCATGGGCTCAAGCGCGAGCACCATACCAGGGCTCAGTTTTTCGCCTTTGCCCGGCTTGCCGAAATTCGGTATAAAAGGGTCTTCGTGTATCTTGTGCCCCACGCCATGCCCCGCGAGCACCTCCACGATGCCATATTTCTGCGCTTGTCCTTTTTCTTGTTCTTTTTGCTGCGCCCGCACGAAACTTTCTATGGCATAGCCGATATCCCCCACTGTATTTCCCGCACGCGCCGCTTTTATACCTTCTTGAAGCGATTCTTCCGTGGCTGCCAAAAGCTTCATCTCCGCCGCGCTCACTTTACCCACCGGCGCGGTCAGTGCCATGTCGGTAAAAAGTCCTTTGTGTTTGACCCCGAGATCTATGGAAACCAAATCCCCTTCTTTTAAAATTTTATTTTTCCGCGGGATGCCGTGCACCACTTCGTCATTGACCGACACGCAAAGCGTTGAGGGGTATGGAATCCGGGAGCCTTCGGGCCGGTAACCCAAAAATGCGGGCTCATCCCCCATTTCCCTTATCAGTTTTTCCGCGTAAACATCCAAGTCCTTGGTGGAAATTCCCGGGGCGATCTTGTCCCTGACCTTATACAGGACGGTCGCCAGCCGCCGACCCCCCTCGCGGATTATTTCTATTTCTGCCGGAGTTTTAATTATTATCGCCATTATCTGATATTATTGTTCCGGAAAATTTTTCTCCGTTCAATGCTTTTTGGAAATTATCTATCGGCTTTCCGTTTATGATCATAACTGTCATCCCATTTTTCTCGGCTCTATCAGAAGCAATCGGGTCAAAAGGAGTATTCAATCCGGAATGTATCCATTCTGCCGGTATAAGTTTACGATATTCGCTCCAAGATATTTCTTCTATTTTTTTAGCATTTGGATTCTTTTTTGGGTCAGAATCATAAACATAGTCGGTATTAGATAAATTTATGATTTTCTTTGCTCCCATTTGTTCAGCCATCATAACTGCGTCAAAATCAGTGCTCCAACCGGGTTTCCAACCAGCTCCGATTATTATTGGTTTAGTGAAAGAAGCCAGTCTAGACGGATCAAGCACAATTTCATTCTCAGCGATGCCCTCAAAAGACATTCTTACGAATTCGGCATTTAGTCTTGTAGTATAAATGCCTATCCAGTCCAGGTCGGTATTGTTTGCCTTTATGGTTTTGCTTAAGGCATCTTGGTACTGTCTGCAAACTTTTCCGCCGCCGACAATTATTACAAAACGTCTGCCCTTTTTTATTTCTTCTAAAATAATGGCTTTAAATGTATTTACAAAATCCGGATCAGGCAAATCGGGAATAACCAGAGAACCCCCGAGAGAGATAATAATTGTTTCTTCCATAATTAATATTTTAGCGCTTTAATGATATCTTTGTGCACGTCTTCGACCGACTGCTCGCCGTTGATGGTAAATATGGTATAGCCGTCTAAGGCTCGGAAATAATTCATGGCGGGAATTACTTTTTGTTCATACTCTTCAAATCTTTTCGCCAAACCTTCTTCGGTATCGTCGTGTCGGCCTCTTAAAAGATTCCGTTTCATAGCTTCTCCTTTGCCCAAGGTAATATAAATTATTTTTATAATGTCCCGTCCTTTCGGTTTCATTTCGGCCATAAAATATTCCGATTGCGGGACGGTCCGGGGGTAGCCGTCGAAAACTACGTGCTTATCCGGAACCATTTCAGACTCAATTTTTTCCGAAACCAGTTTGTTGGTGATTTCGTCCGGCATCAATCTCCCGGAGTTTAAAATTTCCTTCGCCGTAAGCGTAATATCGTCATCTGCCGACGAGGCGATAATCTGCCTAAATATCTCTCCCGTGCCAATATAGGTGCATTCCCGGCCATCCTTCTTCCCGAGGTACTCCATCAGGAGCTTCACCTGTGTGCCTTTGCCCGAACCCACTATTCCGAAAAATACGAAAGTTTGCGCGGAATTCTCTCTTTGCATATGTGTTATAATAGCATAAATTATGAAGAAGGAAATCATCACCATTACCGGCACTCTGGGCAGCGGCAAATCGAGCACTGCGGACCGGGTGGCGGCAAAACTTGGTTTCGGGCGCTTCTCATCCGGCGACTTCATGCGAAAACTCGCGGTGGAGATGGGTATATCGCTCAACGACTTGAGCGTCCGGGCCCAGAAGGAGCCGGAGATAGACATCAAGATAGACGATGAGGTCAAAAAGGCCGGCTCGATGGAAAAAATAGTCATCGATTCCCGACTCGCCTTCCATTGGATACCGGAATCCTTCAAGGTCTACCTCGACCTGCCACCGGAAATCGCCAAAGAAAGAATTCTTAATAATCTCAAAGAGAACGCGCTCCGGAAACAGAGCGAGGACTCCTCTACCCCCGAAGAAATACAGGCAAAAATAGACGCGCGGCTCGCAAGCGAGAAAAAAAGATATAAAGACCTCTACGGCATAGAAAACCACACCGATAAAAACAATTTCGACCTCGTGGTCGACACAAACAAAAACAACCTGGAGCAGGTTGTCGGCCTCGTGGTCTCGGAATATAAAAAGTGG
>CAZWXV010000025.1:0-10289 GCA_964637995.1 uncultured Candidatus Saccharibacteria bacterium
AAGCCAGTTGATCGACCCCATGGGTGCCTTTTTGGAAGTGCTGGGCAAGGTCAAGAAGTGGCTCCGGGGCGATGACGGGGAGGGTGTGCTGTCCCCGGAGCGCAAGCAGGCGTTAAAAGAAGAGCTTGGCGACGTACTTTGGTATATTGCTGTGCTGGCCCGAGACCTGGATCTCACGCTTGATGACATAGGAGCAGGGAATATAAATAAATTACAGTCACGGCAAGAGCGGGGTACGATTAAGGGCGACGGAGACAATAGATAAATTTGAGATAAATTTGCCATGCAGGAAAAAATACAACGTATAATAAAAGATGCGCTCACAAGTTTGGGCATTGCGGAATGCGATTTTAAAGTGGAGCACCCCGACGACCTTAAGAACGGGGACTATTTTACCAACGTTGCGCTTGTATGTGCCAAGGGGGCGGGGGATGCTCCGCCAGCCGGTGGACCGAACGAAATAGCGAAAAAGATTATTGCGGAACTTGAAAAAAATCTGCCGCAAAAAATCGAAAGGATGAGAGTAGCGGGTCCGGGATTCATAAATTTTTACCTATCTCCGGAGTTTTTTCGCAATGAAGTTGAAGACATATTAAATAAAGGGGATGATGTTGGCAAGAACGCAATGTTGTCGGGCAATAAAATAATGGTGGAGTATACCGATCCCAATCCATTCAAGCCGTTTCATATCGGACATCTCATGACCAATGCCATTGGCGAGTCGGTCGCGCGCATTCTAGAGCACTCTGGGGCTAAAGTTTCCCGTGCCAATTATCAGGGAGATGTCGGGCTTCACGTAGCCAAGGCGATTTATGGACTTCTTAAAAATCTTGACTGGCGAGAACGAAAACCAACACACAGTGAGGAAGCCGAGAATATTGGCAAAGCGTACATGTTCGGGTCGAAAGCATACGAAAAGGATCCCGGCGCCAAAAGAGAAATTGACGAAATAAACAAAAAAATTTATGAAAAGAGCGATGAGGAGGTAAACGGCATCTATGACTGGGGGTTTAAGGCGACCATGGAGGCTTTTGAAGACCTATATAAAATTTTGGGTACAAAATTCGATTACTATTTTCTTGAAAGTGTTGTGGCAGACATTGGAAATAGAATAGTTCGCAATAACATACCAACAGTTTTCGAAGAATCCGAAGACGCGGTGGTTTTCAAAGCCGAGAAGTATGACCCGAAGCTTCACACGAGAGTTTTCATCACTTCCAAGGGATTGCCCACATACGAGACCAAGGAGCTTGGGCTTGCGGAAGAAAAATTCAAAACCAACCCGGGCATGCACCTTTCAATCACCGTTACCGCTAATGAGCAGGCGGATTATATGCGGGTAGTATACAAAGCTTTATCGCTCATACATCCGGAGTATGAGAACAAAATGACGCATATTACCCACGGCATGATGCGTTTCGCCTCCGGCAAAATGGGTTCGCGCAAAGGCAACGCAATCACCGGCGAATCGCTTCTGAATGATGTTCGCCTGATGGTCGCCGAGAAGATGCAGGACCGTGAGTTTGGAGAGGAAGAGAGGGAAAAAATCGCGGCCGATGTCGCTGTGTCTGCGCTGAAATATTCCATCTTAAAACAATCCATCGGCGGGGACATAATTTACGATTTTGACAAGTCTATATCCTTCGATGGGGATTCCGGCCCCTACCTATGCTATTCCTACGCACGGGCGAGCTCGGTCCTCGAGAAAGCCAAAAAAGAGAACATTCTGCCGGATCCGCACGCCGCGCCGGAGGAGGTGTGGGAGGTTGAGAAACTCATTTACCACTTTTCGGAAATAGTAGAGAGAGCAGCCAGAGAGTATGAGCCGCACTACATAACTCACTATCTCATCGAGCTCGCGCGCGCTTACAACAGCTTTTACGGCAACAACATAATAGTGAACAAGGAAGACAAAACTTCGCCCTACAAAATCGCTCTCACCTTCTCCTTTACTTTTGTCATGAAAACTGGCTTGCACCTCTTGGGCATAAAAGCTCCTGCGAAAATGTAAGCGCTACCAATTTTTTCGGGTTCATGTTATAATTCAAGTACAGGCATTGAAGGGGGTATCGCCCCTGAGCCTCGGGAAGAAATCAATCCGCCGTCGTTAAAACTATGGCGGGACGAGGTAGAACCCGACGGGTAAGCCCGTTATAGCAGTAATTAAGAGTCCGCCGGCTGGCGGAAAACAAGGTGGTACCACGAGAAAAACTCGTCCTTGTATAGCAATTATTAATTGTTGTACGGGGACGGGTTTTTATGGAAAATGACAAACTTACACATGTATTAGGGATTGTCGGAACAGTCATAGCCGTGCTTATGTTTGTTTCTCTTTTGGAAATTGCAAGAAATAATATTTTCGGCAATACCAACATCGTCATTCAGCCAATTGTTACAACCGTAAACTGTACGGTTTGGTCTCTTTACGCGCATCTAAAAAAAGAGAGATATGTTTTTTGGGCTAACTTCCCCGGAATTATACTCGGTCTTTTTACAGTGATAACCGCATTTATGAGATAAAGATATATGGAAGAAAAAAATAAAACAAAAACATCGGAGGCGGCGTCGCGCGAAGAGCGTATTTTGGAGTTCTGGAAAGAGAATAAAATATTCGCGAAAACACTGGAAGCTTCGGCGGGCAGGAAAGAATTTGTTTTCTATGAAGGGCCGCCAACTGCCAATGGCAAACCGGGGATTCATCATCTGGAGGCGCGGGCCTTTAAGGATGCGATACCGAGGTACAAGACTATGCGGGGTTATCATGTGCGCCGCAAAGGCGGTTGGGACACGCATGGGCTGCCGGTGGAGCTTCAGGTGGAGAAGAAGCTCGGCCTCAATTCCAAGAAAGCTATAGAAGAATACGGCATCGCCAAATTCAACCAAGACTGCAAAGAAAGCGTATGGGAATACCTGGAAATCTGGAACAAATTTACCCGGCGCATCGGTTTTTGGGTGGACCAGGAGAACCCTTATGTTACCTACCATAATGAATTTATAGAGTCGCTCTGGAATATTGTCAAAAAAATAGACGAGCAAAAACTTCTCTATAAAGATTACAAAGTCGTGCCATGGTGCCCGCGCTGCGGCACAGCGCTGTCTTCGCACGAGCTGGCGCAGGGCTACGAAGACGTGAAGGATTTGTCGGTAACGGCTAAGTTTAAAGTTGTCGGTCAAGAAAATACATATATTTTCGCTTGGACGACTACGCCGTGGACTTTGCCAGGTAATGTAGCGCTTGCCGTAGGGGAAAATATCAATTATGTAAAAATCAAAGTGGGCGGCGAGCTTTATTTTTTGGCAAAAGAGCGGCTTTCAATAATTTCCGAACCATATGAGATAGCAGAAGAAGTGAAAGGCGAAGGGCTAGTAGGTCTGGAATATGAACCGCTGTTCCCGTATCTAAAAGAGCAACTGGAAAAGAAAGGAGAGCCGATTGATAAAATGTTTAAAGTTTATCCGGCAAACTTTGTTAATACAGATGATGGTACGGGCATAGTGCACACGGCCGTGATGTACGGACAGGACGACTTTGAGCTCGGTACGAAGATAGGACTTCCAAAGCATCACTTGGTAGGCCTCGACGGTAAATTTTTGCCGGGTACGGGAACGTTTGAAGGTAGATTCGTGAAGGATGAGGAAGTGGCGGTGGATATCATCAAGGACCTGGCACATCGGGGACTCCTGTATAAAAAAGAAAAATACGAGCACTCGTATCCGCACTGCTGGCGCTGTCATACGCCGCTCATATATTATGCCCGGGATTCCTGGTATATAAAAATGTCCGATCCGCGGATAAAGTCCGCGCTGATTGAAGAGAACAAAACGATAAACTGGGAACCCGCGCATATCCGGGAAGGCAGATTCGGGGAATGGCTTCGCGAAATCAAGGACTGGGCCATATCGCGCGAGCGTTACTGGGGAACGCCGCTTCCGGTCTGGGAATGCGAAGTCTGCAAAAAGCGCGAAGTCATCGGCAGCGTCGACGAACTCAAAGCTAAAACAAAAAAGTCCGGCAACAGATATTTATTAATGCGACATGGCGAGTCGGAAAGTAATGCACTTAATATTTATTCATCTGACGCAAAAATCCATAATTTGACAGAAAAGGGCAGAGCCCAAGTGCAAAAAACAGCCCAAGAACTGAAAAACAAAAAAATTGATGTCATATATTGTTCCCCATTTCTACGGACCAAAGAAACCGCAGAGATAATTGCGGAGCACACAGGCTTTCCTGCAGACAAAATTATTTTTGACGACAGAATCCGTGAATTTGAATTTGGCGAACTTTCGGGACAAAATCCAAATGATTTTTTAAACTATGTCCAGGGCAATGATTGGCGATTTGACAAAAAAATCCCGGGAGGAGAGAGTTTTCAAGATGCAAAAAATCGCTTTGGGGAATTTCTTTACGATATTGATAAAAAACACGCGAACGCGACTGTACTTATTGTGTCTCACGGAGTGGCCAATCAAGTGTTGACTGCAGTGGTGGCTGGCTTGGACCAAAAACGCTCCCTTGATGTTTTTTATTCTCTTCTCCAAGAACTTGCCTCTGTGAGGGAGCACCTGTTTGTTCCTTTGCCGCACAGTGAAAATTACGAGCTTGACCTGCACCGGCCGTATATTGATGAGGTTGCCCTTGTATGTAAATGTGGGGGGAAATTATCTCGCACCAAGGAAGTGATGGATGTGTGGTTCGATTCCGGAGCGATGCCGTTTGCACAGGACCACTACCCCTTTGAGAATAAAAATTGGGTGGAGGGCCTCGGGTACCCCGCTGATTTTATTTCCGAAGCCATAGACCAGACCCGCGGATGGTTCTATACTCTCCACGCCGTGGGCATCCTGATGGGCCGCGGCAAGGCATTTAAGAATGTCATCTGTCTGGGGCACCTAATGGACGCCAGCGGCAAAAAAATGTCAAAGTCGCTCGGGAACATTGTGGATCCATGGCAGATGATCGAGAAATACGGGGTGGATACCCTGCGTCTATGGATGTATTCGGTCAATCAACCCGGAGAGTCAAAAAATTTCGATGAAAAAACCGTAGTCCAACTAGAGCAGCAGGTTTTTGGGCTGCTTTATAACGTGCTTTTCTTTTACGAACTGTACCGAGACGAATCTCTGGAGAGCGACACTCGTCCCAAATCGCAAAATGTCCTGGATATCTGGATTCTTGGCCGGCTGGATGAACTCACAGAACTTATTACTAAAAGCATGGACAGTTACAAGCTGCTTGAACCGGTCCGTGCTATACGGGATTTCGTCGGCGATTTGTCGACCTGGTACCTGCGTCGTTCCCGTGAACGCATCAAGGATGGCGCAAATAGCGCCAAGCAGACTTTATATTATGTGTTAAAAACTTTATCTAAACTGCTTGCCCCATTCGCCCCCTTTGCCGCTGAAGACATATGGCAGAGGCTCCGCAGAGCAGGTGACAAGGAAAGCGTGCATCTCGCAAGCTGGCCCGCTAAAAATATTTCGGGAAAAATCAGGCTCGTGTTCCAAAAGGGCAAAGTCAGGAAAATAATTCTCGACATGAAGACTGTCCGGAGCATTGTTTCCGCGGGCCTAAAGGAAAGGCAGATGCATAACCTCCCGGTAAAACAACCGCTCCGGCAGATAAAACTGAAAATAACCTTGCCGAAAAACTTCCAGCATATAATTGCCGCGGAGCTCAACATAAAAAAAGTGGAAGAAGACAAAAACCTGGAAACAGAACTAGAGCTAGATACCGAGCTGACTTCGGAGCTTAAGGAAGAGGGAAATTACCGCGAGCTTGTCCGGGCGCTCCAGGACATGAGAAAGAAAACAGGATTGACGCCGAGCGATGTGGTGGTCTTGAGTATTGATACCGGAAGAGAAGGCCAAGCGCTCATCCGAAAATTCGAGGCAGACCTGAAGAAAACCGTGCTGGTCTCGGAGGTAAAATTTACTGAAAACGGCGGTGAGAAGATAGAAGTCGGCGGCCTGGAATTTCGCGCTACACTGGAAAAATAAAATGCACCATATTTATCATACTGAAGGGTTAATACTAGAAAGCGCTCCAGTTGGCGAGGCGGATAAGCGTTATGCTATTTTCACCCGTGATTTAGGCATGATACACACGCGGGCCACGGGAGTGCGCAAGCTTTCTTCCAAGCTACGGTTTATTTTGCAGGATTTCGCCTATGTAAAAATAGATTTAGTGCAAGGAAAAAATTATTGGCGGGTAACCAGCGCATCACCCGGGGGCATTCTGGAGGGGCTTGCCAAAGAACGCAAAACCCTCGAGGTTTTCGCCAATGTCGCCCGCCTGCTCCGGCGCCTTTTGGCCGCTTCCGAGCCGAATGAAAAGCTTTTCGCGGATATTCTCCGGGGTCTCTGCATTTTGGAAGGATGCGGAACGGCGGAAAATCTGCGGAACATTGAAGTGGTAATCGTATTGCGTGCGCTTCACAACCTCGGGTATATTGGCGGCGAAGAGCTTAAGCACATAATCGAGTCGCCTTTCGAAGAGGAACTAGTGTACCGGATATCCCCCGCGAGAAAAGAAGCTCTGCGCCAGATAAATCAGGCGCTCCGGGAGTCGCAGTTGTAGGAATATATGGCACCGGTAGTATTAAGAAATTTTCTAAATTCAGCTTGAAATGCTACAATTTACGCATGGAGAGGGAAAATGATAACAGGCCGCACAAACTCGAGGACCTGAAAAGGCGGCTTTTCAGCAAAAACTACCAAAATAAAGTTGAATATAAGGACGGGTTTTCTGCTTCGTCCCATGGCAAGGTGTCCGATTCCTGGGAAGCTGGCGAAACAGTCGCCCGCCTGGCCGATAAAATTTTAACGAAAACAGCTTTGTTTAAGAAGATTTTTGTCATCTCCCTGGCCTTTTTTGCTTTGAGCGCGGGTTATGCGGCTTATGTTTTTTTTGCCGGTAGCAATACCGTTTCCAATGAGAACATAGATATCAGCATTACCGGCAATAATTTTGTCGCGGGCGGAGAAGAGCTTGATCTGGTAATCGGTATTGCCAACAAGAATACCACTTCGCTTGATCTGGTGGATCTCCTGATAGAGTATCCGAAAGGGGCAACGGAAAATTTTTCTACCGATACCGAGCGGCTTCGGGAGTCTCTGGGTACGATTCCCGCCGGGGCCGTGCGCAACGAAAACTTGAAGCTGGTACTTTTTGGCGAGCAGGGCAGTGTGCGCCCCATCAAGGTTTCCATAGAATATCGGGTAACCGGCTCTAACGCGATTTTTGTCAAAGAAAAAACTTATAATGTGAATATAAATTCCACGCCGATAAACCTCACGTTAGAAGGACCGCAGAGCGTCAGCCCCAACCAGGATATTACTCTCAACATTAAAACGAGTCTGAACGCCAACCGTCCTGCGGAAAATATTTTAGTAGCCCTGGACTACCCGCTCGGCTTTCAGTTTGTGAGGTCGGTGCCCGTTCCTTCCTTTGGCAATAATGTCTGGGATCTGGGCGACCTAGCGCCGGGGGCGGAGCATGGAATTTCCATTTATGGCAAAATGACCGACGTATTTGACGGCGAGGAAAAAACTTTCAATGTCAAAAGCGGCTCCCAGGACCCGACGGAGAAATCATCGATTGGCGTGGTTTTCAATTCCACTCGGCATACCATTGAGATCAAAAAACCGTTTATCGAAACGGCTATTTTCATAAACGGTGTCGGACAAAGAGATTTCGCGGTAGACTCCAAAACACCTCTTAATGTAGAGGTCCGCTATGCCAATAATTTAAGCTCCGGAGTCGATGATGTGGTCATAGAGGCGAGAATCAGCGGCAATGCATGGAACCGCACGAGCGTACGTTCTATGCAAGGGCACTATGATTCTTCCAAAAATCAGATCACTTGGGACAGCAGTACCAAACGCAACCTCTCCGAAATAAATCCAGGTGATTCCGGATCCGTCAGTTTTGTGATTGAGCCTGTGACGTTGTTTTCCTCGCCCGGAGGTATGTTGGCCGAACCTACCATAAATATTGAGGTTAATATTTTCGGCCGGCAGTCCGCAGAGGATTCTTCGGTCAACGAGTTGAAAAATTCCGCCTCGGCCGTGGTACGCCTTATTTCGGACTTGAGTTTTTCAGCCAAAGCGCTTTACTATTCCGGGGCCTTTCCGAATAGCGGGCCTATACCACCCCAAGCCGAAGAAGAAACAACCTATACGATAGTCTGGACGCTTTCCAATACCGCGAACGGCATATCCGGTGCGGAACTCAGTTCGTCCCTGCCGGCATGGATAGGCTTTGTAGGGCCGGTGTCACCCGCCGGAGAGGACCTGTCTTATAATTCTTCCACCAAAGAAATAATTTGGAATATCGGCCGTATCGCCCGGGGGACCGGCATAACCGCGGCCGCGCGTTCTGTTTCTTTCCAGGTAGCGCTTAGGCCCTCGCTGTCGCAGGTGGGTTCGGTTCCGGCCATCATAAATCCTTCGGTTTTGACCGGCCATGACGATTTTGCTAATGTAGACATAAAGGCGGCCAAGGTCGAGCTGGGCACCCAGCTTGACAGCGATCCCTTATTTCCGCCCATGGGCGCGGCTGTCACGGAGTAAAAAATAAAATGAAGAATGAGGAAGAAAAAAATAATCTGATGGAAAAAATCGCTTCGCTCTGCAAAAGGCGCGGATTTATTTTCCCCGGCTCGGAGATTTACGGGGGACTGGCCGGCACTTATGATTGGGGACATTATGGCGTGGCCTTGAAAAACAATATCAAGCAAAATTGGTGGAAGAAATTTGTAGATTCTCGTCGGGATATGTATGGTCTGGACGGGGCCATTATAATGAATCCGAAAGTCTGGGAAGCATCAGGCCACGTGGCTGGCTTTTCTGACCCACTTGCTACTTGTTCAAGTTGCGCCAAAAGATTCCGGTTTGACAACATTATTGATGTGTCAGATTATCAAAAATTTATTTCGGAATTGACATATGAACAATTCAGAAAGGATGAATGGGAACCCGATGGTAGTGCAGAAGATGAATCCGCCGAGGTAGCTTTCATTAGAAATTTAGAGGAAGCAAAAAATTATACGGGTGTTGTTGCAAGCTACTACTTAAATAAGAAAAATGTAAAATGCCCAAACTGCTCAAAAACAGATTGGCGCTGGGGGGCGGTAGAAAAATTTAACATGCTATTTAAAACGCAAATAGGTGCAGTAGAAAACTCAGCTGCAACTATTTATCTCCGGCCGGAAACGGCACAGGGTATGTTCGTAAATTTCAAAAATACGGTGGATGCTTTTCACCCCAAGTTGCCGTTTGGCATGGCGCAGATAGGCAAGGCTTTCCGGAACGAAATCACCCCCAGGGATTTTATTTTCCGCCTTCGGGAATTCGAGCAGATGGAAATAGAATACTTTATCCGTCCTGAGGATTGGGAAAAATATTTTGAATACTGGAAAGGGGAAATGCTGGAGTGGATGGAGGAAGTTGGTATCGACATGGGCAAGGTTCACGAGCTGGAAGTGCCAAAAGAAGACCGCGCCCATTACTCGAGCCGGACCATCGATTTTGAATTCGATTATCCTTTCGGACGGAAGGAGTTGTTCGGGTTGGCTTACCGGACGGATTTCGACCTAAAAAATCACGGACTGGAATACATTGACGAGGAAGCGGCGGAAAAAATGGTTCCCCATGTGATTGAGCCCACCTTCGGGGTTGATCGTGCGATACTCGTCTTACTTCTTTCGGCTTATTCCGAGGATGAAAAAGACGGCGAAGTGCGTTCATATTTGAAATTGAAACCTTCCATCGCGCCGGTCATTTGCGCTGTGTCGCCGCTCCTTAAAAACAAGCCCGAGTTGGTGGAATACGCCAATACCAAAGTTTATGCCCCGCTCAAAGCGGAATTCGGACGGGTTGCCTGGGATGACAATGGCAATATTGGCAAGCGCTATCGCCGGCAGGACGAGATCGGCACGCCATACTGCATTGTGGTTGATTTCGACACTCTCTCCGACCACACCGTGACCGTCCGCGACCGCGACAGCGGCGAGCAGGAGCGGGTGAAAGTTTCGGAATTGGCAGCATATATAAAAGAAAAGATCTAATATGCAAAAAGGTGTTGACTATGTTGCGGTTGGAGTAGTATTTTTTTGCCATGACGGGAAAGGCAATGTTTTGCTTTGTAAAAGGGGCATAAACTCAAGAGACGAACATGGTAATTGGGATGTAGGCGGCGGGGGGATAGAGTTTGGGGATACCGCGATAAATACTTTAAAAAAAGAAAATGTGGAAATGACGGCCGACGCACTAAGGTTTGTAATTCA
>CAZWXV010000026.1:0-4536 GCA_964637995.1 uncultured Candidatus Saccharibacteria bacterium
TCACCGACGGCATGGTGCATATATCCGAGCTTGCTCCATTTCGCGTAGAGCGTGTTTCCGATATAATAAAGGAAGGCATGATAGTGCCGGTCCGGATAATAAGTGTTGATTCCGAACGGGGCAAAATTGGGCTTTCGATTAAAGCCGCCGACTCAAGTTTCTTTAAGCAGGTATAAACTATGGAGCCCGAGAAAAAATTAGAGAAAAATCCTCAAAAACCAATCGTGGAAACTTTCGCCAGCGACATGGCGGACGTTCTTGAAAATGACCAGGGCGGACTCATAAAAAAGATAATCGAAGGCGAGGAGGCACGGGAAAAAGAAAAGAAAAATTCATCCCCCGAGTCCAAACGCAATAAAATTTTTCTCGCAACCAGCATATTATTGCTCTTCGCTGGCGCGGCGCTCCTATTTTATTTTTGGGCAGGACGCCCCGGGGGCACTGTGGAAATAGCCCCGGAATTCACCCCGCTCATATTTACGGATAAAAGCACTTTTGTGGAGGTCGCCGGCCTTAAAAGACAGGAGATAATACAAAGCGTCCTGAATCAGACTAAACCGACCGGCCTCAAGCGGACCGGTATCGTGGCAGCTTATCTTACCCAAAACGGAGAGAAGGTCGGGTTACGGCAGTTTTTGTCCCTCTTAAAAATGAGTTTCACACCCGAGGCCAACCCGATTTTGGTCAGCGACAGCTTTTTAATGGGGCGGATAAATGTAGAGAACGAAGCCGCGGACACAGAAGAAAAAGGGTTTTTCATACTCCTTAAAGCAAGGTCCGCCGGAGATATTTTCGACTCCCTGCGCGCATGGGAAGAAAAGATGTTTTACGACCTGCACGACTTTTTCGGGACAAGCCTCACGAGCGATAAAAATTATCTGCTGACCAAGGATTTCGAAGATAGTGTTGTGGAAAATAAAAATGCCCGCATTCTTACGGACGACGAGGGCAAGCTTGTCTTTTTATATGCCTTCGCGGATAACACCTCGGTGGTCATAACCGATTCTCCGGAGGCGGTCCGCGAAATCATCCTGCGCCTCGGCGCGAAACAGAAAAAAGAATAATACAAGCTAGCTTATCGGCAGTTCCACGTAGAATTGCGAGCCCTTGCCTTCACCTTCGGATTCGGCCCAGACCCGGCCCTTATGCGCTTCCACCACCATTTTCACCGTGAACAATCCGTAGCCGGTAGAATCCACGTTCACCTTGACCGAGTCCTTGCCACGGCCGCCTTCCGTAAACAGATGCTCCTTGTCTTCGGGGGTTATACCGAGCCCAGTGTCTTTTACCGATAGCAGAATTTTTCCCCCGTCTGACAGTGCCACTGTGATTTTGCCTTCCTTGGTGTATTTGATTGAATTTTCTATCAAATTGTTTACCACCTCTTTTAACCAGAAAGCGTCTCCCGTCACCCGGTAGCTATCCTTTTCCACACTCGCTTCTATCCGGAGCCCTTTTGCTTCCACGGCGAGCCTTTTATCCTCCACCGTTTTTACAACAATATCCTTAAAATCAAGCGGTCTCATTTCGTATTTAATAAGCCCGTTTTGCAAGTTCGCAACATTTAGCACCAAGTCCACCGTCTCTATGCCGCCGTTGTCGAAGTCGAGGCCTTGCTCCGCAACCTTTTTAATTTCCGGAGTTATTTGCCCAAAAGTGCCGTCCAAGAGCCCCGCGAAAATAAATTTGGTGCGGGTGAATGAGCCCTTAACTTTGTGAGTGATGAGGTGTACCAGGCTTTCTCTCTGCTTGATCAAGTCTCGGAGACTGATGTTGAGCTCTGCCAGGCGTTCTCTTTGCTCGATTTCCCGCTTTACACCGCGCACCAGCAAGTACCCGACAATAATTATAAGTATTAAAGTGCCCAGGGCTACCATCCTTATGTTGTCGATAGTGCGGACGAACAGGATACCGAGAACGGACATGGCCAAAGCGAAGACCAGGGCCTGCGCGGCAATCATTTTAGCGTTGAACGCTTTAAATTTAACAATCATGTAAGCCAAAAAGCTTACAAATATAGGCATTCCGAAAAGACCGATTTGCGCTACTGACCAATTTTCCGTTAAACTCCCAACTATATTTCCGGAAACAAGAGCAAGTAAAAATAATGTTATGCCCGTAGTTATAAGGATAATTTGCTTTCGCTCTTCTCTCCCTACCGATTGAAATTTCCCAAAGGCAAAAATCAGTATCCACAATAAGTAAACAACCTCAATACCATACCCATACAGGGTTAAAGGACCTTCGCCTGTTTCCCGATAGCAATTAGTTAGGTCAAAACCCGTAAGCGCAAACTTAGTTGAAGCGAACAAAAGAGTGGGAATCAAAAACACGGCAATTCCAATTTTCCTTTTTAGATCCAGATCTTTTTTGGTAACAAATACGTAGATAAGGTACACACAAGCCGCATATATCAACGGCTCGATGATAACTTGTAGAGACCAAAAAAACATTATCAAATGGGGTTCTTCATTGGCCCATAAAACAAGGTCGGCAAATACCCATAAAGAAAACACTGTAGTAATAAAAAATAGGACCTGGTTTGTTAGAGATTTCCTGTTCCTTAAAAAGACAAATAAACCTATCAAGAAAGAGGGTATCAGGGCAAAAAAATGGGAATAATATATCAAGGGCGCAAAAACATTGTCAGAGACAATTAAAAATCTAGCAGCATCCCATTGGCATAATTCTACAAATGTCTGTATTGATGTTTCCATTTTTTATTCTTCCAGTAATGCTTCGTTAAAGGTTTCTTCGTCCGTAAAAATCTCAAAATTCTTTTTTATTACGAAATTATAATACGAGAAAGCTATTGATAAGACAACACAAATAAGAAAAACTACCGTGAATTTTTTCGAGTTATTTTCCATGGGTTCTATGATATTTAGTATATACTTTTTGAAAATATTTGGGAATATACGGTAAATAGCTATCGAATACCTTTTTAGGCAAGAACTGAATGGACTTTATCACCTTTCGGCACTTTTTACTCCCACATTGGCATTTCTTGTTTAATACCCACAAAGCATCTTCTTCGGTTATGGAATAGTCGATAAAAATTTCCTCGCCCTTTTTGATATTTTTCAGTGCCACTATTGTCCTAGAGCCTTTTATCCCGGCATTCGGATCGCAAGAATGATTTATATGCGCGAAAATTGTGGGATTAATCCACTTATTTTTACCTACACCAATCCAATTTTGTCCAACGGCGGAAGTTTTTTTATCCACCACCATATGACTTACAAGCTCACCTTTTATAACAGCGATGCCCTCGTGCCTTTTAATGTTTCTTTTAGCAAAAATTCCGACCCCGTCAATACCGCTTTCCTTTATATGCACTTTTCTATGTCGATGCTTCTGTTTACTCTGCATAAGAAATATAATACAATTATATCATATACTTAAAAAATAAATGAAATGAGTATAATAAATGCATCACTTATCGTGGTAGGTCTGAGTCTTGTTGGTGTGTTGGGCGACTATTTTATAAAACTAGCCGGGCATGATAGCAGCAAATACATTGACCTTAAATGGTTTTTAATAGGATTTCTGGTGTACTCATCTACAGCAATAGGATGGTTTTTCGTAATGAAGCATATCAAACTTAGTACACTTGGAGTAATTTATGGAGTTACTACGGTTGTCGCGCTCACAACCATAGGAGTTCTTGTTTTCAAAGAACACCTGAGCATCTATGAAGTTATAGGCATACTAGCGGGGGTGTCTTCCATAATCTTACTTTCTAGGTTTGGATAAGACCAGGACAGTTGACCCGAATACAAATCATAATTTTTCGATTTTTTCCCAAGGCAGATTTTTTCTGCCGAAGTGGCCGTAGGTCGCGGTCTTTTTAAAGATGGGTTGGCGCAAATCGAGGCGCTTGATGATAGCTCGCGGTTTGAAGTCGAAATTTTTACGAACAATGTCCGCTAGGTTCTCACCCTTTTCGTTTATGGCTTCTATCATCAAGGGTTCCGCCATGCCGATGGCGTAAGCGACTGAGACCAGAACTTCCTTGCCGTAGCCCGCTGCGACTAGATTCTTGGCGACAAAACGCGCCATGTATGCTCCCGAGCGGTCCACCTTCGTGGCATCCTTGCCGGAGAAGCATCCGCCGCCGTGGGGGATTATGCCGCCATAAGTGTCTACCATTATTTTTCGGCCGGTGAGGCCAGTATCAGCCTCAAAGCCGCCCTGCACGAATTTGCCGGTAGGGTTCACCAATACTCTGACCGTTTTTTTCTCCTCATCCGAAAGCAGAGGCAGAATTATTTTTTCGGTTATTTCTTTTCTGACTTCTTCCTGGGAAACGTCCGGGCCGTGCTGGGCGCTAACCAGTACCGTATTTAATTTCCCGTTCAAATAAGTGACCTGTGTTTTGCCGTCCGGACGGAGCCACGATATCCTTTGGTTTTCATCCGTATGTTTCCGGGTCCTTTCCAGACGCTTGGCGAGCTTGTGTACCAGAACCACGCCTTTTGGCAGGAACCGGTCGGTCTCGTCCGTGGCGAACCCGTACATGATGCCCTGGTCTCC
>CAZWXV010000026.1:4546-8422 GCA_964637995.1 uncultured Candidatus Saccharibacteria bacterium
GTGCTGGGTTGATACCAAAGCCGCCTGCAATTTCCCTTTGTATATGGTTATCTGCGATTTTCCGTCAGGACGGAGCCACTTCAGAGTTCCTTTTTTTCGCAAGTCTTCAAGCCCGCGGGTTAAAGCATGGACTTTCACGATAGCGTCGGGCATGTATGACATGGTTTCATCGGTCGCGAATCCGTACATGATTCCCTGGTCTCCCGCGCCGCCGGTATCCACACCGAGCGCGATGTCGGGGGACTGGGTCACGATATGCGCGGAAATTTCGAGTGTATCGTTATAGCCTATGTTTTTATAAACATCCCGGGCGATTTTCACATAGTCAACTTTTGCCTTGGAGGTAACCTCGCCGCCGATGACGAGTTTGCCGTGTCCGCCGAAAGTTTCCACCGCAACCCGGCTCTCCGGGTCCTCTTTCAGGTATGCATCGAGTATCGCGTCCGATATCTGGTCGCAGATTTTATCCGGATGTCCGGAAGTTACGCTCTCGACCGTGTAATTATTATTGTGCTTATAGAACATAAAAATAAAATACGCAATCTATTATACTACAATAAATTTTTAAACAAACTTTTTACTTTTAATAGCCGTTCTTCGGGCGAACCAACTATTTGAACAAATGGAACCTTGTGCTTTTCCAGAATATCTTTAATTCGCTGGTCTACGGCTTGTTGGAATTTCACGTCAGTCGTCCGCACACCGTCATCTTCAATCGCGAATTCTCCGCCGGGTAAATACAAAACCAGATCATAATCATTGAATCTCGGCACCAATGTTTTGGTAGCAAATTCAATTAAAGCCGATTCCGCCGAAAATAAGTGCTGTATGTATGCGAGCAAATCTATCCCACAGCGGTCGGCTATCCACTTATTTGCCATACTTTCTAACTCAATTTGCTTTGCGATGAGCCACAACTCTGTTTCTGCTGTCGAAGTGTGATCAATGCCGTAACCTGCCTCTTTGGCCAGCCGCGCCGCTTCAGGCAAGATTTTCAAATCGGGATAATCCTTATTGATTTGTCGGGCCAAGGTGGTTTTACCCACTCCTTGGGCGCCGGTAATCGCGATTTTCATGACTATTTTGTGCCTTCCCGCCAACCAGACAAATATTCTTTCTGTCTCTTGGAAAGCGTGTCTATTTTTGCGCCCATGCTCCGGAGCTTGAGCGCCGCGATTTCATAGTCGAGAACCTCCGGTAGAACCAGTACCTTGTTCGGGAGCTTGCCTTTATTCTGGAACAGGAACGTCGCGGCGAGCGCCTGATTGGCGAAGCTCATATCCATGACCGAAGCCGGGTGGCCTTCCGCAGCGCTTAGGTTGACCAGGCGGCCTTGCGCAAGGACGAAAATCGTCCGGCCGTTTTTTAAAGTGTAAGCCTCCACGAAATCCCGCAGAACTTTTTTCTTTTTGGACATTTTGTTTAGGTCGTTGAGATTTATTTCCACGTCAAAGTGCCCGGAGTTCGAGATGACGCAGCCGTCCTTAATGCTTGCGAAGGTTTTTCGGTTCACCACGTCGATGTTGCCGGTGACCGTGCATATGAAATCCGCAACCTTTCCCGCTTCCTCCATCCTCATGACCCGGAATCCGTCCATCAGAGCCTCCATAGCTTTGACCGGGTCGATTTCCGTGACGATAACGTTACCGCCCATGCCTCGCGCGCGCATAGCTAGGCCTTTACCACACCAGCCGTAGCCCGCGATTACGAAAACGGAGCCCGCAAGCAGCTTGTTGGTGGCGCGGACGATGCCGTCCAAAGTGGATTGCCCCGTGCCGTAGCGGTTGTCAAAGAAGTGCTTGGTCATGGAATCGTTTACCGCCACCACCGGAAAAAGAAGAGCGCCTTCTTTTTGGAGCGCCTTGAGCCGGATGACTCCGGTGGTGGTTTCTTCCGTGCCGCCCAGGATTTTTTTAGCCTGATTTTTTCTTTTGGAGTGGAGTTCGCCCGCTAGGTCCGCGCCATCATCCATGGTAATGTCCGGATTCATGTCGAGCACCGCATTCAAATGCTGGAAATATTCCGCGCCACTCTCGCCTTTTTTGGCAAATACGGGAATACCGAAATTTTTTACCAACGCCGCGGCCACGTCGTTTTGTGTAGACAGGGGGTTCGATGCGCAGAGGCCGACTTTGGCGCCGCCCGCCTTGAGCGCAATCATAAGGTTCGCGGTTTCGGCTGTGACGTGCAGGCAACCCCCGATAGTGATGTTTTTAAAAGGTTTTTTCTTTTTAAAATCCGCGGCGATGCCCGCAAGCACCGGCATGTCTTTGCCAGCCCAGGCAATCTTTTCCATTCCTTTTTCCGCGAGCTTGATATCCGCTATGTCATATTTCATACGATTATCTTAGCATGAAAACGGGAGCGAAGCAGGACTTGCTATGGGAATTTAAAATGCTATCATTTGGGCATAATGAATAAGCAAAAGCTAAAAGAAAAGCTGGAAGAGGAGAGAGATGCGCTCTTGCTGCAGATGAAAGATATGGGTAAGCTTAACCCCGAGACCGGCGAATGGGAAACCATTCCGGAAGAGCAACCGTTTCCCGAGTCGGACCAGAACGACATGGCGGACCGCTTCGAGGACTTCGAAGAAAGAAGCTCCATGATGCGCACGCTCGAGCCCCGGTTGGGCGATATCTTAAAGGCGCTCAAATCTATAAACAAAGAAACCTTCGGCAAATGCAAAGTCTGCAAAAAAGATATCGAAGCGGCGCGCTTGGAAGCCAATCCGGCGGCCCGCACCTGCAAGCAGCATTTAGAAGAATAACAAAATAGTTTCCCCAAATTACCTATTTATCGATTTCCTCCAAAAACTTTTTCGTATGTTCATCATCCACAGGGGAAATTGGTTTTGATATCTTCCAGACTATATCAAATTGAGAAGACATCATTTCTGCAAATTCTTTACTTTCAATAATAAAACCGAAACATTCCTTTTTGGAAGAAATAAAAGCAACCTTATTTTCATAGATCCAGTATCCCATCGAAAAATCAGCTTCTTTTGGGGCTATTTTTCTTTCGCGGAAAAATTTCTCTCCGGTTTCCATGTACGGATATTTTTTGATATCCACTTTTTGACTGCTGGGCCAAATGCTTTGTGTATATATGTGCCGTTTTATACGCTCCTTATTTAGTTGATAGAAAAAATCCTCCGACAAAAGATCGAGCATGGTTTTAGTCGGCCAGTAAGCTTTTGTTTTAATGTCGCGGTAGAGCAGCATATCTTTTAATACATACTGTACTCCTTCAACTCCTTCAAAAAATTGAAATTTTGGGCTAGTTGTAATTTTACCCGTTTGCACAGTGGCAAATAATTTTTCAATGTCACTTTTGCTTCTATTCAACTCTTCGATTTTTTGATTCAACAAAGCATCTATTTTTTCTTTTGATACAGCTAGAAATGTTTTTATTCCGTCTTTCAAAGATTCAACCACCAGTCCGTTTCCTTCTAGCTTTTTTAGAAAGCCATATAAAGACGGACGCGAAAGCCCCGTCTTTTTTGCCAGATTTCCGGCGGTCTGTTCACCATTTTCCAAAAGAAAAAGAAAGGTTTTGATTTCCTCATCCCGGAGCCCTAATTTTTCTAACGTTTTATCTATCACAAGGGGAGTATAGCAAGACATGATACTGTTGTCAAGTTTGTACAACACTATTTACACTTATTGACATTTCACATATACTGTGTTGACTAGAGTTCTTAAACAATCAAACAAAAGGAGAACACCATGTTCAATCGTTTAGTCGTCGTAGTGATTCTTGCGCTCGCGGTACTTATTTCCACAACAGCCATCGCGGAGGATAGTCTCGATGGCAACGTCAAGATTTTGGTTCACGGCGTAAATGGCAGCGGGCCGGTTGTCCTGAGTGGCTGGCTGA
>CAZWXV010000026.1:8432-10098 GCA_964637995.1 uncultured Candidatus Saccharibacteria bacterium
TGCGATCGGCCTGCAGTTCAACGGCGAGAATGGGTGGCTAGGCGTCCATGCCGGGATGCTCATCGCGGACAAACAAGTCATCTTCGTGCCGGAAATCCGCGGCGCGTACAACGGAGAGAAGTACAGTTTTTTCACCAACATCCAGTGGATTGACCCTGGCAACTCCACTCAAGGTGCATACCTCTTCCTCCAAGGCAATCGTGCCATCGTCAAAGGTATTCGGCTCGGGCTAGAGGCCGAGAATACCTGGAAGCATGAGGTTGAGGTCAGGATTTTGGCTACGGGTCCCCAATGGGTCAGGACTTCGGCTGCAGGTCCTCAACTTGTCTTCAACTTCGGGGAGAAAATGACCTGTGTCGCCAGTTATCAATTCGTTAATGAAGGCAAACCCCACGTGTGGGTTAGGATGGCGTTTTCCTTCTGACCACATTTTCATCCACCGCTTTTCGACGCAAGAACCGTACGGAGGGCGGTTTTTGTTTTTCTTGTTCTATACAATTTTTTCTAATTGTATTATTTAAACTTATGTTATAATTTTTCTATGTATGTCTGTTTTTTACCAATACACAGCCAGAGAAAATTTTTGAATATATAATTTATGAGTTTTGCCAAAGTATATTCAGCTCAAGTAAATCTTCTTTCCGGAGCTATCGTAACCATCGAGGTGGACCTTTCCCGCGGACTCCATTCTTTTGCCGTGGTGGGATTGCCGGACAAGGCGGTGGATGAATCCAAAGACCGGGTTTCGGGCGCCATCAAAAATTCAGGTTTTCAGTCACCCAAGGCCAAGAACCAGAAGATAATAGTGTCCCTCTCGCCGGCCGACCTCAAAAAAGAGGGGCCGTTTTTTGACCTCGGCATAGCGCTCGCATACATGAAGGCGGCGGGAGACATAAAGTTTGACGCGGAGAAGAAAATCTTTCTGGGCGAGCTCGGACTCGACGGCACGCTCCGGCGCATCCGCGGCGCCCTGCCCTTGACACAGGAAGCCGCGCGTGCGGGTTTTGAGGAAATATATCTGCCCAGGGAAAACGCGGAAGAGGCGGCCTTAGTGGAGGGCGTAAAAATTTTCGGCGCGGGCAGTTTGCGGGAAGTGGTGGAGCATGTTGATGAGACCAAGCCTGCCCGCAATGCTGCGCATAGCGTTGCAGGCGGGAAGCCGGCGGGACAGAAAGAAGATAAGAAGGCAAAAAAAATTTCACAGCATCCGCCCACTAAAATAATTTTTCCGAAAGAAGCCAAGAGCTCGGATTTCGCGGACATCCGCGGGCAAGAGGGCGCCAAGCGCGGGCTTGAGATCGCGGCGGCCGGCGGCCACAATATCGCCATGTACGGGCCGCCGGGCACGGGCAAGACCATGCTCGCGCGCGCATTTTCTCAGATCCTGCCGGAGCTCGGTATTCCGGAAGTGCTCGAGATTACCGGCATCCACTCCGTGGCGGGCGCGGCGCAGGGCGCGCTCGTGTCGAGCGCGCCTTTTCGCGCCCCGCACCATACTTCTTCCTATGTATCCATCATCGGCGGCGGTACTTATCCCAAACCCGGGGAAGTGACGCTCGCGCATCGGGGCGTACTCTTTCTCGACGAATTTCCGGAATTCGAAAAGCGGGGCATCGAATCCCTGCGCCCGCCGCTTGAGGACAATATCGTTTCCATATCCCGCGCC
>CAZWXV010000027.1:0-9144 GCA_964637995.1 uncultured Candidatus Saccharibacteria bacterium
TATCCCTATTTTACCACAAAACCTAGTAAACTTCCGCCTGATAACATTTTTCGCAGTACACGATTTCGGGACGCTCGGGGGCATAGCTGGTCTCAAATTCGTTAACACACTTACCCTTATGCTGATGATTTTCTTTATCACACATACAGGCACGATGCCAGAGTTTGAGCGGATTTCTCTTCTTTAGCCTTTCGTAATGGCGGCAGTTGGGACACAACCTAGGTAGTGCTAGATTCATCCTTCTGTAAAACTCCAGTTCTTCGGGGAGAATTTTAAATACCTTGGTACACTGTTCGCTACAGGCCTCTTTATGCAAACACTCAATGCTTTTGCCTATTATAGAATTATCTGTGTCTTTTATATGGTCCGGCAAATCATCGGCTTTTAAGTCTATGGTGTAATCTCTCTTTTCTTTTTCTTTCCATTGAAAACCATAGGTCTCCGCCTGATTTTGGCTGATGGGATAATATTCATTCGCTATCGTTTCGTTGTAATAAAACGGAGAAATTTCCGGCGGAAAAAACTCGCCATATTTATATACTCTGCCTTTCTGGTCTATATAGGGCATAGTATTCATGTGTTCAATTATTTTAGGCAGTAATTTATCGTACTCTTCTTTGGTATATTTTTTGTTTAAGATACAGTGGTCTTGCTGGCGCAAACCTATACAACCAAACAAATATTTTGAACTAAAACACAAATAGGTATAGTTCGTATCTAAGCTACTGTGGGTTATAACCCCGAAATATTCCCGAGAAGCGTCTATGCCCGCGTCCATTGCCTCATACATAAACTCTGAACGCAATCCCATGCCATATCCGTCATAACAATTTTTAACGTTCATGGCATGTGTCACATATTTGGAATCTTCCACTTCTCCGAAAATATTAAATACCATCTTGCTGTTCTTTGAAGTCAGCACGTTGTCACCGGTAACATTCACGCATCTATAAAGGAACGCGAAACGTCTAAACTTGTCTTTAATAAATTCAGCATAGGTTTTCTTGAATTCGTTGAGCGCTTTATAACTCCCGAAGTCATATTTTTGAATCTTTTCTTTATACTCCTCTTTGGAATATTTCTCATTAAATAAACAATTAGCCTTGTGCCGGAGATTTATACAGCCGAGCGAATTTTGCAGATTGATACATGAGGTCAGGAACTTGGAATCTATGCAATCATCGCTGTCGTAACTGAAGTGGGTTTTATAAAGCCCGCTGCATAAAACGTCCTCATAGCACTGCTCGGACTTATTGACAGAATACAGGTCAAGAGAGTCTTTGGTGTTTACGGCCCCTTGGGAATAAGAAATATTCTCACCGCCGAAAGTTGCATAGACAAGGTAGCAATTCTTGCAATCGGTGTTGTGGTTACCGTATTCACATTTTACGCAATTTACACTCCCTTGGTTCGGCAGAGGCACTCTAGACAAAAGTTCTTGGTATTGTTCAAAAAACGGCCTGGAAAAGTCATATTCCTGCCCATATGCCAGCGGATCCCATTTGTCGCCCCACCATATGTCCCGGTCATACACCGTAAGTTTACTCTCCGGAGAAAACATGGAGATGATTTTTTTGCCGGAAAAAGCGCATTTATTGTGGTAAAGCGAACGCTCGTTGCGCCAAATCATCCTGCGCATGGCCCGGCACTCGGGACACCACGTCGGCGGCGGGACTTTTATTTTTTCGTAAAATCCGAAATCATCCGGCTCGATGACGAAATCTTTTTTGCAGTTTTGACAATTCTTGGTTTCGCTTTGCATATATCCATGTTCTAGTATGCGGCAATACTATGATTTAGTAAACCTCCTGCTGATAGCACTTCTCACAATATACTATTTCCAGCCGTTCTGGGGCATAACCGGTCTTGAATTTTTCGGGACACGGCGCGGCGGCGTGTTGATGTGCGATTATATTTTTATAAACCCCGGTCTTGTCTCCTTTTCCGGCGCACATACATGCGCGTCCATATAATTGTATACTCAAGCGATCCGCAATGCGCCGCTCGTAGCGGCATTCATTGCAAAGATGCGGCAAGGGCAAGTTCTCCCGGCGGTAAAATGCGAGCTCGTTGGGCTGGATTCGGTAGGCAAACTTACAATTCTCGCATTCGATGACCTCTTTTAGAACTTCATCCGTGGTATCTGATATTTTCTCCGGCAACTCGGCCGCTTTTTTGGTTATGTCATATTCACCCCGTTCTCGGTCAATCCAGCCATAGTTATTTCCGAGTGCCTCTTCCTTGCTCAGGGGAAAATGCTGTATAGCAATGGTATTGTTGTAACCGAAAGGCGAAAGCTCAATCGGGAAAAATTCGCCATATTTGTAGACGATGCCCCGTGAATCCACAAAAGGCATTTCATCCATATGTTTTTTAATTTTTGGCACTAACTCTTCATATTCTTCTTTAGTGTATTGCTTATTGAGAATGCAATATTGCTTTTTCTTCAGTCCGGTACATCCGAAACAATCCGACGAGCTGAAGAGATGCGTAGAATATTCGCAATTCCTGCATGCCGGCCAGCAATTCCAAGAAAAACGGTTGTTGTAGGAATTTTCCCCGCACTCTATCGTCTCATAGCAGAGCTCTATATATTCACCCCAGATACACACATCGTAATTGTCCTTGTTGCGGGGCACTTGCAAATATTGGCAATAGCGCATGTTCTCCCCTTCTCGTATTAGGTAACTATCGTTCACGTTACGACAATGGGTAATGTAGGAACCCGAGGAATTGACGTTTTTCACTCCCTGGATGTTTTTTACGGGCAAGGTGTCCCAAAACGCTTTGGCATCACTCTGGCCTTTTTCAATACCGGCCAGCGTGTCCAAACCCATGCGCGCAATCTCCGCCTGATATTCTTCCTTGGTGTATTGCTTGTTGAAGATGCGGTAAGAAGCATTGATCAGATTTGCGCAACCAAAGCAGTCGTTCGACCCCACGCAGCCGCGACAAAACCATAGATTACGGGAATCTTCACATCTTTGTGTAAAATGACATTGGTAACATCTGTCCAGCCAAAAACATTCGTAGCATAGTTCGGAACTTTTGACGTGAGAATTGTCCACGCAATTTTTACTGGAATCGACCCCGTTTCCATAGAGGCAATCCTCCGACTCATTTGAATTGCAAAGCAGATAACAATTCCTGAGACGGGAGGAATTGAAGGAGTAGGAGCTGTTCACCATGAAAGTCGTATTGAAATTGTACATGGGTACTTTGCCCATGAGCTGCCAAAGCTGCTTCAGGAACGGCTGGGAAAAGTCCACGTCTATGCCGTGGTCCATCGCATCCCATTCGTCGCCGAACCACGCCTCTCTGCTAATTATGCTTCTCCCGCTTTCTTTGGGGTAAGTGGAAAAAATTTCCTTACCGGTAAAGGCATCCGTCACTTTGAAAAGCTTCCGCTCATTTCGGAAAGCTAGCCGCCTCTGCGCACGGCACAAGGGGCAGAAGGTCGGCGGAGGCACGCTTATTTTTTCGTAGAAATTAAAATCTTCCAGCTCGATGATGAAGCTTTTTTTGCAATTCTGGCAATTTTTAGTTTCGCTTTGCATTGCTCTAGTTATTAGCTTGGTAATGCATGCTCGCGGTTAAGGCGCGAAAAAAGTGATGCGGGATTGTTGGTCAATTCCTCGTATGTTCCCTCTTCCATTATTGTACCCCTGTCCATTACCGCTATTTTATCGGTATATCTCAAAGTTCCCAGGCGGTGCGCTATGATGAGAAAAGTTTTGTCCCGACCGTATTCTCCCAGCAGTTTATCCATGATTTTGCCTTCCGTTTCCGAGTCGAGAGAAGACGTCGCCTCGTCTAAGAGAGCAATCGGGGCATTTTTGTATACTGCGCGGGCTATGCCCAGACGCTGGCGCTCGCCGCCGGAGAGCATATAGCCTTTCTCGCCTATCATGGCATCCAGTCCTTCCGGCAGGCGGCTCAAAACTTCCGAGAGCTCGGAGATGTCTATCGCCTGTTTCAATAATTCCGGATCTTCCTGCCGCATCATGGTGATATTATCCCGAAGCGGCAGATTGAATAGTTCCGTTTCCTGGAGGACGACGGTTATGTTGTCGAGGGTTTCATTGTGCGATATGGAGTAATAACTTTTTTTCCCTATCCTAAACTCGCCAGACTCTAGCGCGTACAGGCCCAACATTATTTTCGCCAATGTGGACTTACCGGAGCCGGAAACTCCGGCAATGCCTGTTTTGGTGTTTCTTTTCAGGGTCAAGTTGAAATCCTTAAGTCCCATCTGTCCGGAACCATAGTCCATGCCGGCGTTCTCTAGTGTTATCTCCTGCCAATCCTTCGGAAACTTATCGTTGCCCGTTTTTATGAATTCCGTTTCCCGGAATATCGGCATCATTTGGCCCAAATCCGATTTCAGTTCAATAAGTTCCATATTCAGATTGGATATGTCCGACAAATATCCCTGCAATTTGTAAAAATACGTGAAAAATACCAAAACCGTACCGATGGTGATAACGCCTGCGATTACCGAAGTGCCTATAAAATAAAGAAAGATAAGTAAGGTGAACGCGCTCAAGACGTGCAGGAGAATCCATTTGAAATTGATGATATGAATCTTGCTTATGGACACATCGCGGGACATAGCCTCTTTGCTCAAAACCCTGCCCGCTACGGTCTTTTCACTGCCTAAGGCCTTGATGGAAAGCATATTGTTTGCCGATTCTACAAGCGCACCGCCGGCTTTTTGATTGAGTTTATTAAATTCATTGCTTAAATCGAGAATCCTTTTATTAAAATTGAGTTCAATATATAAGAATATTAATGTATAACCGACAACTACGACAACGAACTTACTGTCTGTAAATAAGAAAAACGCCACGGCGCCAAATACGTTGGCAAAAATTCTTAAAAGATCCGCCCGGAGTATCCGGAGCCACCGGGTAATAGCGTCAGCGCCCGTAAAGATTCTCTGAAGTTTATTCCCGACATTTTCCTTGTTATGCCACTCCAGAGAAAACTCAGTTAAGCGTTCAAATCCCCAAGTTCGGGCCCGGGCCCGGGCGTTCACAGCGATGGCTCCCAGACTTCCCCGGAGAAATACCCGGATAACTCCAAATATCACCCAGGTAACACTGACAAAAATTATATAAAAATAAAAAAGGTAGAGCGATTGGCCCGGCTGGTAGCTAGTGAAAAAATCCACCATTTTCCCCACTATGTATACCGGCACCAGGTCATAAAAAAATGCTATAAGCAGGGCGGTTAAATAAAAAGTGAACTTTTTTTTATCCTCTTCCAAAAAATACCAAACCGCCTTCGGTACATCCAGCCAAGAAAAATTTTTTGTTCCGGTTTTCATTCTAATGTTCTATAGAATTTTAGAACAATTTTTATTCCAAAATTTTCCTCAAAACGTCTTCTGGAACTTCGGGAACCGGCTTTGGAGGAGGAGTCGAGGCGGGCGCCGGTGTCTCGGGCGTTTTGGGAGGAGTCGGTGGAAATGCGGGTTGAACCGGGGGTGGACTGGCAGGCTGGGGCGGCGGAATGGGCGCAGATGCGGGCATGGGAGCCGGCGCAGGTACCTGCGGGGCATTTTGTATCACCGCCTTCGGCGGGACCCCACTTAGGGCGGCGGTTTTTTCGAAAATAAGATCTTTGAGTTTGTTCATATCTGCCTGGCTTGCGGAACGGTCCTGCGCAGGCGAGACATTTTGTTTGACATCTCTCATTTTGTTTTTAAGGGCATCGAGGGAGATGGGCGCCGGTATCGGTGTGGGTGCGGGCCTGGGCGGAGGCGCCTTGGGCGCCTCCGCTTCTTTTACCACAAGCTTGCTCAGCACGTCCTTGAGCGCTTTATTTTCACCGCGAACAGGAGCATTCCTAGGCGGACCGGTCCTGGCGTCTCTGCCATCCTGTGAAGGAACTTTTGGCACAAAAGTTTTTTTGATTGTATCAAGTAATCCCGGCTTGGCCGCCGCCGGAGCTTTGTCTCCCCGTTCCGGATGACGGTCATATACACTGACCTTGCTTTCCTTCGGCTTAAATTCGATGCCCAGGTCCGCCAGTGGCTGAAAAAACTCCGCTTCGTCATGTATGGGTTCGGCTTTGGAACCCTTCACAACTTTTACTTCTCCGGATTTTATCTTGGCGATGCATTCCTTGCAGTAAGCCGGGCGGCCGGGCTCGGGTTTGAAAGGCACTGTTCTTTCCTGTCCGCAATGGGAACAGATAATGGGAAATTTTTCACCCGTGGGCGACATATTCTCATCCCCAAGTGACATTCCGCTCCAATCATTTATTTCTTTTTCCACTATATCCCTCGGGCGGCAGTATAAATCCCGGGAGGATTGTATGACCTCTTGTTCAACGGTTTTGTCTCCACCCTTGACCATAGGCGGCAGGGTCTTGGCCGAAAAAGGTCGCGAGGTAACCCCGTCTATCATGAGCTTCATGTAAACTTTATAGTTCGGCAGGTTGACTATGTCCTGCGGGGTAAATTCCGGTTCGAACTCCTTTTCCAGAAATTCCGCATCGTCGGCGCCCACCCGAAAAACTATCATCGTACCCACGTTGCCAAACACGGCGTCCCGGACAGCGGTGCTCTTGTCCGATATAAGCTGGGCGGTATATTGATGCGCCACGGTCAGGTTGAGCCGGTATTTGCGAGCTTCGGACAAAATACCCGCAAAGGCGTCGGTCACGAAGTTCTGGAATTCGTCCACGTACAGATAAAAATCCCGGCGATCTTCCTCCGGTATGCGCACCCGCTCCATAGCGGCAAGCTGGATCTTGGTAATAATCATGCCGCCCAAAAGCGCGGAGTTGTCCTCGCCGATGCGCCCTTTGGAGACGTTCACCAGGAATATCTTGCCTTCGTTCATCATGTCGAAAATATTTATCGTGCTCTTGGACTGGCCGACGACATTTCTGATGATAGATGTGGAGAGAAATTGTCCGACTTTGTTCTGGATAGGCGCAATGGCTTCGTTTCGGAATTTGTCCTGCCAGGCTTCGTATTCGTGAACCCAAAATGCCTTGATGACCGGGTCTCTCAGGTTGGCAATTATTTTCTGACGGTAATCTTTGTCCACGAGCATTCTGGGAATTCCCAAAAGTGTCGTGCCCGGGGTATCCAGAAGTGCCAAGATGGTGTTGTTTAAAATGTATTCCATACGGGCGCTCCAGGCATTCGCCCATATTTTGGTAAAAATACCCATGAGTCCGGAAGCCACGAGATGCTTGTACTGCGGGTCTATGAGCTCGAGAACATTAAAACCTATGTGATAGTCGGCATCCGCGGGATTGAAATAGATTACATCTTTCAGGCGGTGTTTGGGAATGGCGGATAGAACTGTTTCGACATTTTCTCCGTGCGGGTCAACCAAGCAGACTCCTTCGCCGTTCTGGATGTTCTGAATGATCATGTTGAACATCAGCACCGATTTACCGGAGCCGGATTTTCCCAGGAGGTATACGTGCTGTCTTCTGTCCTTTCGCTTGATGCCGAAAAGTGTATTTTTGTCCCGATAAGTGGTCAACCCAAGGTAAGTTACGTCCTTATTTATCGGGATTTGGTCCATTTCCATGCTTTAATTATACCAAAAATATGTCAAACTAAAAAGCCCCTTGCGGGGCTTTTGTTCGGCAATTTACTCCTTGCGGACCTCTTCGTCGTCGTCTGGTTTTTTCTCTTTGAATTCCGCATCTTTGACTTTGTCTGGCTGTTCTTCGGGGGCTTTCGCTTCCCCGCCGGGAGTCGCGCCGGCTTTATTCAGCGCTTCGCCAATCTTGGACATTTCCGTGGAAAGTTCCTCGGTGGCTTTCTTGATGGCCTCACCGTCGGTGCCGTCTTTGACTCCCCGCAAGGCCGTGATTTTTGCATTGACCCCGTCTTTCACCTCCTGCGGGATTTTGGCTTCATTGTCTTTTAATGCCTTCTCGGCTGTATAAATAATCATCTCGGCGGTATTTTTCACTTCGGCGTTCTCTTTTTTCTTCTTGTCTTCTTCCGCATGAACCTCGGCATCTGCCTGCATCTTCTTTATATCTTCCTCCTTGAGTCCGGAGCTGGCTTCTATTTTTATGGACTGCGTCTTGCCGGAAGCCTTGTCTTTGGCGGCAACATTCAGTATTCCGTTCACATCCACGTCAAAGGACACTTCTATTTGTGGCATACCCCGGGGCGAAGGCGGTATGCCGTCGAGAATAAACCGGCCCAGGGATTTATTGTCGCTTGCCATCGGGCGCTCCCCTTGGACCACATGTATCTCCACCGAGGTCTGATTGTCCGCCGCCGTGGAAAAGGTCTGGGATTTTGAGGATGGTATAGTGGTATTTCTTTCAATCAATTTGGTACCCACGCCGCCCAGAGTTTCAATGCCAAGCGAAAGCGGAATGACATCGAGAAGCAAAACATCTTTGACGTCGCCTTGCAACACTCCAGCCTGCACCGCGGCGCCGAGCGCCACCACTTCATCCGGATTGACCCCCATATGCGGCTTTCGGCCAAAGAAATCTTCCACGGCTTTCTGGATCATGGGCATGCGGGTCTGGCCGCCGACAAGTATAACTTCGTTAATCTCGTTCATCTTGAAAGGCGAAGCCTCCATAGCCCGCTTACTAATTTCCATCGCCCGGTCCACGAACTCGCGGCACAGGTCTTCCAAATCCGCCCGCAACATCTTCCGCACCAGGTGGAGCGGCCCCGCTTCGCCGGAAGTAATGAAGGGCAGGTTGATTTCCGATTCCACTGCGGTGGAAAGTTCGATTTTCGCTTTTTCCGCCGCATCGTCCAGGCGCTGCCGGGAAAGAGGGTCTTTGCGCAGGTCTACGCCGTGTTCCTTCTGGAATCCATCCGCCAGCCAATTTATTATTTTCTGGTCGATGTCTTTTCCGCCCAGGTGCGAATCCCCATCGGTGGATTTTACTTCCACCACATCTTCGCCCACTTCCAAAACGGAAATATCAAATGTTCCGCCGCCGAAGTCGAACACGGCTATCTTTTCATTTTTCTTTTTGTTAAAACCATACGCGAGCGCGGCCGCCGTCGGCTCGTTGATGATGCGCTTCACGTCGAGCCCGGCGATCTTGCCGGCATCCCTAGTGGCTGCCCGCTGGGAGTCGTTGAAATAAGCCGGAACGGTGATGACCGCTTCGGTTACTTTCTCTCCCAGG
>CAZWXV010000028.1:0-7340 GCA_964637995.1 uncultured Candidatus Saccharibacteria bacterium
GGGGGCTGGTTTTAAAATGGTATGTCTTCGGGGTTAATGTCTTCTTCCGGATATTCTATGGCGTCCATTTCCTCTCCCCCTTTCTCTGGTACTTTTGCGGCTACGGCCGGGGCACCGCCTCCGCCACTACTGCCTTTAGGCCCGAATTGCGTGCGATCAGCGACTATCTCCGTGCGGTATTTTTTCTCCCCGCTTGTCTTGTCGTCCCAGCTCCGGGTCTGCATTCGGCCTTCTACCAATATGGAGCTTCCTTTTTTCATATACTGGGCAACCGTTTCCGCCTGGCGGCCGAAGACCACCACGTTGTGATAATCGGTTGATTCCTGGCGCGCGCCGTTTTTGTCTTTCCATACGCGGTTGGTGGCCAGCGAAAAACTGCAGACTTTGATTCCGGAAGGCAGGGAACGGAGTTCCGGGTCCCTGGTAAGATTGCCTATTAACATGGCTTTGTTGAGATACATACTTTTTATGAGACCATGGCTTCAATTTCCTTGTCGATCTCTTCCTTGTTTATAGCCACCGGAGATTCTGCGCCCCCCTCTTCTTTGGGCTTGGACCTCTTGTGCATATCCGGCCGCACAAACCTGCGGGAAGCGATGGTATTTTCTTTGACGGTCTTCAATAGGAGGAAGCGTACGAGGTTTGGGTCAAGGTCAAGCTTCTTTTTAAGTTCTAGGACTTTTTCCGTCTCCATGGTGAACTTTATCCAGCCAAAATATGCGGTGTTGAATTTATGGCGCACATTCTGAATTACTTTGGTCATGGTATAGGCTAGGGGTATGAGTTTGGGCATCTCTTCGGACACCGGAATGCCGGGTAGGGATGTTACCAGTTCTTTCAGGTTGCCGAAGGCCGCCGGCACGTCTTCTTCCGGCATAGTCGGAACCAAAAGGTAGCCGAGTTCGTAGATTCTTTCGGTGATATCTAATTCCTTGTCGTTCAATTCTTCCGCTGATTCGTCTTTTAACATGAACTTCATACTAGCAAAATGACCTTAAAAAGTAAACCCCTGAGCCCTATCCCAGGCCAAAAACTCTTTTCGCGTTAGAAATTATCGCCTGTGCCACTTTTTCTTCCGGCAGGTTTTTAATTTCAGCAATTTTTTTCACCACTTCCCGCACATAAACAGGTTCATTGCGCTTGCCCCGGTAAGGAACGGGCGCGACGTACGGGGAATCAGTCTCGGTCATTATCATCTCGAGCGGAGTATTTTTTATGACCTCGTCGTAATCATGCGTGAAAGTTATTACTCCGGTAAAAGAAAGCGTGAAGCCGAAATCTAGAAATGCTTGCGCCTCGGGAAGGCCACCCGCAAAAAAATGCACGTCGCCCTTAACCTGGGCATATTTTTTCAAAAGTTCCAGCGCGTCAAAATACGCATTTTTGGACTTATCCTCCGGATTATTCCGGATGTGGAGCATGAGTGGCTTATGAAACTCGTTCGCGAGCTCTATCTGCGTGATAAAGGCCTCTTTCTGCCTGGCAATAGATTCATCGTCGCAACGGTAATAATCCAGCCCGCATTCCCCCACCCCTAAGGTCTTCGGGTCCGCCAAAAGTTTCCGGTATTCTGCCTTATCAAAAATTTCCCCACGGGAAGTAAATTCTTTTCCACCCTCGCCTAATTCTTTCGCATCATGATATGAAGCTCCAGTGTGTATAGGATGCAACCCAATAATCGCATATATGCCTTCATCATATTTATTTGCTAGCTCTACAGCCTTGCGCGAAGTATCTATCTGCGTGCCGACATTTATAACAAATGTTTCGTTGTCCAATGCACGTTTTAAGACCTCTTCCCGGTCGGCATCAAAGGCGGAAAAATTAACATGGCTGTGAATGTCTATGTATTTCGGAGTCATATTCCCAACACAGGGGAACCCTGTGTAATTTCTTTATAATTAAGCCAGTCATCAATCATGTTTTGAAAATATTCTTTGTCAGATTTGTATAACTTTTTATACTCTGGAAAAGCAAGCGTGTTAACGATTAAAAAATCGCTTTTTACATACTCCCCTATGCTGGAATGCTTATAGCTCAGAATAAATTCTTTTAGAGAATGGAAATTCTTTGGTCCGTGTTCTATCCAATTTTTGTCTTTTAACTTTGCGGGATTTAAGTGTATGTATGAATAAATATATTTTAAATATTCGTCTGTGTTAAGGTGTTGTGATTTAAACGCTCCTTGAAACAATGCTCCGCTTCTATCATTTTTTATATTAAAATACATTGCATAAGAAGTCTGGAGTTTGAGCATAAATTTAGAAATACCATTTTTCACAACAGGAGTAAGGAGGAGGTGAAAATGATTCGGCATTAAGCAATAGGCCCCTATGGCCACGAGAGGATTTTTATTTTTTATCCTCAATAATTCATCGACCGAATGCGTTCTTAGTAGATCTCTTATTTTTAGATTTTCACTCGTATTCAGTACGTGCAACAAAAGAATAAACCTCTGATAGTCATAAGTGTTGAGAAATATCGTGCGTTTTTCTACTCCGCGATTATAGATGTGATAATACTCCCCCTCTACAAATAAGACTTTCCTCTCCATGTAATAATTATACCACACGCTCCACAGGGGAACCCTGTGTAAAAACTGAGTCGGAGTGTGCCAACATCAAAACGATTTGGTATCCAAATACTGCAATAAGAATATGCCATATAAAATGGGTTCCAAAGGGTAAAATAGGACACAAAAATATATCTAAGCTTCTCAGGGTAATTGCTATTAAAAAAGTGAGTGACGTGGAGATAAAAACAACTTTGACGGAAGGAAACTTTTTTACATAAATCTTACCAGCAATTAGGAAGCCCCCTAGCAGCACCACATAAGGTAATGAGCCATTCAGCGCCACAAATCTTTCCGCCATCAATACAAAAGAGAGGAGAGCGGCAAAAGATACCGCGGCTATTATTTTTGATTTTGTTATTTTAGTTAAAAACAGAAGTGTGGTCACTGAAGCAAAAAGAGCAATCGAGTACGTGTCTAGAATATCTCCGATGGAAGAATTGGTTATGTGCCACCACATGCTACCTATTCCAACAACTCCTAGAAGAATTGGGAGAACATAAAGCTTTGGGGCCGTATGTTGTCGTAAATATATATACGAAAGAAAAGCAGCTAAAAAATAAGCTATATTAGAAATTGCGTTTAAGGGCTGAGACAAGAAATGTCCCATTATATGCTCACAATACTGGGTTGGAATGTCTAGCATGGTCGGTGATAAATCCTACACAGGGATCCTACACAGGGTTCCCCTGTGTAATTCAGTCTCGGCGTAGAAACAATGGCGCCGCCGGTTTTTTGTTTTCTTTGATCAGATTCTTTAATGTTTCGGAGGTGTTTGGCAAAAGCGGGTTGAGCATTCGGGCTATCTCATACAGCCGCACCACAAGGTCGGAAATTAATTTTTTGCCTTCGGTCTCGCTTATTTTTATGACCTTAAAAGGTTCCGTCGTCTGTATGAATTTATCAAGCTCGGATATTTTTTCCCAAACACGGTCCGCCGCCGCTTGCACGTCAAATTTTTCAAAAAAGCCGAAGTATTCGTTGAAATCCGTTTGTTCCGGAATTTTCGGACATTTTTCCAGATATTTCTCCGCGAGCGTCAAGATGCGCGAAGCCAGGTTGCCCAAGCCGTTCGCCAAGTTCGCATTGTAGGCCTCTTTTATTTTCTCCTCGGTCACATCGCTGTCCTCAAAGGGATGCACGTGCCGAAGCAGAAAATAGCGCACCGGTTCCGGACCATATTCTTTTACTAAATCGAGAGGATTGATGACATTGCCCAAGGACTTCGACATTTTTTGGTCTCCTGAAGTTATAAAGCCGTGATAAACCACTTTGTCCGTGTTTTTTACCCCGGCGGACATGAGCATCGCCTGCCACATAAGCGACTGAAATCTGATCTGGTCTTTGCCCGCGGTCTGAACCGTTTCGCCATTTTCCCAAAAATTTTTAAAATTACCTTGCGCGTCCTCGGGCCAGCCCAGGGTAGAGATGTAGTTCGTAAGCGCGTCGAACCACACGTACATCACCTGCGTCTCGTCCCCGGGCACGGGCACGCCCCAGGAGAGTCTTTCTTTTTCGCGCGAGATACTGAAATCCTCAAGCCCGTTTTTGACGAAATTAACCGCTTCTTCTCTGCGCCATTCCGGTAATATGACTTCCGGACGGGCAAGGTACCGGAGAAGTTTGTTTTGGTATTTGCTGAAACGAAAAAAATAATTTTCTTCCCGGAGGTCGGCAACCTTCAGATTCGGATGCAAAAAACACTGCCCGTTTTCGTTTAAATCCTTCTCCGTTTTAAACGATTCACAGCCGACGCAATATTTACCCGTGTAGGATTTTTTATAGATATCGCCTGACTTATCGCACCTTGCCCACATCTCTTGCGCCGCTTTGTAATGATGCTCGTCGGTAGTGCGGATAAAAGTATCGTTGGAAATCAATAGGGCATCTTTGAGTTTTTTAAACTCCGCCGAGTAATGGTCGACATACGCATGGATATCTTCTCCCGATTTTGCGGCCGCCTCTAATATTTTTTGTCCGTGTTCGTCCGTTCCCGTACTGAAAAAAACTTTCCGGCCTATCAGGCGGTTGTAGCGGGCCAAGGCATCCGATTGCACTATCTCGAGCGCGAAGCCGATATGCGGGTCCGAGTTCACATATGGAATAGTGGTCGTGATATAAAAACTGTTTTTTTTCATTGGTCTACTGCTCTACTTTGCGGGCCAGAATCTTGTTTTTTTCGATGTCGCTCAAAAACTCCATTGCGGCTACCGCCACGGGTATGGACAGAAGCACACCCCACGCCCCGCCCAATTCGAATCCGATGAGCACGGATAGGATTATTACCACCGGCGACAACCCCACCACTTTCTCAATAATGAGCGGCGTGAACAGGAAGGCCTCGAACTGCTGGATAATGAGGTACGCTCCGGTGACCATGAGCGCGTCCGGCCAGCCGCCGGAAATATAGGAAAAGGAAAATGCCGGAATCAAAGCAATGATTATGCCATAAGGTACGAATTCCGTTAACCCGACGATTATAGAAAGGACCAGTGCGTATTCAATGCCCAGGAGCGATAACACCAGATAACTGAGCACGGCCACCACAATGGCCAGCACGACCTGGCCTTTCATCCAAAGCGCAATTTTCCGACTCGCCCGGCGCCATAGGTCCACCACATACGGTTCATATTTTAGGGGTATGACTATCCGGAGAAAATTCTCTATGCCTCTGTCCTGAATCGAGAGGTAAAAAGATATGACCACGATAAGCACAAAGTTAAAGATGCCGCCGAAAGCCGCTGAAATGACGCTAATGAACCCTCCGGAAAGGTTCTGGATGAATTCTTTGGATACGGAGAGCAGCCCGCTTACGGAAAAATCGCCGCCGGACAAAGAGCCCACAATATCCTTGGCACCTGAGAATGCTTCGTTCTGGAAATAATTGAGCCAGGAAACACCGGGGATGTAAGAAGAAAGGAAGCTCGAGAAATTGTATATTTCGGTTATGAGGAGCGGCGCAAAAAGGTAAAAGAGCCCCGCGAGCGCCGAGAGTGAGACTGCATATATGATGATTATCCCGAAAAGCCGGTTGATCCCGATCTTTCTAAAATGAGGCACCGCCGACTCCACAAATGAGGCAATGACGATGGAGGTCAGGACCACGAGTACGAGATCGCGCAAGACCCAGACCAAAAATACGGAAACTCCGACCAAAACCGCCCGGGCCATCGTCCCGGTAGAAATTGCGAGAGTGGTTGTTTTACCATCGTCCGTCATAGGCCCATAATAGCACAGAAGGATTAAATGAAAAAGCTAGAATTTTAACAGTTTGAGAAATGTTTTCTTATCTTTAAAGGGCCCAATCAGCGCCAAGTTGAGATTGTCCTTTTTGAAAATATCCTGGGCTAATTTTTGAATCTGCCCGGCCGTAACTTTGCGTATCTCCTTTGCTTTTTGGTCGGAAGTTCTTATGCTGTGTTTTAAAATTTCTTCTCCGCCGTAAAAATTGGCTATGTCGTCGCTAGACTCAAGCGAAAGTTTCATGTTGCCGATAAGATATTCCTTTACTTTGTGGAGCTCTTCTGCGCTCACTTTTATCTGTTTGAGCCGCTGGCACTCGGCAAGCACGGCCCGGATCACTTCGTTTATGCGTTTATTGTCTACCCCGGCCGAGATTTGGAAAAAGCCGTGATCGGTATAAGCATCGTTATATGCCCGGACATAATAACCTACCCCCATTTCCTCGCGGAGTTTCTGGAAAAGCCGGGAACTCATGCCGCCACCCAATATTCCGCCAAGCACTTGGAGCGCCGGATTCTTATCGCTCAAGAGGTCATAGGACCGAAAAGCCGTCACAAAATGCGTCTGGTCCGTCTGCTTCCATTTTATTAGCACCTGGGGCTTTTTCTGCGATTCTTTGACCTCCCGTTTGCCCGCCTTCCTGCCGCGGCCAGACGAACCGAAAACTTTTTTAGCTTCCTCTAAAACATTTTTTGGGGTCACATTGCCCGCGACCACAAGCAATGTGGAGTTGGGCATATAATGCGCTTGCTTATAGCCAAGAAAATCCCCGCGCTTCATGCGCAGAATGTTTTTTTTGTCTCCGGCCACGTTCCATCCCGCCGGCTGGTCGCCATACAGGAGTTTCATGAGCAGGTCTTGCACGTGCCGATGCGGCTGATCTTCGTACATATTAATCTCTTCAATAATAACGCCTTTTTCTTTTTCCATTTCGATTTCGGGGAAAGTGGAATTCAGGTAAATGTCGGAGATAATTTCGAAAATTTTCTTAAAGTGCCGAGCGTCCGCCTTAGCAAAGTAACCGGTGTATTCCTGGGAGGTAAAAGCGTTGTACTGGCTACCGAGCGCGTCAAGCTCTTTGGAAATATCTATGGCTTTAGGCCGCTTCTCCGTGCCTTTAAAGCACATGTGCTCCAGAAAATGCGATATGCCGTTTATTTTTTTGTTTTCATACTTGGAACCGGCTTCCACCAGAATCAAAACCGTCACTGTAGGATTATCCGCCATCGGTGCGATTATCACCCTAAGCCCGTTCTTCAAAGTTTTTTTTGAGAATTTCATAACTTGTCTTTATATTTTTCTAAAAAAACCGGCATTTGGGAATGAAGCGGGGTGGGCAGTGTGTCCAGGGTAAACCACTTTACTTCATCTAGTTTATGGGGTTCCCCATTCTTAACTGTTGTAGGGTCAACAAGTACTTTAAAATCTAGGGCGACCCAATGAATTTTTTTACCATTATGTTCCCTATAAACATCGTCGCGGTACCCCAAGAATTCATAATCAAGAACATCGGTATTGTATTCTT
>CAZWXV010000028.1:7350-8360 GCA_964637995.1 uncultured Candidatus Saccharibacteria bacterium
GTGTCCAAGGCTAACCACTCCAGGGCGTCCAATATGTGCGGCTCACCATTTTTTGCCTTTTCGCGGTCAACCAAAACCTTGAAATCAAAAACGACCCAGTGAGTGTTTTTTCCGTTTTGCTCACGGAAAACATCCCGGTAACCCAGAAATTCCTGCTCCAGGATATCCGTACTATACTCTTCTTTTATTTCCTTGCGCAGGGTGTCAAAAATTGTATCGCCGAACTCTACACTCCCTCCTCCGGGATCCCAAGTACCATTTTCATCCCTGGCATTTTCACCTCTTTTGCTCAATAAAAAATTGCCCAGCCCGTCGTGGCAAAAATAACAAACCGCTATTCCGATATATTCAACGCCTTCCCGCATTTATATTTTTTTATTCACGAAGAAGATCAATCGTCATACATCTGATACTGCCCCCGTTCTTTTTAAGTTCGGAAACATCCACTTCAACAACTGAGACGCCTTTCGCTCTTAATTTATCATTAAATTCTTTACAATTAGAGTCGGCCAAAACTTTATTTTCTTCTAAAAGTAAAAAATTAGCAGACATGTCCCAGATGTCCTCGTCAGACAGCTCTATCACTTCTTTGCCTTCAAGATAGCCGTGTTCTGCAAAATATCCCTTGTGCGCAACTACCAATTTTTCGGAGATAATATTGAACATTGCGTCCAAATGGTGGTCGGAAATGTGATGGATGACTTCTACTTTCATACCTAAAAGGGTTTCAATCTCATGCGGTCTAAGTTCCGTCCTTTTTCCTATCCCGACTAAACATTGTGACTCCGTCAAAGAGAAAAAGTCGCCGCCCTCAAAGGGCAACCCATACGCTAAAATCGGTATTTCATTTTCAACACAAAATATTATAAAGGCAGCAACTTCCCCCATGCGTATCTCCTTTTTGAAATGCCCTATTACAGCACCTTTTTTTATAATTACTCCGATGTCTCTGGTATCCTTTTGTTCCGTAGCACCTTTAACCGGGGTTAAAAAGTTACATTGAACACCTT